>JAACSL010000030.1 GCA_009993955.1 Paraglaciecola sp.
CCCGCGGTCGTCCAGCAAGGATGTTCAGACAGCGTCATTAACAGGTCCATGATGACGGTCACCCAGCCACGCCTTCCTTGGCGTGTCGCGCGGCTGGGCGCCACTGCGTTGCTAAACATACCAGCCTTACCCAGGCGCCCAATTAGAACAAAGCCACCTTAATCGGGTGGCTTTTTTATGCCTGTTATTCTGGCTATCGAGTATCAACCCTTCCCTGGTGAACTACCCAGCCCGACATCATTGTCGGTCGTTCATACGGGCAAAGATACGCTTCGCAAAAGCTTCTGTCTTCACCCCAATTACAACAAAACTATCTAATCGGGTGGTTTATTTTCATGCCTAAAATTAAGTGCAGTAAAAGCATTATTTGTCACGTTTGAACAGATGTGGCCCACTTTCTCTTTTATTGGCTGAGTAATATATTTTTACTTATGGCCTATCTACAAATGTTCAGTAGTCTATTCACTGAGTTTTTAATTTTAATAAGCCAAAACTCAGTTTTTATTAGCTAGATCGCGCTGTTTGCTTGCCCATTCAGAGGGCTATTGGTAAAGTTGCGCATTATTTAAATTACCCACTAGGATGCGGTTTACTCCATGTTCAAAAAACTTCGGGGAATGTTTTCCAACGATTTATCCATTGACCTCGGTACGGCAAATACCCTCATTTATATTAAAGACAAAGGTATTGTACTTAACGAACCTTCTGTCGTAGCGATTCGTCAAGAAAGAGCCGGTGGTCCGAAGAGTGTTGCAGCCGTTGGTCACGATGCAAAACGCATGTTAGGTAGAACGCCTGGTAATATCAAAGCCATCAGACCAATGAAAGATGGCGTTATCGCTGACTTTTATGTAACTGAAAAAATGTTACAGCATTTTATTAAACAAGTTCACGATAATAACTTTTTACGTCCAAGCCCTCGTGTGTTGGTGTGTGTACCCTGTGGTTCTACTCAGGTAGAGCGACGTGCAATTCGTGAATCAGCGCTGGGCGCTGGCGCGCGCGAAGTGTTTTTGATTGATGAACCTATGGCGGCAGCGATCGGCTCTGGTTTGCCCGTTTCTGAAGCAACAGGTTCTATGGTAGTTGATATTGGTGGCGGTACCACAGAAGTGGCCATCATCTCGTTAAACGGTATTGTTTATTCGTCTTCTGTGCGCATCGGTGGTGATAAATTTGATGAGGCGATTATTTCTTATATTCGTCGTAACTTCGGCTCATTGATTGGTGAAGCCACAGCAGAACGCATTAAACATGAAATTGGTGCTGCTTATCCTGGTGAAGAAGTTAAAGAAATTGAAGTACGGGGACGAAATCTAGCTGAAGGCGTTCCGCGTAGTTTTACGTTGAATAGCAATGAAATATTAGAAGCCTTGCAAGAGCCATTAACCGGGATTGTATCCGCTGTGATGGTCGCCCTCGAACAATCTCCCCCAGAATTGGCGTCGGATATTTCAGAGCGCGGCATGGTGCTTACCGGTGGTGGTGCTCTATTAAAAGATCTAGACAAGTTATTAATGGAAGAAACAGGGATCCCTGTTGTCATAGCGGATGACCCATTAACTTGTGTAGCTCGTGGCGGTGGTAAAGCCTTCGAAATGATCGATCTGCATGGGGGCGATTTATTTAGCTACGAATAACTTTTAATTAATGGTGGCGCACTGAAGGGTGTCGCCGCCTTCTTGGCGCCGTAATATGAACCCTATTTTTACCAGTGGTCCCTCTCTACAACATAGACTTGCACTAGCACTTTTGTTGTCGGTTGCCCTTATTGTGTTAGATCACAAATTCAATAGTTTTAGCAGTACCCGCGTCTACCTCAATTCTCTTGTGAGTCCGTTGCAATATTTGGCCAACCTGCCAGGTGAAATGCTCAATGCAAGTGCAGCACGCTTAGCGTCGCACCAACGTTTATTAGACGATAATGCCAAGTTAACTTTGCAAGCGACCCTAATGAGTGAGCAACTGCAGAGAATGACCTTTTTGCAGGCCGAAAATGAACGTTTACGACGTTTACTCAACTCACCGGTTAAAACCAACACCCGCAAAGTTGTCGCTGAGTTAATGGCGGTTGACAATAATCCATATAGTCATCAGGTGGTCATCAACAAGGGAGCACTCAATGGCGTATATGAAGGGCAGGCCGTACTTGATGAAAATGGAATAGTTGGGCAAATCATGCAAGTTAGTTCGACAAACAGTCGAGTGTTGCTCATTGCTGATGTCACCCACGCTATTCCTGTTCGGGTTGCCCGCAACAACGTGCGTTTGGTGGTATCCGGTACAGGTAGTTTAGATGAACTTGATATCCAACATGTGCCGCATAGCACCGATTTACAAGTTGGTGATATGTTACTCTCATCTGGTTTAGGCAAAGTCTTTCCAGAAGGGTATCCGGTTGCTACTGTCACTACAATTGTTCGCGATGAAACTCGTCCTTTTGCCCAAGTTAAGGCAAAACCCATTGCTCAACTGGATCGACTAAAATATTTATTGTTACTTTGGTTTGAAGAAACGCCAGGCACAACCTCTGAATCACCAGAGGAGTCGGTGAACCCATGATATTTAAACACTACACGATAGCGCTGAGCATTATCTGTGCCCTGGTATTACAAATTATGCCGATGCCTGGCTTTGTCGATCTCTATCGTCCGGACTGGGTATTACTCGTTTTAAGTTACTGGACCTTGGCTTTGCCCCACAGAGTGAATGTTGGTTTAGCCTTCATTGTTGGTTTGACCCTCGACATTCTGTTAGGCACAAGTTTGGGTGAGCATAGTTTTGCTATGTGCCTGAGTATTTATGTATTAGCAGCCAACTATCAACGCTTGCGCAACTACTCTGTTTGGCAACAAGCCATGGTCATGGGCATCATGTCGGCGTTTTACAACCTGATTTTATTCTGGTTACAACACATGCTGACTGACGTGTATTTTCTTTTTACTTACATGTGGCCAGTTTTAAGCTCAATGTTACTTTGGCCTTGGCTGTTTTGGTTGTTACGGAAACTGCGTCGCCAACTAAGGATCAACTGATTAGCCATGGTAGTGCTCGCCTCACAATCTCCACGCCGAGCAGAGCTTCTAAAGCAGATCGGTATCCCGTTTAAAATACTGCCAGTGGATATTGACGAAAGCCCGCTTTCAGATGAATCAGCACAAAATTATGTATTGCGTTTGGCCCAAGAAAAATCACAACGAGGCTGGATAATTGCCCAAGGTGATGAGCCAGTTTTAGGTGCCGATACGGTTGTGGTTATTGACGATCAAATTCTGGGTAAACCGCAAAGTCAGTCAGACTCGATACGCATGTTAACTTTATTGTCGGGTCATACTCACCGAGTGTTAACGGCTGTGGCAGTGACCATAGCTGAACGTCAAGTAAGTTGCATTGTTACCAGTTTAGTGCGCTTTGCGCTCCTCACCGACCAACAAATGCATGATTATTGGTTAAGCGGAGAGCCGGCAGATAAAGCGGGTAGTTATGCTATTCAAGGTCTTGGCGGTCAGTTTGTAGAGCATATAAATGGCAGTTACAGCGGCATCGTTGGCTTGCCACTTTTTGAAACGAAACAATTGTTAAACGAAATAGGCTATTTCCATGAGCGCTGAACTACTGATCAATGTGACCCCTTCAGAATCACGAGTAGCCTTAATTGAAAATGGTATTTTGCAGGAAATACACATTGAACGGCATACTAAGCGCGGCTTGGTAGGCAACATCTATCGCGGAAAAGTCAGTCGTGTATTACCCGGTATGCAGGCAGCTTTTGTCGATATTGGTCTTGATAAAGCCGCATTTTTACATGCCTCTGATATTGCCATCCACAGTGAGGTAGAAGAGGAAGTTTCCACCACTCATATAGAAAAACGTGATATTCGAGAGTTAGTCAAAGACGGTCAAAACATCGTGGTTCAGGTTGTCAAAGATCAGATCGGCACCAAGGGAGCCCGCCTGACCACCGATATCACCATTCCCTCAAGATACCTAGTGTTCATGCCAAGTGTTACCCATGTTGGTGTATCACAGCGTATTGAAGATGAAACAGAGCGCGAGCGGCTAAAATCTCTGGTGCAAGGTTTCTGTAGCGAACACGGTGGTTTTATTTTACGTACCGCGGCAGAGGGTGTGAAAGAGCAAGAGCTCACTCAAGATTCCGATTTTTTGCGGCGCCTATGGGAAAAAATTCGTTCTCGCATGAAAAATAAATCCCATATTTTGTATGAGGATTTACCTTTGGCGCGTCGTGTACTGCGCGATTTTGTTGGTACGACGCTGGATCGAATCCGCATTGACTCAAAATTGTCGTTGCAGGAGCTGCAACAATTCACGAAAGAATACGTGCCAGAGTTACATAGGCTATTAGAATATTACCCTGGCGACCGCCCCATATTCGACCTATATGACGTCGAAAATGAGTGTCAACGCTCTTTGGATCGGCGTGTTGACCTCAAATCAGGTGGTTACCTCATCATCGATCAAACCGAAGCGATGACCACAATAGACATTAATACCGGAGCATTTGTTGGGCACCGCAATCTCGAAGAAACGATTTTTAATACCAACATTGAAGCCACCTTAGCCATTGCTCGACAACTGCGCTTGCGCAATCTTGGTGGCATGATCCTCATTGATTTTATTGATATGGTCGACCAAGACCATCAGCGTCGAGTGATACACAGTCTCGAAGCAGCCACCGCCAAAGATAGAGCAAAAATCAATATTCATGGCTTTACTGCCTTGGGTTTGATCGAGATGACACGCAAAAGAACACGAGAAAGTTTGGAACATATTCTCTGTGGTGAGTGTCCAGTATGTAAGGGCCGAGGATCGATCAAGACAGTGGAGACTGTGTGTTTTGAAATAATGCGTGAAATTGTCAGAGTGAATCGAGCTTACGCGGCGGACAAATTTGTGGTTTACGCTTCACCTGCGGTGTGTGAGGCATTATTGGGCGAAGAGTCTCACATGCTTGCAGAGTTGGAAGTGTTTGTGAGTAAACAAATAAAGGTGCATACCGAATTGTTATACAACCAAGATCAATTTGACGTTGTCATGATGTAGTTAGACCAAAATTAATGCGATCTACGCGGTTTTATCTAGCTTACCTTGTCAGAAAAATATGGACGCTATTAGCGCTTAGTTTAGTGCTGGTTGCTGTTTTCTTGAGTGTCCTCAGGCTTTCGCTTCCGTATATGGATCAGCAGAAGCAATTTCTTGAAGAGTATTTAAGTGAGCAGTTTGGCGCTTCGCTGAGTATTGGCGGTATCAGTGCAAATTGGCGTGGCAGTGGTCCGGTCATCGTTTTCCAAAATGTTGAATTGTCACGTAATACCGAATCACCTGTGAGCCTCACGATCAGTGAAACGGAGATTGAAGTAGATTTTTGGCACTCTGTCCTAGCTCGCCAGATTCAGTCAAACAAATTCGATCTATATGGTTTACATCTGACGGTTGACCTCAACTTAATCACCCAAAGTGAATCTGACTATCCCATCATTGATGCATTAGAGCGGCTGTTTCTGCAGCAATTGCAATCATTCTCAGTGAACAACGGTAGTATCGAATTGCTAACGGCAAATAAACAGCAAACCGTGTTAATCGATGAACTTTCTTGGGTTAACAAGGATGACCGACATCAAGGTGTTGGTGAAATGCAAATTGCCGACATCGCAAAAAATTCAGCCTCGTTCATTCTCGATTTGACCGGTAATGACGATGAGTTGAGTGGTACTTTTTTTGCGCAGGCAAAAGAACTCGATCTGGCGCCATGGGTGAGCAAGTGGCTGGATAGTCGTTACGCCCTCACCGACAGTCGCGGTAGTTTTGTGATGTGGATAGGCATCAAACAAAAAGCCATTGAGTCCGTGCAATTAGATTTGTCGAATAGTCGTTTTGATTGGCAGCTGGATGAGCAGCAAATTAGTGCAGAAATACAGGGAGGGCAGCTTTACGCTGAGCCAGTGAACGGCAGCTGGCTAATGAATTTTAATAATTTAGCGCTAGCCATCAACGAGCATATGTTTACCTCTAGTTGGCGAGCGCAGCGTGACCAGCAAGGCAACGTAAGCCTCAGCAATATTGAAGATATTGCCCTTGCACCATTGTTATCAGCCTTACCTTTGTTTATTGATGATAACGCAATGGAAATGTTGCGACATCTGCAACCAGAAGCCTTTTTGGAGCGTTTGCAGATGCAAATGACGGGTAAACACGATTTTGATCTTAGCGCTGACGTTCGTGACGTAAGCTGGCAGCAGTATCAAGGAATACCAGGCCTGAGTAACGTGAATGCAGCCGTAAACTGGCATAATGGACAAGGGTCTGTGCATATCGGTTCGGCCACTAGTATTATATCGGTGGACCAAACACTGCCAAATGACATCGAACTTAATTATCTTGACGCAAATTTTTGGCTCAAGCGAAGTGAGGAAGGTGTAGATGTTTTCACTGACAACCTGGTATTGATCAGCCCTGACCTCAGCCTGACATCACAGTTATTCTATCGTACCAAGGACAATTTTTTAGCTTTAGGCGCCAACATAACGCCTTTAGATATCGGCCAAGTAGCGCAGTTTTATCCCGCGGATTTGATGGGCGTTGAGACCAGAGATTATTTGGTGGACGCGCTTAAAAGTGGCAGAATTGAGCAAGCGCAAACACTGTGGTTCGGAACGTTAGGTGACTTTCCTTATGCGCAAAACCAAGGCGTTTTTCAAGCCACGGTTGTCATCAATGACGCAACACTCAAATTTGATCCCAATTGGCCAGCGCTCACGCAATTTAATGTACAGCTTCTATTTGAAAACGAAAGTTTGCATATCGAGAGTCAGCAAGGCCAGCTTGCTGAGGTCACCCTGGCTAATCTGAACGCCTCTATTGCTAGTTTGAGTAAAGATGCCATTTTGACCATTCAAGCGAAAGCGATGGCAAATGGCGCGTCGGTGAGAGATCTTATCAATCAAAGCAATTTAGCTGATTCACTCGGATCTGTGTTTAAAGAAGTACAATTTGATGGACAACTAACCACTGACCTGAATTTACATATCCCCCTCAGCGATGCCGATGTTGTGGCCAGTGGCAAAGTGCTTTTACAAAACAATCCAATCTACCTTGGCGCAGTGGATCTCACCTTAGAAAATGCCACTGGTTTAGTAGAATTTGTGAATGAGCAGGTAAAGTTTAAAGATTTAAAAGCCACACTATTTGGACAACAAGTCTTCGTGGATTTCGTGGGTAAACAAAGTGATGCCGGTTATGCCGCAGACATCAGCGTAAACGCTGATTGGGATGTGACGACATTAAGCACAAGTTATTATGCGCCAGTCAGTGCCTATCTCACTGGCAACAGCAAATGGCAGGCAAAAATTGCGCTACTACTACCTGAACAAGGTTATGAATACCAAGCCTTACTCAGCAGCCAACTCGACAATCTGCAGTCGCAACTCCCAGCGCCTCTTCATAAATTAAGCAGTGAAACCTTGCCCCTTGTTGTGAGCGTGAAAGGCAATCAACAAGCTTCTTCAATTAATCTTAAGTTAGGCAAACAAATAGAATTTAATGGCAACCTACCCCACGAAAATATGCAATTTTCGCGAGCGCATTTGGCGATAGGTGAGTCAGACTTAATGGGCATGGGTCTTGGTTTTAGTATTTCAGCTAATGTTGACGAGCTTGACGTCGGAGCTTGGTATCAGGCAATTAGCGACCTCTTCAGCGACATGCCCCAGCAAGACAATCCGGTTTTGGAAGCACCAAAACGCATTGCAATCAAAGCGGCTTCAGCCTTAGTCGCGGGACAAAAATTCACAGATGTTGAAATACTGGCAAAAAATACCAGTGACAGTTGGTTATTAGATATTAATGCCGCACAGACACGCATGGACATCGCACTCTATAAAGATTGGTTAGGAAGAGGGATTAACATAACCGCTGAGTTTATTGACATCAATGAATGGCAGTCAGCCCCTGAAACTGAAAAACCGCTTTTTCTAGAGACCTTTACACCAAACTTAGCGGTACTGCCGCCGGTCAATTTTGTGTGTAAACGTTGTCGCCTGTTCGATACTGACTTAGGCAAAATAGATTTTAGTCTCAGTCGAGCCGCTACTGGTATGCATATCGACAGCCTGCGACTGAACAATGCAAATGGGCTTCTTTATGCGCAGGGTGATTGGTTTATCGGTGATGGGCAAAGCAGCACTCGTTTAACCGGAGATTTCAGTAGCTCGGATTTTGGCGCCCTGCTGAAAGATTTTCAGTTTAATTCTGGCATCAAAGACTCAAAAGCCACGACGAAATTTGATTTAAGTTGGCAGCGTGCACCTTACGAATTTAACTATGCCACCTTAAGCGGCGAGATGAATTGGCGTTTAAGCGATGGGTATTTAACTGAAGTGACAGATAAAGGTTCACGTATATTCAGCATCTTGAGTCTCGATTCACTGGTGCGAAAACTGAAGTTAGATTTTCGCGATGTCTTTGCCAAAGGATTTTTCTACGACAAGATGAGTGGCAGTTTCCAGATTAACAACGGGATTGTGGACACACGTGATACCTTGGTTGATGGAGGGGCAGGAGAGCTGACAATGTATGGCTACACAGATTTGAATACGCAACAACTTGACTATCAAATCGCCTTTGCCCCCAATGTGACCTCTAGTTTGCCAGTGATCGTTGCATGGATGGTAAACCCAGCCACGGCTCTCGCTGCGTTAGCTCTGGATCAAGTGCTCACTTCAGCTAAGGTTATTTCCAATATTAAATTTGCTCTGACGGGCACCATTGACCAACCGAAAATTGAAGAGCTGGGCCGCGATAGTAAAGAAGTGAGTCTACCAGCCAAGCTCAACGCGGATTCTATCCCTCAGCCTCAGGATACACCCTTAGCAGAACCCGTGCCTGTTAGTTTACGTGTTGTGACGGAGGAACCGATTAGTGGCTAATGTTGTTGCCTTACAGATGACCTCAACACCAGAGGTACAGGAAAACTTAAAGTTTGTTGAGCATCAATTGGCTATGCTCGTGGTTGATCAACCGACCTTGGTGGTGCTGCCAGAGTGTTTTGCGTGTTTTGGTGGCACTGAACAATCTATCTTAGATATTGCAGAAACAGCGGGTGATGGCCCAGTTCAGCAGCGTCTGGTCGAGTTAAGTCGTCAGTATGGCGTGTGGCTTGCTGCGGGCAGCTTTCCCTTGCGAAGCGGAAAAAATGCTAAATACACTGCCTCATGTTTACTGTTCAACGATAAAGGTGAACAAGTCTGTGAGTATCAAAAAATACATTTGTTTGACGTACAAGTAGGTGACAACACCGGCATGTATTTGGAATCAAAAAACACCGAGGCTGGCAATCGCCTGGCGGTGCTTGATACGCCTTTTGGTCGTTTAGGTTTAGCCATTTGTTACGACATTCGTTTTGCTGCCATGTTTCAAGCCATGAGTGAGCCGTTACCCATGGATGTATTGGCCTTGCCTGCGGCGTTTACCTATAAAACGGGGCGTGCCCATTGGCAAACGTTATTGGCTTGTCGCGCTATTGAAAATCAATGTTATGTGGTTGCGGCTAATCAAAGTGGTACTCACGCAAATAACAGACAAACCTATGGCCACTCCTGTATTATATCACCTTGGGGCGAAACCCTTGCTAGCTTGCCTTCTGACTTAGGCACGGTATCAGCCGCTCTAGATTTCCAAACCTTGATGAAAATCCGCGCTGCGATGCCCGTATCACAACACAATAAATTCAGGAGTTACCTTGTCTGATCAGGTCGAAACCAACTTACTCGATGCCTCACAATTAAATCGTTCTGCGTTGGAAAACGCCCTAGACATTATTTATCAACATGATAACGATTTTGCTGATTTGTACTTTCAGTCAAGCCAGCATGAAACCTGGGTACTAGAAGACGGTATTATCAAGGAAGGTAGCTATAACATCGAGCGTGGTGTTGGTGTGCGTGCCGTCAATGGCGAGAAGACAGGCTTTGCTTATTCCGATGAAATCTCGCCAGACGCGTTAAAAAAAGCTGCCACGGCTGCTCGCAGTATTTCTGCACAAGGTGGTCGCCATCACGTCACGCCACTTAAAGTGCAAGTGACTGAGCCACGCTATTTTGCCAACAATCCACTAATGGCCATGCAAGACCAAGAAAAAATGGCCTTGTTACGGGCTGTAGACAGCTACTTACGGCAGCAAGAACCGCTACTAAGCCAAGTTACCGTGAGTTTAAGTGGTGTTTATGAGGAGG
Source organism: Paraglaciecola sp. (assembly GCA_009993955.1). Classification (GTDB taxonomy): domain Bacteria; phylum Pseudomonadota; class Gammaproteobacteria; order Enterobacterales; family Alteromonadaceae; genus Paraglaciecola. The sequence goes on from JAACSL010000030.1 coordinate 10,251, forward strand.
TCTTGATCGCTGCCACTGACGGCACATTTTGCACTGACATCCGCCCCTTGGTGCGTTTGAATTGCTCGGTGTTGATTGAACAAATGGGTCGTCGTGAAAAGGGTAGTGCCGGCGCGGGTGGACGTTATGCCTACGATTTCTTCCTGCAATCAACCGATGGTCGTCAGTATTATCAGCAAATTGCCGATGAAGCTATTCATATGGCCAGAGTGAATATGCAGGCCGTGGCTGCACCAGCAGGACAAATGCCGGTGGTCCTCGGTAGCGGTTGGCCTGGTGTGTTATTACATGAAGCAGTCGGCCATGGTTTAGAGGGTGACTTTAATCGCAAAGGCGCTTCCACCTTTAGTGGTCGAATTGGTCAACAAGTCGCCGCCAGAGGTTGCACCATTGTTGATGATGGTACCTTGGCTAACCGCCGTGGTTCTTTGAGTGTTGACGACGAAGGCACACCCAGCCAATACAATGTGTTAATTGAAGATGGCATCCTGAAGGGTTACATGCAGGACAAATTGAATGCCCGACTAATGGGCGTCAAACCAACAGGCAATGGACGCCGTGAAAGCTATGCTCATCTGCCCATGCCGCGCATGACCAATACCTATATGCTGGCTGGGCAACATGAACCTGCTGCCATTATAGCTTCTATCGACAAAGGGATTTATGCTCCCAACTTTGGTGGTGGCCAAGTTGATATCACCTCTGGTAAGTTTGTGTTTTCAACCTCAGAAGCTTACCTGATCGAAAACGGCAAAATCACTAAACCCATTAAGGGCGCAACACTGATAGGCAATGGCCCCGAAGCTATGCAAAAAGTTTCTATGATCGGTAATGATTTGGCTTTAGATCGTGGCGTGGGAGTGTGTGGCAAAGATGGCCAGAGTGTGCCGGTAGGTGTTGGCCAACCTACACTGAAAGTAGATGAATTGACCGTTGGTGGCACCGCCTAAGAACGAAAAGCAAAGTAGGTGTAATATTCATTAAGTTCGCAAGTACTGCTGCATGGCGCTTGGGAATGACGTTGTAGTGAAGATGATAGAGGAATTTTTATGACTCGCCTAAAACATGGCTTTGATGGTATTCCAAGGGTTTGCGCCACTTTGGCAAGGTTAACAGACCTTGTTTAAGGGCATGTTTATTTTTTCTCTTGTGTCCCAGTTGCAGTTTACCTTGCGTCTGCTGAGCTGCCTTGTTGTGTATGTTGGGTTGGTGCAAACAAGCTTCGCCGTGGATGCCTTAAAGTTTGGCGTGTCTATTTCCACCAAAGCACAGCGTGAAGCCTTCTATACGCTTGCTCGTCAATTTGAACGGGAAAACCCGGGTACAGCGATAGACTTTACTGCTTTAACGAGTGAAGTTTACAAGGACAAATTCGCTACGTTTTTAACGGATCAAAGTTATGACGTTTTGTATTGGCATGCTGGTCAACGACTTTTTGAGTACGTCGAGCAAGGAAAAATCGCGGATTTAGACGAGATTTGGCAACAAGCAAACCTTGATCACGTTTTTGACCGCAGCGTCATTGAAAATGTCAAAGTGCTACAGCACTATTACGGGCTACCAATTTCTTATTATCAATTGGGTTTTTACTACAATAAACCTCTGTTTAAACAGCTCAATTTGCAAGAACCTACAACCTGGCCTGAGTTTCTTGCGCTGTGCGCCCAGCTAAAAGCACAGAACATTCCTCCAATATTTATCGGAAGTGCCAGCAATTGGCCTGCCACAGCCTGGTTTGATTATTTAAATTTGCGCATCAATGGCCATGTATTTCAACAGCAACTTGCCAGTGGCAGCGTATCTTTCGATGATGTCAGGGTAAAAAAAGTATTAGAGGTATGGGCCGAGCCAATCAATAGTGGATATTTTATCGCTGACCACAAAGATTTAGATTAGCGAGAAGGCTTACCTTTTTTATTCAGAGGCCTTGTTGGTATGTCAATGATTGGTAATTATGTGATTCAAGACATACCGGAAAATTTATTAAAATCTATTGGCTTCTTCCCTTTCCCCTTGGTGAATGAACAGATTGGTTTGTTTGAAGAAGCCCCGCTCGATGTATTGCTCATCCCGCGCAATGCTAAAAATACAGCCTTGGCTATGCGCTTTTTAGCCTTTGCGAGTCGTAGTGACATACAATCGAAACTCAATGCTATGTTGGGCGTGATCTCGCCGAATCGGTTGGCACAAAGCACCACCAGTGAATTAGTCCAAGAGGCGTATAAAGTGCTAAATCACGCAGAGGGTTTAACGCAGTTTTTTGACCGAGACGCAAAAAAGACCTTAGCCGATAACATCATGCCTATTTTTGATCGCTTTCTGATTAATCCAAATGTTGAAAAAACCCTGCTTGAATTAGAAAGTGCCCGACTACATTCCATGGAACTTTTGTCATATTGATGTAATAAATTTACCGTTGACAGTAGCAACAGGCAAGGTAAGGTAAGGGCGCGACACCTTACACAACTTCGCTGCAGTTTATTGCGATTACCCCTTTTTCATTTAGTCAATGTATGCCTTGCGAGGGTTTTTATTATGGCTCAATTGAAGTGCTTTTTGCCCCATCGTTTAGTTAATCCTGCCTTGATGATCATGTTGGCTGGCTTAGCCTCTGGTTGCAGCAGGATGGACGCAGAAACCGAGGTCAAAGTCGATTATTGGCAAAAACAAACAAACATGATGATATTAAATGGGCCAGAAAAATCTCGTGTTTTTGCTTGGGTGTATGGCTTAGATAATAATGCAAAGTATTCTGGTGACAGCCTACATGCCATTATTGAAGATCTGCCCAACCATCAGGCGTGCATCACGCTGACCATCAAATTTGGTGAAGATGACAGAGTCGACAAACACGAGGTAGAGTACTCGAGTGAATGCGCTCACAACTAATAATCTGGATACAAACGCAGAGTCTGTTGGTCTTTTATCGATGAAAGTGAGCCAACGCTAGCCGATGGCTCGCCACGCCACGTGCAACACTGTTGTGGGAACTCACGCAATAGCCGATAACACAAAAAAACAGCAGGTCTTGGCCTGAACCTGCGGGGCCGTTACGAACGTAACGTTTCCGTAACTCATATCTGCGGCGTAGTCCCTCATTCCTCATGCATTTTGCAGGTAGCACGCTTATACTACGCAGCCCTTGTTTTGCAAAAATGCCCGAAAAACCACGGCACAACACCCTGCAAATGCTAAGAGACGTTAATACTCTTCCAGTAACGTGGTATTAAGCGCCTTGCTTAACTGCTGGGCATGCAGTTGCAACTGTGCAATCAACGGCGTACAAAGCTGTTTTTGTTCAAGAGGCTGACCAAGCAACTGGCGTAGTGTCTCGCACGCCGTTTTTGAATCAAGCAACGCACATTCATTGACATTGTGTTGCATCTCTATCACCAGTTCGGCGGCCTGGGAATAATTATCGGCGCTGATGAGGTCGTTTAACCGCGTGAGTTTGTCTGGCAATGTTTGTATATAGTGGCAAATAGCGCGGTGCAACTGTGCAATACTGTTGCGCTGTTGTTTAATCCCAAGGGCGATGTCCACGCCGGGTAAACTGATACATTGGCGGCTAATCGCCAACACTTTTGGTAGTTCATACGCCAAGGCTATCTCATCATCTTGTAGGGCATAGTGCTCAATATCCGCAAATTTATCGCCAACTACATCAAAACCAAATGAGGACGCAGAGCCTTTAATTCTGTGAGCGATCTCACTTACCAAGGTTAAATCTCTTTTTTGCCAAACCAGCTCTAGTTGTTGGCATTGATCAGCTAATTCAAACTGATAATCACGACACAGGTTCAACATATCTTCATCTGCAAAACCGGCACTGGGCCTGTTAGTTTGTTGCAGGTATTTGCTTAATTTTACAATCAATTGCTCTCGAGACAGCGGCTTAGCCAGATGATCTGAGAATCCAAGACGCAAATAATGCTGAACTTCATGCACCATGCTGTTGGCAGTCAAGGCAATAATGGGGGTGCTATAGCCCGCAGCACGAATTTTTTTCAACGCTTCGGTGCCGTCCAATAGCGGCATGTGAATATCCAGTAAAATCAGATCAAAATTCTGATAAAACACCGCATCGAGTACCTGCTGACCGTTTTCAACCTCGGTGACAAGGATATGCATTTTTTTCAGCAATATTGCCGTTAGCTCTCGATTACTGGGATGGTCATCTGCCAGCAAAATACTGCAACCACGAAAGTTGGGTAAGCGGTTTTCTTTCTCGATTCGACGGTTGCTCAGAGGCCAAATTTCCGCTACGGAATGCAACCACTCACAGTTTTCCACTACGTTTAAGCCAATCCGCAATGTAAATGTAGAGCCTTTACGAATAATGCTCTCGACACTGATATCACCACCAAGTCCTTGGGCAAGACGCCGAGAAATACTCAGACCCAGACCTGTGCCTCCAAAACGTCGATTGATGGAGATGTCAGCTTGAGAAAAGGGCTCAAATAAACGGGGTAATTGCTCAGCGGTGATGCCAACGCCCGAGTCTTTGACTTGAATGATCAGTGCCTCGTCGTCATGGTCAACGGTGATCCCCACAAAGCCCTGTTCGGTAAATTTAATGGCGTTATTAGTCAGATTAAATAGGATCTGCTTGAGTCTGGTTGGATCGGTATAAATTTGAGTTGGCAACGGCAATTTATAGTCAACATGGAAAGCCAAACCCTTATCTCGAGCACGTTTACTTACCAAGGTTTCCATTTGCCCAAGTACTGTGAACAAAGCTGTAGGCAATAGCTCAAATTCAAGTTTATTCGCTTCAATCTTACTGATATCCAGTATGTCATTGATGACTTCAAGTAGATGGTTGCCGTTTTGAGCAATAATTTTAGTCACCCGTTGTTGCTCTGATTTGTCTATGTCTCCCAGCAATATCCCTTCTGCATAACCTATTATCGACGTCAGAGGCGTGCGGATCTCATGGCTAACGTTGGCCAGAAAACGGTCTTTCGCCAGATTGGCGGCATACAACTCGCTATTTGTTAACGCGAGCTGGGTATTAGCAGCGGTGAGTTCTCGAGTGCGTTCTTCGACGGTTTTTTCTAGGCTGGTGGTCAGCTGCAAGTTTTGTCGATAAATCAATTTGATACGAGCGGCAATAGCGCACACGACCAAAAAGCAACCTAGGGTATTAGCAATAACGGCGTACAAGTAATAATTGAACTGACCACCTGGCAACCAATGAATGTTGATAAAATGACACGCTAAGTTGGCGGCCAACACAATCAGTAGTGCCACACAAAAGTAACTTGCAGGCTTGAACCCTCTGCGCCAGGCTTGAATGCCAAAGACTAGGCCTAATAATAAGGTCATTGTGAGCAACATACTCAACAGTTGCTGACTCAGTTTTACTGAAGAAAATGCCACACATAAAACCAACAGGGCGAGCAAGCTGATGGCGATGAATACCCCTCTTAGTTTTGGCGCTCGGGTTTCAAGGCGTAAAAATTGATAGATAAACATACACAAACTCGCTGTGCCCACACTGACGCTGGGTAACAGCAGTGAATGCGACAGTTTAAAACCGAGCCATTCAGGTACACTAAACAAACAAGCCCATTCAATGGCAAAAGCCAGTGTCGCGGTGGCAAAACTCAGATACTGCGGTTGGCGAATCACGCTGAACAGAAAATAATTGTAAAATGCAATGGTGAGTAAGGCACCAAGACACAACAATAAAACCAAATTTTCGAGGTTAAAACGCGCCATACTTTGTTGATAAACATCGATGACAATGCGCAGTGGTGCGAGAAAATTATCACCTCGCATGACCAATACCACGGTTGCTGTCGCCCCTGGTTTTAGTTTTAGGTGTGCGCCGTGATGCAATGCAGCGATGGAAATGTGGTGATGACCGGTGATAACTCTATCGGCAGCGGTGTTTGCTTCTGTGCCGCTAAAATTAAAAATGTCGATTTGCTCAACCATGCTGCCGCTGGTTTGTAAAAACCATGATGTTTCAGCTGTATCGTTGTGAATCTGCAATGCAGTTAAGTAGCGCTCACCCAAGTTTGTAGCATAGGTTTGTGCGCTTAAGGTCGCTATCAAACTTAGCATTTCATCTTGTTGAGATGGCAGGGATTGCACGACATCGGGTATGGGATAAAAGTGTAGGTCTGCACTTAAATTTTGCTGACTCATGGCAGACAAATTAAATCGTGGTAACGAATTATCATCAATCGCTAAAGCTGGTATGGTGATGAATACCAGAAGCAACAAACTCACGCGGATAAAAAAGTTCTTATAAACCAAACGCACACCGATAATTAATTGAATACTAACACTATCAAAACCCTCGTTTTCTGATTGAATATCTCGAGGTGTCGCAACACAATAGTGGCCTACAGCCGGCAGCATGCCATAGTCGCGGAGTATTACAATGCTTGGTGTGGATAAATATTGTGCGGTTAGCTTTTTATCCATTCAAAAAATAGATAAATTATTGAAAATAATACGGAATTCTTGTTGAGCTTAAGTAGAGCAGTCGGCCTGAATTTTTCGATTATTAGACAGAAAACAGCAGTGCACCCTATTCGCGTTATGGGCCTTAGCGATAAATCATTAATGCGACACAGTAGATTACAACGGGAAAGCTTTAACCATGCAAAATGAACAAAGAGTGGATTTTTTGCCATATCAAAATGAGCTGGGCATGGACGCGAATCAAGGCCTGCGTCTGCGTCGACAATGGCAAATATTTTGCGCTGTTTTTGTTGCGGTTATGCTGGTGGCCAACGTCGTCTTGTGGAATCGAGCCGCCGTTTATCATAGCCAAGCATTATTGCAGGTGAGCTATCCCGCTTCATCTGTTTTACAGGGAACAGACCTTAGCCAACAGTTTATTGCTGTTCACCAACAAAGACTGACCAGCAACAGTGTATTGAATGCTGTTGCCTCGGCCATGCAACGTCAAGGTCTTGTGGTTGATGCCCAAAGGCTCGGCAATATGCTAAGTGCCGAAGAAAACACGCTGGGTCGTACCTTATTGTTAAGTGCAACTGGGGTTGATGCCCCTATCTTAAAGCCCATTGTCGATACGTGGATCAGTTATTATTTGTCCCAAGTGCAAAGCGATGCTCGCGACAGTAACGTTGATGAATTGCAGCAAACGGATGATAACTTAGCGAGTATTCAAAATAAGATTGTGAGTCAGCAGCAAACACTGAGTGATTTTGCGCAAACTCACAATATTGTGTCACTTGAGCGAGACGAAAATCGAAACCTGAGTAAGGTCAAGGGACTAACCACTAGCTTGGATGCGGCAGAAGCTCAGAAAGTACAAGCGCTGGCTGATCTAGAGGCCTTGAACGCGGCATTAGCTGAAGGTCAGGCAATTGTTCACCCCAAAGACAAAGCGGCCATTGATGCGACCAGCAATAAAATAGCCGAATTAAACAGTTTGTTTGATGCTTTATTAGAAAAATATACCGAAACGTATATCAATCGCGATCCTGAGCTGGTGGCGAAGATGAAGATTAAAACCAAATTAGAAGAGCAGTTAAAACAACAGATTAGTGACAGCAAGATCGCCTATCTTCAAGAAGCACAACGGACGCTGGCGGTAGCTGTCGCCAAAGTGACAAATTTAAAAGAGGAGTTAGACGAGCAATTCAAATTAGCTCAGCAGTTTAGCCAGGAGCTTGAGCAATATAAGCGTTTAGATGCAGAGCTTAAAGAACTGCAAAATCAAGAACAGACGCTCAAAAATCAACTTGTCTCGCTCGATATGGCCCATCCGGTAGAAGCAAAAATCGCGGTACTGGAGGAGGCAAATGTAGCTGAGTATCCTATCGGACCCAACTACTGGTTTGATAGCCTACTGGCGCTCATCGCCGCCTTGTTGCTCGCCTTACTGGCCTTGACGGTATACAGTTTTGTCATCAACCCCAGAGCCAAAAACAAAGACACACCCAACATTATGGTGTTTTCACCTTACGCCCCACCAGGTCAACCAGGCTTGGGTGCACCTAACATGAATCCTGGACTGAGCCCACCCGTTGCCAATCAGCACCCTCCCATGCAGCTAAGCCATGCCACTGATGACAGCAATACACCAAGGCCATCCATCAGTGTGGCTCAATGCCAACAACTGTTTAAGGTCGCCAATAAGCAAGCTAAGGTAGTAATGGGTCTGATACTGAGCGGCGTGGCGCCACAAGAATTGGCGAGCCTCTGCCACACGGACTTTACAGAAGACTATGGCGTTTTGACTATACAGGGCAACTTTGCTCGCCAAATAGTCATGACTAGGGTTATCGCTGACTTGTTGCGTGCGAGTAAAGGTGAATCAGCTTCAATATGGCACCAAGTCTCAAGTGAAGAGGATTTTTCCCAGTTGATCACTAACGCGGCATTTGACGCCAATATAAACCATGTTGAGCACATGAACTTATCAGGCTTACATAACACTTATTTACACTTTCTCGCAGAGCAAGGCATACGCTTGAATGACTTAGAGCAAATCGCTGGTTATATCGCGCCGAGTGAATTGGCAAAATACCGCCAACAACAGCTAACAAGCTCTTTAAATGTGGCAGACGCAGACACAATTTATCCATTCACCAACATGATGTAACAACGTGCCTTTGTCTCAATCAAAACGACAACAAATATGGCAAACGGTGAGACTCATTCCCTACGGCAAAGTCGCCACCTACGGTCAGATTGCCGATTTGGCCGGTTTGCCAGGTCGCGCTCGCCTTGTTGGTAAATCGCTGTCCTGTGTGCCTGAGGGCGCAGCCGTCCCATGGTTTAAGGTCTTGCGTTCAGATGGCAAGATAGCGTTTCCACCCGGTTCGCAGCAAGCACACTTACAAGTGGGATTATTGCAAGAAGAAGCGATTGTTGTTGTGAATAACAGGGTTAAATTAATGACCTTTCAATGGCAGCCAGATCTTGCAGAAATGTTATGGAAATTAAGTCGTTAAGGTTTTCTGAGCTTGCCCTACACCGCCAAATCAGCTACTTTACAGTCACTTTGTGTATGACTCGGTTAAGAGACGCGTTGTTGTGTTAAAAACTATCCCTATTGAAGAGCTTTGCAGTGGCATGTATGTCGATTCTATTGCCGCTCAACAAGGTAATTTAAAAATTACCAGTCGTGGCAGGGTCAGTAATGAACAACAAATCAATCATTTAAAACGCCAAGGTATCAAAGCCCTAGTCATTGATTTGAGTAAACAGTTGCCAAATGACGAGCCCGCCTCGGAACCACCTCTAAGCCCTGTCGAAGAGAACATAGAGTCTCAGCCAGAGGTGTCATTTGAAGATGAAATAAGTGTTGCCGTTGCCCTGCACAATAAGGGCAAAACCTTGCAGAAGCGTTTACTTGAGAGCGTTAGCAAAGGCTTTCCCATTGACCTTGCCATACCTGAAGAATTTACCCAGAACTTAGTATCGTCCATAGACCGCAATCCTAACGCGTTACTGTGTATGACCAAAATCCGTGAAAAAGACTCTTATCTACTCGAACATTCATTAAATGTCGCTATCTTACTGGCGAATTTTGCGAGTCATGTGGAGTTAACTGAAGAAGAAGTACAAGAATTGGCCTTGTCAGGTTTTCTGCATGACATTGGTAAAATCAAGATCCCCGATGCTATTTTGCACAAACCGGGGCGCCTCGATGAGCAGGAAATGAACGTGATGCGCGACCACGTTTATTATGGCACTAAAGTGCTACAAGAAATGGGGCTGCCAAAATCGATGATCCGCACTATTGGTGAGCATCATGAACGTCTTGACGGTTATGGTTATCCAGAAGGCGCACGAGGTGATGAGATAAGCTTGTTTGGTCGTATGATTGCTATTGTCGACACTTACGATGCCATTACAGCTGACCGCTGTTATAAACCGGGTATGCCGTCGCAAAAGGCCTTGCAAATTCTCTTGCAAGATTCGCCGGACAAATACGACGCTGAGCTTGTGAAAAAGTTTATTAAATGCATTGGTATTTTTCCTGTTGGCAGTTTAGTTAAACTAAACAACGAAAAAATTGCCATGGTTATCCGTCAGCATCCTGTGCACGCCACCAAACCTGTAGTCAAAGTGTTTTACTCCGTGCGTGGTAGTCACTACGTCAAACCCAGCGAGTTAGATTTACAAAAATCCCCCACTGTTAAAATAGAAAAAGCCGTCACGGCTAGCGAATACAAACTCGACTTTAACAAGTACTTTAGCGAAGCCATCGCCATCTAGTCATCGTTGATAAACTGACAAAGCAGGTGGTTAGGCATGCTCTGCTTGCTGAATGATCACACTCAGCTGATCCGCTGTTACATCGGAAGGGCACACACCTTTCAATACTAACAATTCACGTAAATGATCAGGCTGCAAGGTCGCCAGCTCAGCATTGTGTTTTTGAATATAACGCATTAGTTGGCGCTGTAAATTTCGGGTTAAACAAGACATAACATCACCTTAAACTGCAAGGCTATCCCGCCCTTGATACGCGGAAAAGCAAAACTTCGTATTGTAGAGCCTCGTAGCGAGTACCTCCATCGACTGAATATTCAGCAAATATTACACCAACAATAAAAAACTTATATTTCACAGTAAGTTACGGAACACCACTTGCCGTTCTAATACTTCATGTAAAGAAAAATGACAGTGTAGTGTGAAGAAAAATGTCACAGTAGCGACGGCTTTTTAGGCGGTCGCGCGTTATTCAATATTCGCGATCTGCTCGCGCATCTGCTCAATCAAGACTTTTAATTCCACTGCTGATTGCGTGATATCAATGTTGATGGATTTTGAACCTAAGGTGTTCGACTCGCGATTAAACTCTTGCATCATAAAATCTAAACGACGTCCTACCGCGCCGCCTTTTTTCAATATTTTACGGGTTTCGTTGATATGCGATTTGAGTCGGTCAAGTTCTTCAGCCACGTCTACTTTTTGCGCCAACATAATCATTTCTTGCTCGACCCGCGTGGGATCTAATTCAATGTTAGCTTCGGCAAAACGTGCAAGTATTTTATCTTTTTGCCATTTAATCACCTCTGGCATATGCGCGCTAACCTTGTCCACTTCATCTGCAATATTGACTAAACGTTGTTCAATCAGCTGACTCAAGGTAGCACCTTCGCCAGCCCGCGACTTTAAGAAATCCCCTAAGGTGGCATCAAACTCAGCCAAAATATCCCCTTGGATAGCATCCATGTCTGCTTCCTCAGCAGCAATCACACCTGGCCAGCGCAATACATCTAAGGGGTTTACCCCGGTCGACTGGCCATGGCTTTGCACCCAATCGGCAGCATGCATAATTTGTTTGGCGAGATCTTCGTTAAGCGTCAAGGTGCCCACGGCATGTTCATTGGCTGTGAAACGTAAAGCGCATTCCACTTTGCCACGTTGTAAGGCCGCCCTAAACCGCTCACGTAACACGGGCTCCATGCCTTTAAATTGCTCAGGTAAACGGAAGTAAGTTTCTAGAAAACGCTGATTAACCGAGCGAATTTCCCATACGGCTGTGCCCCAATTGGCTTTGCATTCACGGCGGGCAAAAGCGGTCATACTGTAAATCATGGTATCTCTCATTTAAGCTTTGTCGCGGCATTATATAACGTAACGGCCAGCAAATAAGTAAATTACTCGGAAGATAATTGCGCACTTGACGTACTATCGACAATACCACGGCATTTTTTAGCACCAAGCACAGTGGTTTATGGTTATAATTCCGCTACTTTTTTTAGTGGAGTTAATCATGCGTCCAAGCGCTAGAACAGCCAGTCAGATCCGCCCTGTTACCATCACCCGTCACTTTACTTGTCATGCCGAAGGTTCAGTTTTAATCGAATTTGGCAATACCAAGGTATTGTGCAATGCCTCTGTCACAGAAGGCGTACCTCGTTTTATGAAAGGGCAGGGTAAAGGTTGGGTAACCGCTGAATACAGCATGTTGCCACGTGCCACCCATACGCGTTCAGAGCGCGAAGCCGCGCGAGGTAAACAAGGGGGGCGTACTTTGGAAATTCAACGTTTGATCGCTCGTTCGTTGCGTGCAGCGGTTGATTTAAAAATGCTTGGCGAAAACACCATCGTTGTTGATTGTGATGTGATTCAGGCTGATGGTGGTACGCGCACAGCGTCAATTACCGGTGCCTGCGTCGCACTTGCTGATGCCTTAAGTTGGATGCGCAGTAAAGGCATTATTAAAACCAATCCACTCAAACATATGATTGCTGCCCTTTCGGTGGGTATCTATAAAGGTAATGCCATTGCTGATCTTGAGTATATCGAGGACTCAGAAGCAGAGACGGATATGAATGTTGTGATGACTGACACTGGAAAACTCATTGAAGTCCAAGGAACGGCAGAGGCCGAGCCCTTCAGTTTTGAAGAGTTGCAAGAAATGCTTGAGTTGGCCAAACATGGCCTACGTGAACTGTTCGCTGAACAAAAAGCGGCATTGAATTAATCAGTTGTTTGGCAAAACATTATTCAGTAGGAGAGGGCATGCAAGAGTATCAACGCAACTTTATTGAGTTTGCTTTGGCCCGTCAGGTGCTTAAATTCGGTCAGTTTACCCTCAAGTCTGGGCGCACGAGTCCGTACTTTTTTAATGCGGGATTGTTTAACACAGGTGGCGATTTAGCCAAACTTGGGCAGTTCTATGCGCAAGCCTTATTAAATGCCAAGATTGAGTTCGACGTATTGTTTGGGCCTGCCTATAAAGGCATCCCTATCGCCACCACTACCGCTGTCGCCTTAGCAGACAAACACGGCATCGATAAACCCTATTGTTTTAACCGCAAAGAAGCGAAAACTCATGGTGAGGGCGGCAACTTGGTGGGTAGTCCACTTGCTGGCCGAGTGATGTTAGTGGACGACGTCATTACTGCGGGCACGGCGATTCGTGAATCCATGCAATTAATTGCCACTGCTAACGCTCAGCTCGCGGGTGTATTAGTCGCTCTAGATAGACAGGAACGTGGTCAAGGCGCTTTATCAGCCATTCAAGAGGTGGAGCGTGATTTTTCCACCCAAGTGGTGAGCATCATCAATTTGGCAGATTTGATTGAATATATCAGCGACAAAGAGGCGATGACTGAGCACTTGGCTAATATCCGTGTTTATCGTGACACTTACGGGATTTAATCGGTCATCGTGAGCGACATCATGCCATCAACTCCTTTGCAAGCAGACTTTTTGCTGGATACCTTGGGCCTTCGATGCCCTGAACCGGTGATGATGGTGCGTTTAAAAATTCGCGAGATGCAAGTAGGCGAAACCTTATTAGTGGTGGCTGATGATCACTCCACCACACGCGATATCCCCAGTTTTTGCCGTTTCATGGAGCATCAGCTAGTGGCCAGTGATACGGCACAAAAGCCTTACCGCTACGTGATTCTAAAAGCCCACTAATTGTCTTTTTGTTAAGCCTTCAGTGTGGCTGAGTATTAGGATTTTAAACGCCCAAGCTGGGTATTCATGATGGCGACAATTCCATTTACCTGCTGACTCAACTCTTCTAACTCGTCGCCTAATTTCGAAAGTTGTTTACTGCCATCGCCAATGGCGACCACTCGGCGATTGATGTGTTCACTGACTTGGCTTTGTTCATTTGCCGCTGATGCAACTTGCGCTGCGCTAGTGTTGATGGCATCAATGCGTTCCATGACCTCTGATAATTGACTGAAAATATCTTGGGTTTTGTTAACCGTACCCTCAACACTTTGTTGGATCTGCGCAAGCGACGTCACAGCAATATTTACTTCTGTTTGTAAATTACCGATTAAACCACTGATTTCTTGGGTAGAAGATTGAGTACGAGATGCAAGATTACGCACTTCGTCAGCGACCACGGCAAATCCACGCCCCTGTTCTCCGGCTCTGGCGGCTTCAATCGCGGCGTTTAAGGCCAACAAGTTAGTTTGTTCGGCAATGGCTTGGATCGTGCCAACAATACTGGTGATATCCGCTGTTTTACTGGCCACCTGCGAGATCTGTTGTTCTGACTGATGCATTTGCTTCGATAATTCAGTGACTTCGTCAACATTGGCGCGGAAGCGTTGCTGGGTTGTGGTCAGTAAGGCAACACTGCTGTTGGAGCTTTGTGCCGTATCATCAGCTAAGGCGGACACTGAGTTTGCAGCAGTCGCCATTTCATTTATCGCAACCACCACGTCTTGTAAATTGACTTCCTGCTCGTCGGTACTATGACGCATGGAATTGGCTTTTGAATCCAATTTACCGACTTGCTGGCTTAGTTTATGTGCTTCTGACTTGAGGGCAGAAATCATATCTTTTAGTTTTTCTAAAAATTGATTCAAGCCTGCTGAGACATGAATGAGTTCCAGGTGGTTGTTCACATCGATGGCCTGGGTTAGATCCCCTTCGTTACTGGCTAATTTAAGTACTGATTGCGATACCCTCTCTATCGGCCGCGAGATACTGCGTGCCATCACGTAAACAATCAGTACTGCCGACACCAACAGCACAAGAGCCAGCCAGGTATTGCGGCTTAACTCCTGATTTAATGTTTCGTTGGCCACAGCTTGCATGTCAGCCAAGGGTGCCATAGCAATTGAAGTAGGCACGGTTACAAGTAACTGCCACTCAACGTTGGCATCACTAATAGGCACGGGTATTTTTACATACCAGTTTTCAGCTTCGAGAACGCTCGTTTGGGGATTCTCCAGCACCTGCTGTAAAGCCTTAGATACTTGATTAACTGGCTGTGCCAGTTGGCTTGGGAATTCGCTTGAGGCGACAATGAGGTGGCGCTGGCTGATTAAGGTCAGTTGCGATTTTCCAGCATAAAACGCTGTAGATTGTTCGTTGATCCATTGCTGCAATACGGGCAGGTTAATATCTATGCCAACTAGGCCACGAAAGCGACCAGATACAGAAACCGGGGCTGAAAGGGTTGTCATCAAGACGGTATTGCCGGGTTCAATTTCATACAAATAAGGGTCTAACGCACACGGCATTTGGGTATCGCGGCCACATAAATACCATTCTGCTTCACGAACTCCATACTCGTCCTTGTCATCAAGATATTTTTCCGTTGAATCATCGACGGCTGAGTAGACAATTTGGCCATTGTCGCGAACCCAATAAATTTCGAGTGAACCGATTTCGGTGCTGTGTTCAACATTGTTTATGTTTGCTTGATCCTGACCATCGTAACCCTGTGCCTCAAACTGTGCATACATAGCGCTTATTTGTGGGTTGGCTTCAAGGGCAGCTTTGACTAATCCCTTAACAGCGTCACGACTTAGTGGTGTGTTAGGGATGGCAGAGCTTTTTAGAATGCTAGCCACGGTCAGTGGCGCTGAAAAAGATTTGTCCAATAAGGCTTTAATTTTGTTGCCGACGTTTTTCCCTGTCAGTTCCATGGACTGCAATACCGAGGTTTTTAATTCCTGCTCCGTGGTACGAAGCTGTTTGTCGGTTATTTTTTCGAGACTACTAAATGATAGGAATGACAACAACAAGATACAGAACAGCACTAAGGCTGCGACGAGAACCAGCAATTTGGTATTGATGCTGAGGTTTCTATAATATTGGCCAAAAGTCATGAACGCCCCTTCTGTCTGCCACTCTGTGCAGCATAAAACTAAGCAAGTATCGGTACTTATTACAGTATTTAATACACTACGCAAGTGTCGCGCTTATTTTATCGACAAAATAGTCAATTTTTGTAGTTTTATTGCCGCGAGCAATCACAGTTCACAACGGTCAGCACACACCCAAGCTATGACGTTTACCATCGCTTTCTACGGTCAAATGACGCTCACCATTTATTTCATGTATTTGGCCTATCTCAGCCAGTTGATAAAAAACATTCTGATGTAATCGCGCCCATAGGTTTCGTCTGACTAGGACGTAAGGTAGCACCTGACCACTGCAACGGTCAGACAATAATGCTAGGGGGTGGGATTGGCTGACTCTAACGGTGTCATCAACATTGGTGGTTAATAGCAACTGTCCGTCAGTCTGTTGCCACTGGGTGATCACAAAGGGTGAATCTGCTACCTGAATGCCTACTTTTTCCACAGGCGTGACTAAAAAGTAGGCATCTTCTTCTCGCTTTAATACGCCAGCAAACAGCTTTACCAGCGCCTGGCGCCCAATGGGCGTACCCATGTAATGCCAGCTTCCATCGTGTTTGATCTGCATATCAATGTTGCCACAAAACGCAGGATCCCATGTTTCGATGGGGGCTACAGAGGCACGTTGTTCAGCGAGGTTTTTCTGCAAACTATTGAGGTTTATTTCAGCCATGTATTACAAGGCCTCTTTGATCTCGCGTAATTTGGCCTTTATTCGCCGCATGTTGTCGGGACCGGTGCGAAGCAGCTGTTTTTGTGCTGCGGCTAAGCCCTCTAATTGCGGATCGGCGAACTTAAACATCACGCTATCGGTATACACTTCAACGGGGGTAGGTACTTCTGGGGTATCCAGTAACACATTAATAGCAGTGATCAGTTTGTCATTGAACTCATCGGACGGACCGCTGATTTCAGCGAAGATGTCCTTCAGGGCTGGTTTGTACTCTGCATACAATTGTATCAGTGCCGTGGTATCCATAGATTCCAATGCTTCGACGTAGGGTGTGTAACGCTTGTAACTGGCCGGATCAATCCACTGCTTATCCGCTTGCACAAAGGTTCTAAAAGGATTTTCTGGTTTGACCAATACACGATTATTAGTCGACAGTTGTTGTTCCGCTAGGGTATTTGTCATCACGACAAAGCGTTGCAACAGTGCATCATCGATGATTAATCGAGCAAAGGCGTCATAACTCGATAAACTCATTAACTTGGATTTTACCGCACCATCGCTGGTATCCACAGGCATGGGCTCAACAACAGGTGCCGTTTGCGTCACTTCGTCGTTAGTGTTTGCGTTAAAGGCGCTGTCATCCACTGCTACTTCTGTCTCAGGCATGCTGTTATCAGGCTCAGGGACACTGACGATGGGGTCAGGCATAACATTAGATTCGGGTTTAGGATCGCTGGGCCAGAACATGATCGCCAAAACGAGAATGACAATAGCCCCAATCACAAAATGGGGAACTAAAGACTTTTTGTTTTCTTCGCTCATATTTTCTCCTTGCACATGATTAAACGCCAACGTAGAGAGTGTAGACTACTGAAAATTCAGCAAAAATGATATGGCTTGCTAGCACAAGCACAACAGCAAAAAGCATGTAAAACAACACTAGACCTGATTACATCTCACGACTAGACTGCCATCATCACGCGTTGTCAGCGTTTAGAACACAGAACTTTCCATTAGTTTAGGTTGTTGTATGAATTTTATATTGTATGCCGTGCCATTTTTCTTTTTGCTCATCGGACTTGAATTGGTCTTAGAAAAGCTGAGAAAAACAGATTATTACCGCACCAACGATGCCATCAACAGTTTAACAGCTGGAGTATTGAGTCAGATGGTCGCCATTGCTAAAGGCTTAGTGCCCTTTACGGTGTACGTGCTGATCTTTCAACACTTCGCTTTTTTTACCTTACCCGATACGCTGCTGGTAGGTATTATAGTCTTTGTCTTGTACGACTTTTGTTATTATTGGAATCACCGTATGGGCCATGAAATGAGCCTGCTGTGGGCGGCACACGTGGTGCATCATTCCAGTGAAGAATACAATTTAACCACGGCATTACGTCAATCCAGCAGCTCTATATTCAGTTTTATTTTTTACTTACCCTTGGCGCTGCTGGGTGTTGAGCCCATGCTATTAATCGCGGTGGGCTCGTTAAATCTCATCTATCAATTTTGGGTGCACACCCGCCACGTACCAAAGTTAGGTTGGTTTGAGTGGATTTTTGTATCACCATCAAATCATCGTGTGCACCATGCACAAAACAGAGTGTATATCGATCGTAACTATGGCGGTGTGTTTATCCTTTGGGATAGATTGTTTGGCACCTTCCAAGAAGAACTCGACGAGGAACCGGTAATCTTTGGCATTCGTTCTTCTCTGAAAAGTTGGAATCCCTTGTATGCAAATGTCCAGCTTTATTGGCAGCTCTGGTGTGACAGTTGGCACACGGCACGTTGGCAAGACAAACTGCGTGTATGGTTCGGTCGCACGGGCTGGCGCCCTGATGACGTAGCCGAGCGTTTTCCTATTGTCAAAACCGACCTTAAGCATTTTAATAAGTTTGACATCGCGCTACCCACCATCACTAAACTTTACTGTGTTTGGCAGCATATTTTCACCACGTTTGTGGCCCTGTTATTGATGTTATTTGCCGCGCAATTAAATTTGGTGGAGCAGTTAAGTGCTGTCGCTGTGGTGATGTTTATGGCTTACTCGGTGGGCATGGTGTTAGAACAACGAACCTTTGCTCCTTGGCTTGAATGGGCTAAACACGGTGTGGTAATCGCTAGTTTAGTGATGGCTGCTTTGCCTACGTGGTTAATGTTGAGCTTGAGTGTGTTTATTTTGATTAGCGCCCCTCTGTTAGTGGCCATCCAACGTCTACCGGTGCGGCCTGTTAATCTAGACAATCAAGCCATCAGTCATTGATCTAATTACTGACCACTAGGCTATAACATGCATGATGAGTTAGCCCAGTTAAGTGACAGCATGACCAAGTTTCAATTTGATGAGCTAGATGCACAACATTTAAAGATAAAACAGCTCACTGTTTTATCTTACGAAATGAATCATTATTTTGTGCAATTACAGGTGAATGATCTTGAAGCGTTGGTGTACGCGGGTGACAGGCCCATGCGTTTTTACAGCTCACAACAAATCCGCGACAGTTTTGCGCCATTTCAGATAGAGTCTGCCCTCATGTTACATCAGTCACCTTACGATGAAATGATTGGCAATCCACCCTCAGCCCAGGGGTTTGCAGCACTGCCTTTTTCCATGCAACAGCCTTACTGATAGCGGCCTTTACGGAAATGAAAAAGGCCGTCAATTTTTGCACGGCCATCATTAGCGTGCTGAATATTTGCTTATTTAGCCGCGCCGAAATTTACTTCTAACAGTGTCACGCTGTCGCTAAACGTTAGAGTTTGTAGTTCCCCTCGACCTTCTATGTTGATGGTATTGACCTGTAACGGCCAGATATCACGAAGTGCATCGTTGCGCACCACCATATTCTGCAGGGTTGTTGGCACAGCCGTTTCTTGGTAGACCCAGAAAAACTTCCCTTCTATTTCATGACCCACGAGTTTCAGATCCAATTTCTCTTTGCCAGAGGTGTACAGAAAAAAGCGTTGTTGCACATAATCACCAAACTGCTGTTGGGTGAGGGCTGAGTCTAAAATATCCGCATCTTTGCCAAATATTTCTTTTACTGCATGCTCGGCATCATGAATATCAAAACGATGGGCAATTTCAATATTTTGAGTACGTGGATTAAACAATACCGTACTAATCGCTGCTTTTTGCTGGTGGGCTGAAGCCACACCAGCCACTAAAAAAAGCAGACAAAACGCTACATGACGTAGCGCTTTGACATGGTTTAACAACATCAACATAACAAATTATTGCTCATCCGCTGCAGATTTTTCAGCGTCTTTGTCTTCGTCTTTTTTCAGCTCAGTTTTGATGTCTTGCATGATATCGCGTGACACTTTGCTGGTGCTCTTTTTCGACTTATACGCCTCAATCCGCGAGGGAATGATTTGACGTGGATAATGGTTATTGTTCACGTCAACATCAGCGGTTTCCCAGCGTGGGTCAACCACAACACTGACCAATTCCTTGTCTTTGTCGGTGACAATTAACTTGCTAACCGACTTCGAAGAACGGCGCCAGATCTCAGCAGGAATATACTGATTTTCTGTGGTGCCATCGGCAAAGGTCAGCTCAAGCAGAATAGGCATGACCAAACCACCTTTGTTAGAAAAATCTAACACGTAGTAGTTCTTATCTTCTTTTACCGCCCGCTCGAAGGTTGCACGTTCCCAAGGTTTCATGTCCTTGAGGAATTTTTGATAACTGTTACGCTCTTTATTGGTAACCGTGAAACGATCGTTATCGTCGTAAAAATCTTTCACATCTGGATTACGCTCTACCCACAACTTACGCCCTTCTTCGGTATTGCGTAAATTAGTGATTGAGGCAGGTTTATCCAGTTCTACTTGACGTTCACGCGCGAAATCAATATCAGGATCTTTGGTGTCCAAACGTAATTTGTACACGGTATCGATGGAAATATCGACGTGATCCGTGGTGTAGAACCAACCACGCCAGAACCAATCTAAATCAACCCCTGAAGCTTCTTCCATGGTACGGAAGAAATCAGAAGGTGTTGGACGTTTAAATTTCCAGCGCTGCGCAAACTCTTTAAATGCAAAATCAAACAACTCTCTGCCCAAAATGGTTTCACGCAATATATTAAAAGCCACCGTCGGTTTAGAGTAAGCGTTTGGCCCTAATTTCAATACGCTGTCTGATTGCGTCATGATAGGCACTTGTACATTACCCTTCATGTAGTCAACGATGTCACGTGGCTCTACGCCCCATGGCATTGAAGAATCCCATTCACGGCAGGCGATAGCATCTAAAAAGCTATTTATCCCCTCGTCCATCCATGTCCATTGGCGTTCGTCAGAATTCACCGTCATTGGAAAATAAATGTGGCCGACTTCATGGATCACCACGCCCAGCAGGAAGCGTTTTTCAGATTGTGAATAGGTGCGTGAGCCGTCTTTTTGCAATTCCGTACGTGGACCATTGAAGGTAATCATCGGGTATTCCATACCACCAACAGGGCCATTGACCGATTGTGCTACTGGATAGGGATAGTCAAAAGAAAAGCGCGAATACACTTCTAAAGTATGCACAATGGCTTCAGTGGAGTATTTCTTCCACAAATCGCCGCCTTCTTTGGGGTAGAACGACATAGCCATAACTAAGGGTTGGTCTTGGCCACCTTGGGCATAACCTTTTGCATCCCACATAAATTTACGTGACGAGGCCCAAGAAAAATCACGAACGTTTTTAGCACTAAACTTCCACGTTTTGAGTTTGTCTGTGCCTTCTGCTTCATTTTCTAGAGCTTCTTCTTCGGTGACCACAAACACTGGACGCTTGGCTTTTTCTGCTTCTTTCAAGCGTTTACGTTGAGTAGCAGTCAGCACGTCATTGGGGTTTTGTAATACACCCGTTGAACTGACAATATGGTCAGCTGGCACCGTCATTTCCACATCAAAATCACCAAACTCAAGGGTGAATTCGCCGCGACCTAAAAACTCTTTGTTAGTCCATGCCTCATAGTCAGTGTAGGCATGCAAGCGGGGATACCATTGGGCTAACAAAAAGATATCGTTACCACCTTCACGTTTGTCATCTGGAAAATGCTCATAACCAGCACGTGCTGACACCGCATCTTCTTCAACAATGTTAAAGCCAAAATCAATACTGAATTCTGTCTCTTTGCCTGGCTTGAGGGGCTGGGATAAATCGATACGCATGTTGGTGCCAACAATGACAAAATGTAAGGCTTTGCCTGACTTGTCTTTCACCGCTTTAATGGCATAACCGACTTCGTTGTCGGCCAAAAATTGCTGGCGGCGCAAGGCATCGAGACTTAATTGCGCAAGTTTATCGTCAGACGCAGACTGGGTGGCTGGTCCACGATTACCGATGCCACCAAAGGTATCGGTTTTACTCGCCATGGAATCAGGTTTAAAAATATTCTGGTCCAACTGCAGCCACAAGTATTTGAGGGTGTCGGGAGAATTATTGTGGTAGGTAATGTGCTCAACTGCGTCAATGCGACGTTTGGCTTCGTCCAACTTAGCCTGAATTTTGTAGTCAACACGTTGCTGCCAATAGGCATACCCAGGCTCGCCTGCTGCATTGCGATAAATGTTAGGTGTTGGTAGCTCTTCGTCTAACTGCCTAAATTTGTCTTCAAAGTCACCCTTGGTTTGCTGCACGGCACTATGTGCCGCGGCCACAGTGGCCAAAGATAACAAGGTTATCTTGATAAATTTATTGAACATAATGTTTCCCTAGATAATGAAAGGAGAGTCAAATGCTTTGGTTTTTATTTTTGACGGCGCATGTTAATACAAAAAGCGGTGTAGATCTAAATTTAGCGCTAAGTGTTGGTTTTTAACCCTTTACCATTTCTGCCAATGCTTTTAACCAGTGCTGTATTCGTATGCAAAAGTCATTTAGATCATAGCTTATAACTTCTTTCGCTTGTTTCTCGGAGCAGTTGTCGTAATCTGAAAATCTGAACCCATAGCGGAGCAACGTAATGCGCAGTTTTAGCTGGAGACGAGCAGTGATTAAAGTCGGGAGTAGCCTGATCGCGCCCAATAATAATCAATGTAGTCCTCTCTATTTGCAGGCTATTGCGCAATTTATCATGTCGAGCCGTGCTGCTGGCAAAGAGGTTATTTTGGTGTCTTCAGGTAGTGTTGCCGCCGGAAGGGGTAAAATTAGCCATAAACATCGTCCATCCATCGCTGAAAAACAGGCAATGGCGGCTATTGGTCAAATGCACATGATGGCAAACTGGGCGGCCTTATTTGATTTTGATTGCGCACAAATTTTGTTGACCGCCGATGACCTGCAAAATCGCACTCGTTATGTCAACATTAAAAATACCCTGCGTGAGCTTCTGAAAAACCATGCACTACCCATCGTCAACGAAAACGACACCGTGGCCACCGCTGAATTAAAAGTCGGCGATAATGACAACCTGGCCGCGTATACCGCGTTGGTCGCTGAAGCCGATACGCTGATTATTTGCTCTGATATTGATGGTTTATTTACTGACAATCCGCGCACTAACCCAGCCGCACAATTGGTTGGCCAAGTCGACGCTATCACCCCGGCTATCCATGCGTTGGCTGGTGGCGCAGGCAGTGTGGTTGGCACCGGTGGCATGCGCACAAAAATTCAGGCCGCAGAGAAATGTGCAAAAAGTGGTATTCAAACATTGATTGTCAATGGCCGACGTAGTGAGGTGTTCAGCCAACTTGCCGAGGGGCAGTGTTCTGGCACCTTGTTTGTACCCACTCAAACCCGTCAGCGCGCGCGCGATGCGTGGCTCAAACACAGCTTAAACAGCAAAGGTAGTATTGTCATCGACGAAGGCGCAAAGCGTGCCTTACTTGAAAAAGGCGCATCTTTACTGCCCTCGGGGATCATTGCCGTACAAGGTAAATTTGTTGCCGGTGAGGCAGTGAATATTGAATTTAATCAGCAGCTTATCGCCAAAGGTTTGGTGTTATACAACGCGGTTGATCTACAGCAAATAAAAGGTTTAAAAAGTAGCGCTATTGAAGCGACCTTGGGTTTTTCGGTGGGTGAAGCAGCAATTCACCGCGATGATTTAGTATTAATTTAGGCGAAGCAAAGAGGCAAGACAGGATGGAATTTGCAATTTCTGCCGCGGCAGCAGCGGCAAAGAAGGCAGCGCGCCAAGTCGCAAAGTTAAGCGCGCTACAAAAAAACGCGTTATTAAACGATATTGCCACCTCACTATTGGCGCAAACCGAGGATATTCTCAAAGCCAATGACAAAGACGTTGCGGCGGGCAAAAGGCAAGGTATGGATGCGGCGATGTTAGATCGCTTAACCCTCACACCACAGCGCATCGAGGCCATTGCAAATGCCGTAAAAGACATCGCTGGCCAAGCTGATCCGGTTGGTGCCATCAGCCAAATAAAGCGTATGCCGAGTGGAATTCAAGTGGGCAAAATGCGCATTCCTTTGGGGGTTATCGCCATGATTTATGAATCACGCCCCAATGTCACCATTGATGCCGCTGCATTGTGTTTAAAAGCGGGCAATGCGGTGATTTTGCGTGGTGGAAAAGAAGCGATTCATTCGAATCTTGCCCTCGCTGAGTCAATCAAACAGGCCTTGCATAAACATGCAATTGACGCCGCCGCTGTTGTGGTGGTGCCAGACACCGATCGCCAAGTCATGAACGAATTGTTGACCCTCAGTCAGTACATTGACCTAGTGATACCCCGCGGTGGTGAAGGGCTTATCCGCTTCGTCAGTGAGAACAGTCGGATCCCGGTTATCCAACATTTTAAAGGTGTGTGTCATCTATATGTAGAAGCAACGGCCGACATCCAACAAGCCTTGAACTTATTAGAAAATGGTAAAACCCAGCGCACTGGTGTGTGTAATGCCCTTGAAACACTTTTGGTTGAGCAAGGTGTTGCCGCCAACTTCTTACCCAAGGCCGCGGCCATGTTAGCCAAGCATCACGCTGTGATTCACGCGTGTGAACGCAGTATTGGTTATTTTGCGGATGCGCAACTTGCCGATGATAGCGACTGGCACGCAGAATACCTTGCCATGGAAATTGCCGTGCGTGTGGTAGACGATTTTGCCGCGGCACTTACCCATATCGAGCAATATGGATCAGGTCACACCGAGGTCATTGCCACTCAAGATTATGCCAAGGCACAACGTTTTATTCGTGAAATTGACTCTGCTGTGGTGATGGTCAATGCGTCGTCGCGTTTTTCCGATGGAGGCCAGTTGGGTTTAGGCGCAGAAATTGGTATTTCAACCAGTAAACTGCACGCTTATGGCCCCATGGGGGCGGAATCGTTGACCACCGAAAAATTCATCGTCATGGGTGAAGGTGAGATTCGTCAATAATTTACTGTGAATAACCACGCCAAGACGAGAGGGAACATCAATGCGTAAACGACTGAGTTGGGCGACGTCGCTGGATTGGTTGATGGGCTTGGTTGCCTTGTGTGCCCTTATTGCCGTATTGCAGACCTTTATTATTGGCAAGCACTACATCATACCTAGCGTTTTGTTGATATTCAGCGTGCTGTTTGGCAACTTGGCTTGGTATGCGTTGCAAGGGGCAAGATGGGCAAAGCTTGTCAACTTTTGGTGTGGGGTGCTACTCACGTCGCACGGTTTTTTTGCGTTGTTCTGGTCAGTTAAATACCGAGCCGTATTGGGGGATTATTTTGAAGGCGTAGGCATAGTTGTAACCTTGCTGGTGTTTTTCACCACCTTTTTATATGCCAAATACAATCGACTTCATGTCACTTCTTAGTCTTTGTGATTTGCTAGGTCACTCAATACACGACCTAGCCTATACCCTTTACATCGGCGCGTTTTTATTATTTTTGCACAAAAACCTTGCCACCTTTCATCACAAAATCCACATCCAATAATTGTGTGATGTCATCCAGCGGTGAGCCATCGGTGGCAATGATATCCGCTTGTTTACCCACTTCTAAGCTACCAATTTCTGTACTCATGCCAAGTAAATCTGCCGCATTGACGGTAGCCGATTTGATGATATCCATGTTGCTCATACCCGCCGCTGCCATCAGCACGGCTTCTTGTGCATTGGTGCCATGCTGCGACACACCACTATCGGTACCGAAGGCTATTTTCACCCCCGCTTGATACGCTTTGGCAAAATTCCCCTGCATATCTTTACCCACCCGTAAGGCTTTTTCTTTAATGGCCGGGCTCATAAAATCCGCCGTTTCTGCCATGCCCACCACCGTGTCACCGGCGAGTAAGGTTGGTACCAAATAGGCGCCAGTCTTCTTGAATAACTTGATGGCCTTTTCACCTGTGTAGGTGCCATGTTCAATGCTGTCTACACCCGCCTCAAGGGTAGCAATGATGCCATCTTCTTGGTGAGCATGGCTGGCCACTTTGCGTCCCATGCGTTTAGCAGCTAACACCACTTCTTTTAGCTCATCCATCTCCATTTGCTGACCGGTGCCTGTGGCACGATCAGTTAGGACACCACCGGTGGAGGTGATTTTGATGAGATCAGCGCCATATTTAATCGCGTCGCGCGTGGCACGGCGGCAGTCATACGGACCGTCACAAATTGTCGGTTTGGTATACAGCGCCATTAAATCAGGTTTCACACCACTGATGTCGGCATGACCTCCGGTGATACCAACACCCCCAGCAGCAATAATACGTGGGCCATCTACCCAGCCTTGGTTAATGGCATCACGCATGGCATACATTTCTTGGCTCATTGAGCCCACATCACGCACCGTGGTGAAGCCTGCTTTTAGGGTGCGCATGGCAAACATCAAGAAACGCATCTCAACTAATTGGTCTGACATCTTTAAACTGTCACTGTCGTTTTTCGGACCCAGTTCAAACTGCAAATGCACATGCATATCCATTAATCCGGGCATCACAAAGCGGTCTTTTAAGTCAATTAATTGTGCGCTGTCAGCAAACGCAGAAGCGACTTGATATCCATCGATGATTTGAGTGATGAGTCCATTTTCGATGACCAACGTTTGCTCTTTTAAGGGCTTGTTGCCGGGTACAGCTAATAAGGTTCCAACGTGCAGAACTTGGGTTGTTGCGAGGCTATTGGCGGTACAAATAAGGCTGCCTAAGATCACCAAACACAGTTTGCGAAAGGGGGATAGGAGGGGGAGCATGTGCATGGTTAGTCCTTAATTAATGGTGTTTTGGCCAGAAGCCGCTTGGCTGAGCATAGCGTAATAAAACTGAATAGCACGAATATAGTCCTTAGTGGCTATTTGCTCATTGACGCCGTGGAATTGTTTTAAGGTTTGCGGGTTGAGCGTGACCAACATAAATCGATAAATGTTGTCTGATAGCCCTTGAAAATGCCGAGAATCGGTGGCGGCCATGACTAAGTAGGGGGCAACCAATATGCCCTCGTCTAAACGCCGAATGGTGGATTCGATCAATTGAAAGCCTAACGAGGTGGTACTCGATACGGCTGAGGCTTCGTTGGCCAACTCGGCGCTAATCTCCACCGCTGGGTTATCGATGACCTTATGTAAATGTTGACGAATACTTTCCACCGTATCCCCCGGCAGGATCCTAAAATTCACCAATGCACTTGCTTCGTCAGGTAATACATTTGATTTATTGCTGCCTTGTAACATGGTTACAGCAATCGTGGTTCGGGTACTCGCGGCGGTACTTGGCTTGGCCAACACAGCTTGTTTCACCACGGGCGACAATAACCACAAATTTGCCAGCGGCAAACGAGTCTCCAGTGGCGCCGCATAGGCGATGCGCTCAAACATCTGAGAAAAGAAATCGAGTTTTGCCGGCATTTGATTATTTTCAACAGCTACTATTGCTTGGGCTAATACCCCCGCAGCGGCGTGGTTGGGTGGCTGTGACGAATGACCGCCCTCGCCTTTTACGCGCAAACGAAAATTCACAAAGCCTTTTTCTGCAATGCCCACCAAGGCAACGGGCTGTTGTATACCTGGCACTAAACCGTCGGCCACGATGCCACCTTCATCTAAGACAAACTCGAATGTTAAGTTTTGCTCCTTGAAATATTGCGCGATGGCTTTCGCGCCATCACCTCCGGCCTCTTCATCGTGACCAAAGGCGAAATAAATATCACGTTGCGGCGCAGCGCCATGTTGCAGTAATAGCTCCATCGCTTCCATCAGTGCCATCACACTGACTTTGTCGTCAATCGTACCGCGTCCCCAGACCACGCCATCTTTAATGGCACCACTAAAGGGGGCTTGTTGCCATGCATCGCGACTCGATTCCTCAATTGGCACTACGTCCATGTGCCCCATGAAGAGCGCGGGTTTTAGGCTAGGGTCTTGCCCTTTGAGATGGTAAACCAAGCTAAAACCAGCAATGATCGAGCGTTCAGCGTGCTGTTGCACGAGCGGAAAACTGTCTTGCAAATGCTGATGAAATGCAATGAATGCCGCCTCGTCAAAGTGACTGCGATCGTCATAGGAAATGGTGGGCAACTTAATAGCCTGACTGAAACGTTGCAAGGCGGCAGTCTCATCCACCTGAATCTTTTGTAAGGGCGTGCTGACCTGATACTGTTGGTCGACAAACACGGTAAACCCTCGGTAAACCGCCACGAGCACCAGCGCCAGCACTACCGCGCCTATCACCAATAAAACCTTTTTCATTCGCTACAACAACCTGAATTCGATCTACAATTCACCCAGTATATAGTTGGTTAAAGGCGAATAGCTAGGTGTCAAATTCAGGACTTTTTATTGCAGTTGTGATCATCTGGGGTTCCACTTGGATTGCCATAACCATGCAGCTCGGTGAGATGGATCCACTTGTTTCCGTGGGGCTGCGGTTTACCCTAGCTGCGCTGACCTTGTTTTTATATTGTCTGTTTCGTCGACTATCGTTACGTCTACCGCTACATATTCATTTTAAATTGGTCATCGCCGGCTTATGCCTCTATACCCTCGACTACACCTTGTTGTATCAAAGTCAGCAGTACATTGTCAGTGCCATTGTGGCGGTAATGAGTTCTTGCATGGTCTACATGAATGTCATTTTACGGCGTGTTTTTTTAAGAAAAGCCATACGACTAGAGGTCATGTTAGGCGCAACCTTGGGCATGATCGGGATTTTTTTGATTTTTTATCCAGAGTTCGCCAAAGCTAAAGCTGATCACTGGTTGCTTGTGGGTATCGGTTTTGCCATGGCCTCGTTTTTCTTTGCCTCGTGTGGCAATGTGCTATCAGAACGCATCTTGGACCATGGTACACCGGTGATCCAAATGAATTTTTGGGCAATGAGTTATGGTGTGATTTTCACGCTTTCGTTTGCCTTGTTTAAAGGGGTAGCTTTGGTATGGCCTACGTCTTTTAGCTATTACGCAGCGCTGCTATATCTCTCGATATTTGGCTCAGTGCTTGCCTTTGGTGCTTACATGAAATTGGTCAAACAAATGGGTTCCGATAAATCGGCGTATGTGGTGCTTGTATATCCCATCGTCGCGCTGATCATCTCCACGCTGTTTGAAGGATATCGATGGCAACCAGCTGCGATATTGGGTGTAGTGATTGTATTGCTTGGTAACTTAATCGCCATGGGCAAACTCAAATTACCACAGAATTTTCGGTCTTAATTGCTTGCAACGTACATAGCGATGACTACGTTGTTCGCGTAGTATCGCCGCATAGATGGGGCTAATGCGTAATTGAGTATTGGCCTATTACTTAAACAATGGAGCCACATAGTCAAATGCCAGATATTGTTGTCATGTTCTTTTTGTTGGGGTTGTTTGCCGGTTTAATGCGCTCAGACCTCAAAGTGCCAAAAGCCGCCTACGACACAATGAGTTTACTCTTGATGTTAACGATAGGTCTTAAAGGTGGTATGGCCTTACACGGCAAACTCAGTTGGCAACTTGTGCCTGAATTAGTGTTGGTGGCCTGTATTGGCGGCCTTATTCCACTTGTTTTGTTTCCTTTACTCAACAAGTTAGTGCGCTTGTCCGTGGCTGACAGCGCGAGTATTGCAGCACATTATGGTTCAGTCAGTGCCGGTACGTTTGCCGTAGCTTTAGCCTATGTAGAAGCAAATGGCTTAGATACCTCGGCACAAGTCACGCTCTATCTTGTATTATTGGAATTGCCCGCCATCATCGTTGGTTTACTGTTGTATCGCCGTTTTGCGGTGGGACACATGCACGGCAATATGGGCAATTTGTGGCACGAATCGTTTACCAATCGCGGTGTTATTTTATTGCTCGGTGGAGTCATCATTGGGTTTATGTATGGCTATCAACAAGGCGCAGAAGTAACCGAGTTATTCACCGGTGCATTTAAGGCGGTATTGGCCATATTTTTACTAGAAATGGGTTTAGTGGCCGCTGAAACGCTGAGACCTTTTCCCCGGCATCAATGGCGTTTGTTGATCTTTGCTCTGGTTGCACCCAGCATTTTAGCCTGTATAGGCATTGCCGTCGGCATGGGGCTCGGTTTGTCTACTGGTACTCTAGTGGTGTTGGCGAGTTTATTGGCCAGTGCGTCGTATATTGCCGCACCAGCAGCGATTAGAACCAGTATCAAAGATGCGGATATTGGTTTAGCTATGCTGTCGTCGTTGGGTATCACCTTCCCCTTTAACGTGATTGTCGGCATTAGTTTCTACCATCACATTGTCGACTACTTAAATTCCTATTAAGGTGGCAAATGGTTGGACTTGTTCGGCTATAGACATTGATTATACTGCGCGCTCATCGAGAGGACCTATGACTGATATAAACCAACTACTTGAAAACAATAAAAATTGGTCGGAATCGACAAAAGAAGCGGATCCTGATTTTTTTGACAAACTCTCAAAGCGTCAGCGCCCTGAGTATTTGTGGATTGGCTGTTCAGACAGTCGTGTACCAGCCAACCAAATCGTTGGTTTGATCCCTGGTGATATTTTTGTTCATCGCAATGTCGCAAACTTGGTTGTGCATACCGATTTTAATTGTCTTTCGGTACTGCAATACGCCGTGGATGTATTAAAAGTCAAGCATGTGATTGTCTGTGGTCATTATGGTTGTGGCGGTATTGACGCCGCCTTACAGAACCAACAATTAGGCTTAATTGATAATTGGCTGGGGCATATCAAAGATATTGCCTACAAACATCGCAGCGAGCTTGATGGATTGGATGCCACCCAAAAGTCGGCACGTTTGTGTGAACTTAATGTCTTGGAACAGGCCGCCAACGTTAGGCGCAGCAATATTGTCAAAGACGCCATCAGCAGAGGGCAAGACTTGACGATTCACAGTTGGATTTACAGTTTGCGCAATGGTCGTTTAAAAGATTTAACTAAAATCGATGAATAGACTCAGTCTATTTTTTTGTTTGTTGCTGGTGGTGACGCCGCTGCATGCTGAAAACCAGACTTGGTATTTCTTACGTCATTTTGAAAAACAAGGTGGTGCTGATCCCCAGTTGAGCGAAGTAGGGCAACATCGAGCACACAAGCTCGTGAACTTATTGTCATCGCATACCATCAGCGCCATATACACCACCGACTATCGACGCACTAAGCAATCCGTGACTGAACTTGCCGCTCACCGTGGTTTACCGATTGTTGTTTATGAGCCCAGTGCACTCGCCGATTTTGCCACGCAATTAGCCACTCAACACAATATTCTTGTTGTTGGTCATAGCAATACCACTCCACAACTCATTGCCTTGCTCGGTGGCCCGGTGTTCAGCCTCTCTGAACAGGATTATGGTGTGTTGTATATCCTCAATAAACTTGATGGCGTTGTGACATTGCGCGAAGTAAGTGTTCCAGCTCAGTAATTTGTTTTACATAGGTTTTGTGGTATTTTGCTGCTGTTTTTAAGCTAAAGGAATGTTTCCATGTCAAGGATGCCGTCTTCTCTATTCAGCCTTTTGTTGTTTTGCTGCCTGACAGGGCTAAATGCCAAAGAATTACCCCTGCAAAGTTTCAGTCAATTACCCACCGTAGCCAAACCCGACTTGTCACCAAATGGCCAGCAGATAGCCTTTGTGCAGAACTATTTAGATCCTGAAACATCAGTATTAACAACGGTAAATTTGCTAAGCGGTGCCAAAAAAATGTTGGTGCAATCTGATAATGAAAAAATTAAGTTAAATTGGTTTAGATGGGCAAACGAACAGACCATTATCGTCAGTGTGCGTTATGCCAGTAAACAACGAGGCGTCGCATTTACAGAAACCCGCCTCCTTGCCTTTGATGTGCAAGGTGACGATACGAATCAGCGTAATTTAATTCGTCATTCTGGTGTATCTGGTCCCTCGCATATTTCGCAATTTCAAGACAATGTTGTGTCATTTTTACCCGACGACCCCGACCATATCCTGGTGGCCATTGATTTGGACGTGGCTAACTTACCATCAGTTTATAAACTCAACATCAATAACAAGAGAAAAACGCGCATCGAAAAGGGCAAAATGGAAGTGCGTGATTGGATGGCAGATCAGCAAGGTAATTTGCGTCTTGGTGTTGCCTTAAACTATGAAAGTGGTGAAGCATCCATCCGCTATCGGCTGGCAGGGCAAGACGATTGGCTAACCATGTTTGCCCACAATGCCCTGCAAGATTCCGGCATTAAGCCCCTTGGTTTTGCCAACAACCCTAATATTTTATATTACCGTGCTTACAAAGATGACAAGTTAACCTTGTACAAAATCGACCTTGTCACACAAGAAAGTAGCTTGGTATTCGACGATGCAGATTACGATGTTGATGGTTCACTGATCTACTCCGTGAGTAGAAAAGAAGTGATAGGCATACGGCATGCGCAAGCTGACGGCGGGCGGGTTTATTGGGACGAGGCAGATCAAAAATTACAACGAGCCATTGATGCAGCAATGAGTGATACCGACAACTATTTGGTGGATTATAGCGATGACGAAAATACCTATTTGCTCTACACCGAAAATAATTTCACCCCGGGGGCCTTTTATTTGGGTCAGCGCAAAGAAAAATCCCTGACGCTGTTATTTGAACAATACCCTTTGTTGCTACCTGACGTCCTCAGCCCGCATAAGCTGGTGACTTACACCACACGTGATGGCACTGAAATCGAGGGCTATCTTACCGTGCCCAAGGGAACCAAAACGCCAATCGCGACGATATTGCACCCTCATGGTGGTCCAGGTGCGCGTGAGTACGGCGGCTTTGATTATTGGACTTCGTTTTTTGCTAATCGAGGTTATGCGGTATTTCGACCAAATTTTCGCGGTTCCTCCGGGTATGGAAAACAGTTTGCAGAAAGCCAAATGCAGGGCTGGGGTTTAACCATGCAAGATGACTTGACGGACGCTGCCCAGTGGTTAATTGAGCAACAGATCGCTGATCCCAAACGTCTATGTATTGTCGGGGCAAGTTATGGTGGTTATGCCGCGGCCATGGCAGCAGTAAAAACCCCTGATTTATTTGCCTGTGCAGTGAGTTTTGCAGGGGTCATGGATTTAGATATGTTGGTGAGCAAAAGTCGCTATTTTTTGAACAAAAAATTTGTTCGCCAACAAATTGGCGAAGATGATGATGACCTTGAAGCGCGCTCTCCGTATTACAACGCAGCCAAAATCACGATCCCTTTGTTACTCTTGCATGGTGAAGACGATCGGGTGGTAGATGTGCGACAAAGTCGTGAAATGTATGACGAATTGCGCGATCTAGGCAAACCAGTGCGTTATGTTGAGTTTGAGAATGGCGATCATTTTTTGTCTATACAACGCAACCGCCATTTAGCCTTTGCGGAAATGGAGACTTTTTTGCAGAAATATTTAGGCCCAAGTATGCAATAGCATCAACACTTAGCCACATGCTTGAAAGGGGTTTTGACATCCCATACAACATAAAAATATAAGTCTTTGTCACTGCAAATGATAGAATCCGCCTCCGAATTTTGGTGGCAAAGACATGTATAAAAAATCACACACTCAGACACACATCACGAAACCAGCGTTGGGCTTGTTTGAGTTCGTAGCGCTTATGGCGCTCATGACATCATTAGTGGCGTTGAGTATTGATGCCATGCTGCCCGCGTTGCATCAAATTGGCGACGATCTCGGCATCGTTGCTACCCAAGATACCCACTTAATTGTTTCGTTATTTTTCATCGGTATGGGCTTTGGTCAACTGTATTACGGGCCAGTCTCTGACGATAAAGGTCGGCGTTATGCCATCATTTCAGGCTTAATTATTTTTGCCATCGGTTCACTGGTTTGCATGTTTGCAGAGACCTTAACCGTCATGTTAATTGGTCGAGTTATTCAAGCCTTTGGCGTTTCTGGACCACGTATTGCTGCGTTAGCGGTTATCCGCGATCAATATGAAGGTGAAGCCATGGCACGGGTCATGTCATTTATCATGATGGTGTTTATTTTAGTGCCGATGTTGGCCCCGAGTTTTGGCCAAGCAATTTTGTTGATGTTTTCATGGCATCACATCTTTTCAGCATTCTTAGTGATTGGTTTATTAACCGGCATCTGGTTTTTTGTCAGGCAGCCAGAGACCCTGCCTAAGGATCAACGCAGCCCGTTTAGTTGGAGGCAATTGGCGATCTCGAGTAAATATATACTCACCCACCGCATGGTAATGTTTTACACCATCGCTATGGGATTGATTTTTGGTGGTTTTTTAGCCTACATCAGCGCATCACAAACAGTGTTTCAGCAAATCTACGATACTGGCGAGTTATTCCCCCTATATTTTGCTTTATTAACCCCAATCCTGTTTAAGAAATTGAACTAAATGCCTGTTCCAAGATCCGATCTTTCGACCAAGAAAGTGGGAACCAACAGAGGAACAGGCA
>JAACSL010000063.1 GCA_009993955.1 Paraglaciecola sp.
AGCTATCATCGCCTGATTCATCACTTGTTGATGGTCAGAAAGATGCATGATTTGTTCAGAAGATCAGCCTTATGAAAACACTGGTGTCATTATTCAGTTTACCAAACGTCCAATTTGCGGCGCAAAGCGCCGTAAATTAGCGTGAAGTTAAACCATCATTACGACAAACATCGATATTCACACTCTAGCTTCTAGAAATTCAGCGTAGCGGTATGCTTCGTAAGTGTGTTTCGATTGCTTCAATCATCGATTTGGTAAGCGGTAAATGCGCTTTTTCTTTCGCCCAGATTTCATGAAAGCCTGCCACGGTTTGCTTGGCAGTATCTAACACCAATTTTTCTGGCAGCATGGCTTTAGCCGCCAAGTGTGACAGCTCATCCAGCGTGAAATCACTGAATTTCTTGCTACGACTCACCTTCAGCGACGCACTATCATCGGGGATATAAGGAATGGTCGAGACAAAGTCATGGGCAGGCGCAATCGATGCTGTGCGCTTGTCTTTGTAAATCACAGACCAATTCTTCAGATGCATATCCGCATTGCCAATTAGGGTATTGAACACCAATCGACGCGTAAATTCTGCAATGTCTTCGTCTTGACCTTCGATGCCGATAACCTGAGCAATATTGCGCATACTGGCTTTTTTGTATTTATCTTGAGGGTATACACCAAACACTTGCGCAAAATCTTCAATATGTACGGCTTGATCACCTGCACGATCAAAGCGCTTGATCACAAACGCACTGTCACCAAATTTGCCAATGCCATTTGGGATATTAGCAATCTGATTAATAGGGAGTAACTGCGTTTCTGGCACATCCATTCCCAACATTCGGGCCAGTTCCATCATTGAATATTCATTTTCTGGCACAGCTTCAAATCGAGACGATGGTAATTTTACAATCCAAGAACCACCTTGACCGGTTACTGGGATCGTCAAACCGCCATTTGCCTGCTGCACAGCTGAAAACTTCAATTGCACTCCCGCCAATGAAAAACGCATTGGCCCATCTGTCTTCGTTTCATCTTCTATGTCTTGATGCATATTAGGTGGTAAGGCTTCACCATCCGCAGGCTCAACCGTGATCGCGCCTGCTAAATCCTGGCCTAATACGGGCCGTGATTCATGATTAATGTACGAATCCATAAAAGCAAAAAGGGTTCTGTCATTGCCCACGTTGGTAATAGTTGCGATGGGTTCGCCATAGAGCAACACGTTGAGCGTAGAAACATGATTAGTCATCGTCGTCTTCCCCTAACTGATATGCGGGCGACATTGTCTCACCTTCGTCGATACTCCCTTTGCTGCTTCGAATGATCGACTTAATGGCAGGTACAGATTTTTTTGGTGCGACCAATAGCTCTAGGTCGAGTACACGGGCAAGCGCAATCAAACTGGACATTCTTAAATCAACGCCGCCAGACTCGATTTTCGATATATGGCTTTGCGGAACACCCGAACGCGCGCTCAGCTCTCTTTGACTAAAACCTTTACGTACCCGAGCTTCTCGAAGGCTTTCTAGTATCTGCTCTGTCACATAACTCATTTCGATACACCTTAATACATCACTAAAGAAAAATATATATCAAAACATATCACACCAACTCAAAGAACACAAAGTCGATTAGCTATTACATATCAATAGTCATAAGATGATACATAATTACATATAAGTAGATGGAGATTTTTTGTCATTGACAAAAGAGAGATACTCTAGCTGATAATCGCGAACTGACGCATCAAACCCTCTAAGTACTTTTGTCGCTCAGCCCATATATAGCAAGGGCTACAGAACAGCTCGCGTCAAATAACCGAAGGATAAGTGCAACAAAAAGGAAGTTTGTACACAGTTACAGGAAATTTTGTACACACAGGCCGAAAAAGAAGTGCAAAATGATGGTATAAACAGCAGTTAAATTTGAAGGTAAGTCCGATATCTCAGTTAGAAATAGTCGTATTGGTTCGCTTCAAGCATCTTTCAAAATAAGCATTAAAGCAAAAAACACACCAAGAATAAACCCATTCATTAAATTTTGTAATTTGGTACAGAAGAGAACATTTACCAAAAAAAGAGACTCCTTTTAACGGTAGTACTTTTCACGTCAAACTCAGTAACCACAAGACCTACAGCCAGATTTGTGTCATGGAATTTTCGCCAAAGGCCTCAAAAACGGAATTTGTACTCAAGTTTGTACACACTTTCCGAGATTACGCTTGAACATCATTGAAAA
>JAACSL010000040.1 GCA_009993955.1 Paraglaciecola sp.
CCCTTAATATTAGCGACGTTGAGAGAAATGCGATGGTGGCTGCTTAAACCGATCTCAGGTTAATTAAGGAGCAAAATACTACGGACTGCAAAAAGGTAGAAGTGCGCATAATGGATTATCCAAAATTGTTTGCACTTAAGTTTAAGCGACATTCTATATTTTGCGAATAAGTAAAATATATGTTAATAAAGTGTAAAGTTACGCATTTAACTGTGGCTGATTTCTAGCTTATTTACACCACAGAAAGTGGCAGTGGTTAGTCCAACAATAGCCAAACACCATACTATCATCGCGCCAGATGGCAGATCCCAAAGAGCAGAAGCCACCAAGCCACTAGCGTAACCAACAATGCCCACCACGTAAGCGCTGAGCAAACGCCAGTTTTGGCGAATATTGCGTGTTGCAAGCGCTGGGATGATTAAGCTGGCAAACACTAAATACACGCCAATCAGTTGAACAGATGCCGTGACGGTAATGGCAAATAAGAGATAAAATAACAAGCGATGACGTTTGCTGATATCTAAGGTGAACCAAGCCAACAGTACAACAGCATACAGTATCGCGATGGGCCATAACTGTGAGTATGACACCCATAATATTTGGCCAACCAATAAATCTTTGAGTTGTTCACCCCCATGGGGATTGTTGGCCAAAAGTAATAAACCCAAGGTGGCGGCTAATACAAACACCACACCAATCAGCGCCTCTTGAATTTTTTCGAAGCGTTTTTCTGTCCAATGCAACATCACGGCACCCAGCATCGCAGCACTCACCGCCGCCACTTGAATTTGCCAACCATCCGTTTCCCAACCAAAAACATTGGCGGCAATCACCCCTAAGCCAGCAATTTGTGCAATGGCCAAATCAATAAAGATGATGCCTCTATTTAATACTGCACGACCAAGTGGCACGTGAGTAGCAATAACCAACAAGCCCGCAAGCAGTGCTGGGCCAATTATGCTGACGTCCAGTGCTTGCCAATTCATGGTTTATAGGCCTCAAGCATGAGGGTAAATGTCGTATCGTATAAACTGAATAAATCCGTCGCTTGTTCACTGCCGCCCACCGTAAAGGGCAGAGTAACAACGGGAATATTGGTTTTTTGAGCAAACCACTGTGCAGCCTTATCACTTTGATAACTCGCCAGTAACAGCATTTTAGCGGGCTGATTCTGCATTTTTTCCAGCACTTGTGACAAATGTCCACTGCTCGGTGGTATGCCCGGCTTGTCCTCTAAAGTCGCCAAATTATTCAGTTTCAACCAGTCTTCCAAATACACCCAACTATTGTGTTGCACAGCGATTGGCATATCGCGTAGTTCACGCGTGAGGGCTTTCCACTTAGTCATGGCAGCTTGCCAGCGCTCTGTAAAATTGCTTAAGCGCGCGGTGTAAAACACAGAGTGGTCTGGATCAATGATTTGTAATCTGGCGACCATGGCTTTGGCTACCAGTAATATATTCGCTGGGCTAGTTTGAATGTGCGGATTGCCTGCCGCATGCACTTCACCTTGACTGCGGTCGATTTTTTTGGGCATACCCAATAAGCGCACAAACTCTGTCGCCATAAAATGCCCAGGTTTGCCAGCCTGCACTTTTTGGTTAGCGGCACGTTGAAGTAACAAGGGCAACCAACCTGTTTCTAGCTCTGCACCTGTGCAAGCCAAGAGATCAGCACTGCGAAGTTGGGCAATTAAGCTGGGTCGCGCTTGGATCTGATGAGGGTCTTGCAACCCTGTTGTCGCACTGAATACACTCACTTGCTCGCCACCTAATTCACTGGCTAAAGCCGCCCATTCTGGTTCACATGCAAATACTTTCACTTCCGCGTGCGTGGCCATTGAAAAACTCAATAAAACCAGCAGTGACAGAAACGGTATATAGTTAATTTTTGACATTGTCTTGGTCCTATTAAAAGCTGTGTGCGCCATGCGCGCCAAAGGCAGCAATGTATTGTAATAAAAAGAGGTTGGTGGTTTCGGGACGGCTTTTGTCTTGGCTAAACTGCACGCGCAATCGACTAAATTCAGAGTTGCTCCAATCCAGCATAAAACTCAGCTGTTTGGGTTTATAACCCAAGTTATCAAATACCGAGTCAGCAAATGCCGCAGTTAATTCGTCACTTTGCAGGGCTTCGTAGCGCACCCCAACGCGCCACTGGGGCATAAACTGATACACCGCCTGAGCATACCAACCCGATTGTGTCGCCTCTAAATCTTGCTCCGATACCGCTAAATTTACAAAGCTGCCTTGATCTTTACGATGAAAATATTCGGCCTGGAACTTAGCGTTGCGCTCGTTACTATTGCCATCAGGTGCCCATTTCCAAATAAAGTCGGCCAACCACAATCGACTCTCGCCACTAAAGCTATCTTGTAAGTCGTTATCAATAGAGCGTTCTACACCATCCGCCATCATGTAGGAAATACCCGCTCGCCAGCTTTGACTAAAACCAATATCACCACCAAGATGGCTGAATAAGGTTTTCACACCAAGGCCTTGGTGCGCGCTTCCCCCTGCTGGAAAACAATCACCACGATACAACTCAATGCCGCTTTCCCAAAAAAGTTCGCTGGGCGCTAACCAAGTTAACTGCACACCGTCATCACGATAATTACTGCCTAAAAATGCTTGATATGCCAGAGGCCGCATCGCAAAGTCATCGGTATGAGCATGGTGGCTGTTTAGGTAGCCGATTGCAGAGAAAAAACGACCAAACTTAACTCGCCAACCATCGGCTAGACCGAGTGTTTGTAAGTAGGCTTCTTCTACTTCGGTTTCTTCGCCAAAAGCAAGGGTAACGCTGGCCGTAAATTTATCATCGACATTGGCAACAAGGTTGATCTCTGATTCACCCATCGACAAACCTTGGTCGCCTGGGCCTGACTCCTCAGCGGCAATAAAACCAGGCAATGCAAATTCATAATCTCGGCGAGATTGCTGCAAATATTGACCATTTAAGACCACGCCAATGCCCGGATTAAAGGTATTAGCTGCTGTGCGATTGGCTTGCTGACTTAGTTCAATGGCCAAATCTTGAGTGTCTGTTTGGGTTTCTTCAACTTGTTGTTCAGCCTCTTGCAGGCGAAGCTCAAGAGCTTGGATTTTTTCTAAATATTGGTTTTTTAAGGCTAATAATTCTTGGCGCAGTTGCTCTATCTCAGACGCTTGTGCCCATACAGATGACGAACTCATCGCCATTGTCGCTAAC
Source organism: Paraglaciecola sp. (assembly GCA_009993955.1). GTDB lineage: Bacteria > Pseudomonadota > Gammaproteobacteria > Enterobacterales > Alteromonadaceae > Paraglaciecola. Next base: position 3,211 of record JAACSL010000040.1, read on the forward strand.
AATGTGATAGCTAATTTCACGAGGTATCTCTCCAAATTTTAATCATAATTGATGCCAAAACACTGTGATTGTTAAGGCATAAAAATATAAAACTAGGAGATGATCGGCGGGCCACGATTAGCATGGTGAAGGAAAATCGCTACTGCTATTGATTGTTCTACAGCAGGGATGGTGGGGTCGGGAGTGAGTTGGCTGGATGCAAAACTGACTAACTTTGCTGGGCTGCTGTGCTCAAGATCCAGCGATGCAATACACATTGCACAGTGGGTGTCTGCTTTGAAAAAATGTTCTGTTTTGTGGCTAACAGCCAAACTACCAAGGGCAAAGCACCATAACAATACAGCAACCAAGGCATATTTCAGCCCGGGATGTTTATGTCGCAGTTGATGTAAAATGTGTGTTTGCATAAGTGTGATAACATAACATTAGCATTCCATGTCTGTCGATAAGTTTGAATGGAGTGCTTGACCTTGTTACTCAGCTTTCAACCTCAGCATTGTTGAAAAGTCTGTTGTTTGCATGAAAACCACGTCAATACTTTTGACTAAAGGCCCATCGACGATGGATGCTTGATACGCAGCTATCCACTGAGGATCTTGACTGAAACGCTGCCACTTTTGTTTCGCATCCTCCTCACTATTATGTTCAATAATATAGATTAGGGTTGAACTGGCTTCTGGTTCAGAGGTAGGCGTCCAATACGCTAACACGGGCATGTCAAGGCGCTGAAAAATTGCATCGGTGTGATCACGAAATCTGCTTTGCAGGGCCAGCATTTTGCCCTCATGTACATGATAGGTGCGCAACTCGTAAACTTTACTTTGAGTTGCATGCTCTTGTGCTTGAGCAAATTGACTAAAACCAACACCCATATAAAAAAACATCAAGAGGCAGCCTTGACGAAGCACATTCAAGTTAAATTTATTTTTCAGCATTAATAACGAACTCCGTGGCAAGCTAACAGTAATAACGATGTACTTTGAGTTTTCATTAAACAACTCGATTAAGGTGCGACTGGGGCTTTGAATATTTCGCCGCCTTTCATCACAAAACTGATTTGTTCCATTTTTGTCATGTCATCCAAGGGATTGCCTGCTACAGCGACAATATCAGCCAGTTTGCCCGGGCTGATACTGCCTAGTTCTAGCTGTTTTTTCAGTAGAGTGGCTGCGTTTATGGTGGCTGCTTGTAAAGCTTGTATCGGTGACATACCAAACTGCACCATGCGGGAGAATTGTTTTGGGTTGTCGCCATGTGGGTAAACTCCCGCATCACTGCCAAATACCATGTTGACGCCGGCTTTCACCGCTTTAGTAAAGGCTTCACGCTGGGTTTTGCCGACAATACGCTCCTTGGCCAAACTTTCTTCTAAGATCCCGGCTTTGGCACCTTCACCCAGAATGTATTCAGTGACGTAAATATCCATGGAAAAGTAGGTGCCATTCTTCACCGCTAACCGTATACCTTCATCATCAACTAAGCTTACATGTTCAACCGAGTCGACCCCAGCACGGATAGCATCTTTGATGCCACTGGTGCCATGAGCATGGGTGGCCACTGTTAGCCCTCGTAGGTGTGCTTCACTCACCAAGGACTGCATTTCTTCAAGTGTGTACTGCTGAGCGCCTACTTTTGTTCCCTTCGACAATACACCTCCTGTGGCGCAGAACTTGATAACATCAGCACCATATTTGATATTCCGACGCACCGCTTTTCTTACTTCCCAAGGCCCGTCCGCTACACCCTCACTAAAATGTTGGTATTCGTAGGGCAATAAATTATCGTCACAGTGGCCACCTGTTACCCCTAAAGACGGGCCAGCAACAAACATTCTTGGTCCGGGCACTGTGCCATCATTTATGGCATCGCGCAGGGCGACATCAGCAAAACCCTCAGCTCCAACATTGCGAACCGTGGTAAAACCCGCCAGCAAGGTTCGTTCGGCATTTTGCACGCCATTAATCGTGGCGCGGGGCAACGACACACTGAGTGAGTTGTAGCCATGCATATTGCTACCCACTAAATGCACGTGCATATCCACCAAACCGGGCATCAAGGTAGCGTCTCCCAAAGCGATCACTTTAGCGTCTTGTGCATAAGGCGTGACTGAGGCTTGGCCTGCGGCAATGATTTTGTCGTTTTCTATTACCACCACCGCATTTTTGACGATCTTACCGGCTTCGACATCCACCATACGATCAGCCGTGAGCACGGTAGTGCTTGCAAAAGCGATGGGCGTAAAATGCAGTAAACATACCAGACTTATCAGTTTTTTCATGGTTTAACCTAACCAAATAAGGAGTAAAAAAAGTAACTAAATTAATAACAATCAAAAAAGGGCACAAACAAACAGGACAAAACTAAACGCGCGAAAATTTTAGGACAACATCAGTGTGTTACGGTAGCGGCTTAAACATTACAATACAATAGGTCAGTAATTTGCTGAGAGGTAATGCTTTGATGTTGTTACCAACTTGTCAGTTGTTGCAGGCCAGTAAAAAAGTATCTGTTCAGTAAAAACACCTTGTTCGCCCTGTTATTTCCTGCCCATTTTTGTGCTGTCAAGCTGCTGATGCAGCGTTAAAATAATGAAGCGGACAATCAGAAGACGAAGCTTGAAATCTGGTGTTGATGCAGTACAGTCGTATCGCTCAACAATACCTTGCTTAAACGCAGCCATGGCAGCGGGCATGAACATACAGTCGCCGAGTTAAAATTAACATGAACAGAAAAAAAAATTAAGCCAAATACACCAGAAACGTGTCAAGGCCGCAAAAGCCAAAGGTCAGGACAAGAAAAAATCTACCTATATCTCAAAAGCCGAGCGTGCCAAACTCGAGGCCGAAGCACAGGCTCAACCAGAGCCCAGTGCAGAGCCTGATACACCAAAGGTATTGCCTGAATAAACAAAGCAATTTAGATAAACCGCACATCTCGGTTAGGAGCCACCAATGAAAACCCTTTTGTTAGCCTGTTTCATGTTACTGAGTGTCAGTGTGTATGCTGAAGATGAGCAGCAAGTGATCAGTGATTTAATGCTAGCGTTTTTAGCAAAGGTTGATGAAGAAGCGACGCATCAACGCTTTTGGGCTGATGATTTGATATACACCAGCAGTGCCGGTAGCCGTTTTGGTAAGGCTCAAATCATGGCGGGTTTTGGCCAAGGTGACGACTCTGACAAGTCCAGATATTCTGCCCAAGATATGCAAATTAAGATCTTGGGTGAGGTGGCCGTTGTTAGCTATACCTTGGTCAGGCACAGTGCTGAAGGAGAAACAATGCACTACCTCAACTCTACTGTTTTGGCTAAACGACAAGGTAAGTGGGAGGCGGTGAATCACCAGTCCACCAAAATGCCGCAATAACCGCTTGCACAAAAAGGTGTATTTCAGCACCCATCATCCCATTCACTTACACAACGAGTGAATACGCTTAGTTGCCTATTGCTCAAAAAATATGCAACTAAATTCTTGTCAATCAAAGGTAAATGCCAGACACTCGTAGCGCAGTGATTTGTGCCCTAGTTTGTTTGGAGTAGCCAGTTTGAAATTTTCAATCCAGCTTCGCTATTGTTTGGTATTGTTTGCCTTCTTCAGCGTCGATGATGCAAGGGGTGACGAATATATCATCAGCGTCAACAAAGCCTATGAATACGAGGTGGGGGCGCAGAATATAAATGCTTTGTTTCGTGAAATTTATGCCCCGTTGGGCATAGTGCCTAAGATAGAGTTTTTACCCTCATTGCGTGGTCTGCAACTGGTTAACATGGGCAATATCGATGCTGAAGCGGGGCGAGCCAGCAGCATAGCCGACAATTACAGCAACGTATTAAAAGTGGCCTATCCCATTATTACGACACAGGCAGGTTATATTTGTTTAACCCAGTCTGCGTGTCGTGAAGAAAAGAGCTTGCGCTACGCGGTGGTCAGTGGTTTTGAAAAAGGCAAAATAATATGTGCTGACAAGAAGCTTGATTGTCTTGTCGATCAAAGACCGTCTTTTTTGGCTAAGGCCATGCAGAATAAGGTTATCGACAGCCTGATCGGCAGTATTTCCACCTCGACCGCAATACTGTGTCAACTCAATGCATCGGTAATTTATTTTAAACATGATGAAAAACTGAGTATTACCTCCTATCACTTAGTGAATAAAAAACACGCAGATTTATTACCTCAACTCAATGCTTCGATTCAAAATATGGTAGAAAAAGGGCGCCTTGCAGCCTTTATTGATGCCACCAGTGACATTAAAAAAAGCTGTGATGTTCAAGTGGTTGCGCTGTAAACCTGAATGAATAAGCCTTAAATTGGTGGCAGCGAACTAAGCGTAAGATTGTTACTTAACAATCCCTGCGCTTGCTTCATCAGTGATTAGTCCTTACTCTTTTGCCACCATTTTTCTCAATCTAAGCTTATTATGAATTTTGCTGAGTTTGCCGCATCCCGCAAGAGTGTGCGTGGGTTTAAAAAACAAGCCGTTTCAAAAGAAACAATCGACGCCGTGATTAATGCCGCGAAGTGGGCGCCGTCCTCCTACAATACTCAAACCTGGAAAATTCATGTTGTGACCGGCGCTGTGCTGGATAAAATTCGCGAAGGCAATACGCAAAATACCTTGGCAGGCAAGCCTCATGTCCGCGATTTTCCTTATAAAGAAGACTATCAAGGTGTGCATAGACAGCGGCAAATTGACGTGGCAGTGCAACTGTTTGACGTCATGGGTATCGGTAGAGAAGACAAACAAAAACGCATGGATTGGATGATGCGCGGTTTTCGCCAATTTGATGCGCCTGTGTCTCTTGTCCTCACTTACGAGAAATCTTTGGAGCCCGCTGGCATTACCCAATTCGGCCTGGGATCGCTGGCCTACGGTATTGTGCTGGCAGCGTGGGATTTGGGTTTAGGTTGTGTGATCAACGGGCAGGGCATTATGCAATCTGACGTTGTGCATCAACACGCCCAAATACCCGACAACGAGGCCATTATGATTTGTATTGCAATGGGTTACCCCGACGATGATTTTCCTGCCAATGAGGTGCGTTCAACACGCGCCGACAACCAAGAGTTTGTGACTTATCATGGGTTTTAGGCAAAGGGCTACGCCCTTACGATGCGCTGCACCCAGTCTCGCCGTTTGACACGGCACTGATAAAATTGGCTAAGTTAGAGTCGAGAGAAAAATCAAAAGCATCGGCGACACCAGCAAAAAATTATGCGCTTCGCTTACCCGCATCCATGCGGGATATGACATGTCATCCAAGACATGCCAGTCACTTCTTTCCAACAGCTGAAAGAAGTAACCAAGAAAAGCCGCTCTCCAGCCAACTTACTAATCCAATTTTACCAGCACCTTGTTTTCAAACCGACTTGGAGAGCGCGTCCCTGCACTCACCAAGTCTTGTCCAGACATCCTGTCTGCCCATTTGACACGGCGCTAATAAAATCGGGTAAGGGGGGTCGAGAGGACAATCAAAAGCATCGGCAGCGCCTACTAAGTATGAGGAGTTAGGCTAGTAGCATCAGTTCAAACAGCAGTTTCTGAATATTTTGGCGGCTATCCATTAATGCAAGAAGTTGAACTTCCTTATGGTTTGAGTCAACTTTGTAAAACAGCAAGTTATGTTTATCGATATGCCACTGGCGATATTCAGTGATGCCAATATCTAATAATCGTGGGCTAATTACAGCAATGTTGGGGTTGGATGGTAAATGTTGCTCGATGCTTTGTCTAACAAGTGATAGCTGCAACTGCGCAAATTCAACGCCATATTTGTGCGCTAAAAACGCGTGAAACCGTTGAACAGACGCTTTAAAGGTTTCAGAAGCAACTATTGAGTACATTTAGCTAAATGCTTCATCCAAGGATAAAGGTTTTTCGCTAACAGATTTTTCAGCCAGCTTGAGAAGTTTTAATAAGGCCAGCGTGTTTTGCTGATACTCATAGTCTTCAATACTTTGCACCACAAAAGCGGCTTTACCGTTTTTGGTGACAATTAACTTTTCATCCAGCGACAAGTTGTTAGCGTTTTCTTTTAAATAAGTAATCGTCTCGGTTCGCATAAAAAGCCTTTTAAAAGACTGAATAAAGGTTGTTAGTCTAGCAGGGTTTAGAAGCATTAAAAAGCGTGCACTCGACACACCTTGTAAAAACTGAGTTGTACGATTACAGGCAGAAAATGAAGGTTTTTCTCTAGGACATAACCCTCCAATTTAACTATATAACCCCAATCCTGTTTAAGAAATTGAACTAAATGCCTGTTCCAAGATCCGATCTTTCGACCAAGAAAGTGGGAACCAACAGAGGAA
>JAACSL010000009.1 GCA_009993955.1 Paraglaciecola sp.
AAGAAAAATAAGCCATCCCTTAATATTAGCGACGTTGAGAGAAATGCGATGGTGGCTGCTTAAACCGATCTCAGGTTAATTATACAGTCATCAGCACTTATGGTGCCTTTGAAGCAGTGCCCATTACCGATTGCGGTGTAATTGAAGAACCGGTTGATCCCCTATTTTACCCCTCGGGCTATCAGGCTAAATGCAGTTATGAATTTAATTTGGGTGAGCAGTTGGTATTTGAAAGCTTAAAACCTGCTTTTTTAGACAACCCTTATATGGATATCCAGTATGTATGGACAGTGACTAAACTCGGTGGTGGCGTTGTTAGTCAAGAAATTGTTCCCGTCCCTGACGGCTTAGTCTATGCGGTTTTTGACCCGAATGCCTACGGTGATTTTTTCACTGTCGGTGAATACAATGTAGAGATAAAGCTTGTTGCCACCTTAACAGGATTAGATGGTATAGATGCCTTTGCCAGCGCTAAAGAGCTCTATCAAGAAGCAGACGGAGCGACTAGCTATGTATTACTTGGACAAGGTGGATACGGCAGTTTCACTACCACATCATTTATCGGTGGCAATACTCGATTAAGGATAGTTGCAGCAGTGCCCGCGCCAATGTCATTCAGCTTAATGTTGCTTGGCTTAGTGGCCTTGTTAATCAGATGCAAAGAGAAAAAACGCGTTAGTCCTTAACATAGCCCCAGCGTTTAGCGAGCTCGACAACTTGCTGGCGTTGTTGCACCAAATCTTGCTGCAACCACGCCAGTTTAGCTTGCACATCTTGGCGCGGTAATAAGCTGGAAATAAGGGGATCAAACGCTGTCCATTCCGAGCGCCAGCCTTCATCTATCGCTTCAATCAATAATGCAGCGGCTTTATCGATCTCACCGTCTAAGGCAAACAAGCGCGCCTGCAAGTAACTAAGCTCTGCATTGATATGGCTAGCTTGCGTCCGTGATCTCACATACTGACGACAAATGTCTAACCAAGGCTCGCGTTGTGCTGGCAAGTCGTAGGCATAAGCCATGATGATGTTAGGTGCACAGGTTTTTTCATCAAAATACCCGGTCGTTTTGATGCTATCCTGAATACTTCTGAGCAGAGTCTTAGCGCGTTCCTTATCACCCCACAACAACTCATACCATGCTGCCTCGTAGGCTAATAATGGTTCATTCGGATCCCCTTGCTGATCTGTATGAATAATGGACAAAGCTTTGGGGTAATCCTCGGCGGCAATGGCAAAATTTACCGCGTACTCATCCTCTGGTAATAGACTGGCTGCAGCTTGGGGCAGGTGTAACTCTAAAAACAAGCTGCCTAAGCTGTCTTTGAGCTGGGTGCTTTCAGGTGATCGTTGTAACGCCATATGCCAGTATTTTGCCGATGCAACTAGGTCGCCTTGCAAGTAGGAAGCCCCTGCCGCACCACGATAGCCAAGAGCAGAGTCAGGTTGCAATGCTATCAACTGCTCATACAGCACCAGAGCCTCTTGCATTTTGCCCTGCCTAACTTTTTCTGCACCAACATCTAGCATGACAGCGGGGGACAATGGATCTAATTTTTGTGCCGTTGCCAAACTATCCAAGGCGTCTTCTGTGCGACCGATTTTAATCAGTAACAAATAACGCCATAGATGCACATCAGCATAACTGTGATTTAAACTGATAGCCTTGTCGTAGGCGGCCAACGCTGCATCATTATTACCCGCCAACCATTCAATTTGCCCCAACGAAGCAAAGGCAGTGGTCATACTTGGTGACCGTAACATGGCTTTGTCGATATTGCGTTTGGCCAAGGGTATGGCAATTTGCGGTTCAATATCACCAAAAGACATCACTCCCGCGGTTAAAAAGCGGATGGCATCGGCCAAACCAACGTATGCAGGTGCAAATTCACTGTCTAAATTGATGGCTTGTTCAAAATATTTACGTGCCTCTTGAATGGCGGCTTTACTACGTTCGCGCATCGCCTGGCGGCCACGCAAATACATCAAATACGCATCAGCGGATGCGGCGTGTCCTGTAATTTTATCCCCTGAGTCAAGCAGACTGTCGGTTAACTGATTATAGATGGCTTGTGCCACTTCGTTTTCTAAGGCCGAAATTTTACTCAATGAACGCGCATATTTTTGCGTCCAGCGGGTTTTTCCCGTGGCACTATCAAGCAAGGTGGCGGTCACCGTGATTTGGTCACCACTTAAGCGCACACTGCCCTCCAAAATAGACGCCACGCCTAACATTTCGCCAATTTTCGCTGGCGCTTCATTGGTACCGGCAAATTGGCGACTGGAGCTCAGTGCTGTAACCGTCAACTTACTAGTTTGTCCGAGGGTAACGATGAGCTCTTCGGCTAGGCCTTCGGTGAGGTAAGTTAACTCTTGTTCAGGACTTAAATCTCTGAAAACCATGACAGCAATGGTTTCGTCTAGTGGTGCGGGCATGATGCCAGCATTGAGATCTTGTTTTGTTTTTAAGTTATCAAAAACCATTAAACCACTGGCTACGGCGGCCACGCTGATCAAGCTAAGGCCTAACCAATGCCTTAAAGATAAGGGTTCGATTACATCTGTTTTATGCCGAGCAGGGGTCAGTTTAAATCCCGTCTCGGTGTAATCAAAAAACCAGGCAATATAAAATACGATGGGAAACCCAATGGCTGAGATGATAACGATCAGGGTCAACACCCACGCAGGGGCCTCTAAGGCAGGCAAAACAATCGACGCAACCTGAATTACCAGCCAGACTGTAATGGTGTAAGGCAATAAAACGGAAATGGCGCCACGACGTTTTAGTTCGCTGAAAAATATTTTAAGCATGGGCGAGTACCTTTAAATATCCCTGTTAAATGGCAGTTTATCCTAGCAAAACCAAATTAACCTACTGATTTATAAAGCTTCTATATCCGCAGGATAGTGCAAACCCAATTGCTGGCGTATTTTATCCATGGTCTGCATTACCGCCAAGCTATCCCCATGCGACATCAACGGACTGCAGACTAAGCCTGCTTCAACACAGCGCATGCTTTCGACTATTTGATATTCAAAGCCATTTTGTTGATGCTCAAAATTCAAGACTTCAATTTGCTCACCCTCCCGCCACAACTGAATGTGTTCCCCAACCCAAAAAAATCGAGGTAAAACGATTTGTCCTCTCTGTCCAACAATGCGCATGCTGTTGCTGCACTGGGCGATGATAGAACAAGAAAATTGCGAGTACTGCCCAGTTGGGTATTGCATATTAACAAGGGTGGTATTGTCGATGCCATTTTCAGCCAAGTTCGCTTGCGCTTGAATGCTGAGCGGATTTTGTGCCAATAAAAATTGACTCAAACTGATGCTGTACACACCAAGATCAAGTAATGCCCCTCCAGCCAACGTTAATTCGTTTAATCGATGGCCCTCACGCTGACTAAAATCAAAGCCAATATCTGATTGAATGTACTGTATGGCGCCAATTTTATCTTCGGCGATCCACGCTTTGAGCGTGGCAAATGCCGGCATGAATCGACTCCATAGGGCCTCTTGAAAAAGCACCTGGTGGTGCTCAGCCAGCGCAATTAGACACGCGGTTTGTTGGGTATTAATGGTCAAGGGCTTTTCTAACAACAGGTGTTTGCCGGCCATTAAACATTGTTTGGCCAAGTGAAAATGATGGCTATGAGGCGTAGCAATATAAATAATGTCTACTTGTGGATCAGCCATCAATGCTGCGTAGTCGGCGTAAATTGTGCTAACGCCATACACGGCGGCAAACGCTTGTCCTCGTTCATGAGAGCGGCTGGCTACCGCATAGAGCTTAGCTTGTTTACACTTAAGCAAGGCTTGAGCAAAGGTATGAGCGATAGAGCCAGGGCCAATAATTCCCCAATTAAATGTTTGCATTACCTAGCTTTCCTCACGGGTGTTGTACTCAGGCGGTATAACAATACAGCAGTCTTTTCGATATTTTGTGCAAAGGTTTGCATATCGGCGACTTCATCTTTAGTGTGCCCGCCCCCGCCCATTAGCCCCATACCATCAATCGCCATGTCCACATATTCAGCTACAAAAGAAATATCTGCCGCACCAGCATTACGTGGATTAACTGCCGTTATCGGCTTGTAGCCCAGGTCAACACTGACTTGGCTGTACATCTCAAGCAACCGCTGGTTGGCTGGCGTATGTTGCATGGGCGGATAACCTTGGTCGAAAGTTAAGCTCGCAGTGGTTTGCGGTAAGTGTTGACTGACAATCTCTAGCATTTTTACTTTAGCCTCGGCAAGTTGCTCCGCTGAGGCGGCTCTGATCCCACCTTTAACCATAGCAATTTGTGCCACCACGTTACGTTTACCAAAACTTTCTAAGGTAGAAGCATCGCTCACCTGCAAACGTGTGCCGCCACCAATAAGCCCGGGATTGAAGGTCAACAATGGGGTATCCGACAATGTTTGACGAAAGCCGTCAAGAATCCGAGCCAATTCAAAAATGGCGCCATAGCCGACTTTTTCGGTAAATATTTGCGACGAATGAGCAGCATTGCCAGTGCTTTGCAGTGTCCAACTGACCGAACCGCGTCTGGCAGTAACAGCGGTATTGATGTCGCCATCGGCATCTTCGAAACCCAGCGCAATATCGGCCCACCTGCCTGCTTCCACCAACGCCTGTTTTGATAACGTTAACGGCCGACCACTGGATTCTTCATCGCCGGTGAGTACCACCTTTACATTGAGTTGCGTCAGCAGTCCCACACGGTGCAAGGCTTGCAGGGCAGCGAGCATGATCACATCACCGCCTTTCATATCGGTAATGCCGGGTCCTGCGATACGCCCCTCACCTACCTGATGAGCAAGCTGAAAATCATCATCCTTGGCAAACACGGTATCTAAATGGCCAATCAGCATAATTTTGGTTGATTCAGGATGACTTTTGGACAGATGCGTCGCCACTAGATGCCCGGCGCGGCCAAATTCACTGCCATCTAGCCACTGAGTTTCAAAGCCCAACTTGTCGTATTCTTGTTTAAAAAGTACACCTACAGCTTGCACTCCAGCAAAATTCATGGTGCCACTATTGATGTTTACCGCATCAACAAGCAGCTGCTGAGAGCTTGGCACTAATTGTTTTACTTCACTGACGATGCGTTTTTCCACGCTCGTATCTGCCCATGTAATCGAGGAGGCCAAACTCAAGCTTACATAGCCGATGACAATACGTTTCAACATGACAATATCCTGGTACGGGGAATATGAATGATACCTTAAACGTTGAGTTGCAAGGCCACAGGGCAATGATCTGAACCATGGACATGGTTATAAATATCAGCCACAGCCACCTTTTCTTTCAATGCTGGTGAAGTGAGAAAATAATCGATTCTCCAGCCTACATTCTTTTCCCTAGCCCCCGCCCTGTAACTCCACCAACTGTACTTTACCTGTTCAGGATTAAGTAGCCGGTAAGTGTCGATAAAACCTGCCTGAATTAACTTCTCAATGCCGTCGATTTCTTCCTGCATGTAGCCAGCACTTTTGTTGTAATTGGCCTTGGGGCGCGCCAAATCGATGGCTTTGTGCGCTACGTTCAAATCGCCACACACTACCACTGGTTTGTTTTCCTCAAGTTTTTTGAGGTAGGCAAGAAAATCAGCATCCCATTGCTGACGATAGCCTAAGCGTTTCAATTCACTACCAGAGTTTGGCGTATACACGGTCACTAAATAAAATTGGGCGAATTCGGCGCAGATAACCCGACCTTCTTCATCATGTTCAGCAATACCCATATCTTTAGTCACACACAGGGGCGCAATTCTGCTGATGATACTGGTGCCGGAATAACCCTTTTTATCGGCTGAGTTGGTGAAAATCTGGTAGCCGTCAATCCCCGCTAAGGCCTCAACTACCTGTTCATCCTGTGCCTTGGTTTCCTGCAAACACAATACATCACAATCCATGCTGGCAAACGAGGCGGCAAAATCTTTGTTCATTGCTGCACGGATCCCGTTCACATTCCACGAGACTAACTTCATTTTTCTCTCCATTGATTATTCAGTGGTCATTGTAACCACTGGCGGCATAAAGCCAAGTAGGGTAACAAGAACTATCGTGATGAAATTGAATTAGAAGCTATTGCAGAGTTTGAAAATGTTGACTCACTTTTGTGTCCAACTGCTCTATCCATTGACTAGGTAGTGCTGTTTTGATTTTCGCCAATAGTGCTTGGCTTTGGCTGGCAACCGCTGTTTGGTTGATGAGAGTTTGCGGCTGCAACGACACATGCAAAGCCGCTTGCACCCACAAATAACTTTTAGCTAAATATGTAGCTTTGTCGCTATCTGCCGTTTGATAGCGCTGCCAGTACAAGATGGCGGTAGGAAAATAAGCGTCGGCATAATGCTGACTGGCGGCCATTTCATACCAATACAGAGCCTGCCGCGCATCGATGTCCATGCCGAGGCCTTGGTCGTAAAACTGTGCCAGATAAAAGGCGGCTTCACCTTGTTGCTTTGCTGCAGCGGCCGAAAACCACTGAAAAGCAGCGTTTAAATCTTGGGTGGTGTGCTCACCAAAGTAAGTCCATTTACCCACCTGCGTTTGCGCAAATGCAGAGCCAGCATTGGCTGCCTCCACACAACGTTGCACACCCTGCTGTTTAGTTTGCTCTGGGCCCAAAGCAATTTGCAACAGTCCGCCTCGACAACCTGCTTCCACCATGCCACTTTGCTGCGCTTTGTTAAACCATTGCAACGCCACGTGTTGAGCGTCCTCTCGATGGCTGTTTAGCTCACAGATACCAAATTCCAATTGGGCCACTGGCAGATTATTTTGAGCGGCTTCACCAAACCAATAACAAGCTTGTTTTAAATCCCGTGGTCTGCCCCAACCTAATCGATAAAACAACGCTAAATTAAACTGCGCCAAGCCATTACCAAGCTGCGCTTGCTGCGCAAACTCAGCATAAGCACTTGTATAGTTTTTCTCAGCCAAATGTGTTTGTGCTTTTTGAAGAGGAGCGGCCCAATCAACTTGTGCTGCACCCTCTGCAGATTGCGCAATCACTGGGGTGATAAAACCGCTAAAAATAAAAAAACAGCCTAATATGAGGCTGTTTTTGATGCGTAAAAACATAAAATCAACTACGTGATGGAAAAATACCTTGCAGGGCAATGATGTAATACATACCAATATAAGGATTGCGAATATTAACGGGCATGCTTGAGCCAGTATTATTAACAGTGGTTATTGCCGACATATCCACCGTTACTTGCACATCAAGAACTATAGAATCAGCACTCATATCCACATTGGGTAAGCCATCATTGTAAATATTTGTTCTATTTGGGCTGTTGGCTAACACGTTACCGGTTGGGCTATTGGTTGACGCGGTGCTGGCTAAGGCTTTTAAGGTCGCCGAACTGCCTGAAGTATCTATGCTGTCTTGGCTAACTTCGGTGTTGGCAGTGTGCGTGTGCGCCGGCATTTGAGCCACCGACAGTGTTACGTCCGTCCTTCCGCCTTTTTCACCCCAAATAATGTTGTCAATTCCCGGGCCATTGCCCACACCAACGATAGTGCGACCTCGTGTATCGGGTAATGCAAAGGTCGACCGACCATCGCCACCGTAAGTGGTTCCGAGCAGTGAAAATAAAGCCGAGTTACTGGCAATTGATAATATTTGTCCGTCGGTGAAGGCATAGCCCCGCGGGGCAAAATTACCAGCAAAAATACATACTTCGGCTAGCAATGGCTCTAAACCACAAGCCAAGGCTTTAGATGGCGCTAGCGCTGCAACACTCAGAGTGGCGCTGCAAAGCAGAATAGATAAATGTTTCATATTTGATCCTTTTTTATTTCTGGAGGGAGTGTTTACAACAACCAGCTCAAGCAACACGTGATTTACGTGAGGAACAAACAAAGCCGAATAAAGCGATTAACAACAAATAAGCCGCACTGGGTGCTGGTACATCATTGGTTGGAGGTGGTGGAGTAGAGGTTAGTTTCTCTACATCCAATATATTAATATTGAGCATTGCATCGGCGTTGAAAGTGCCTAATCGCGAAAAGTCACCACCTTCTATCTTCATCACGGCTGAAAATGATGTGGATGCGCCTGCTGCCAAAGTAAAATCGAATAAAAACGTTCCACTGTCAGTTAACTCGACACCAAAACTACCCAAGTCGACCCCATTGGCATTGTCGCCAAAGAGGGTATCCGAAATGAGGTCAGAAAAAAACAGTTCACTTAATAGGCTGTCATATAAATTCAGCTCTGACCAAGCATAAGTGTCACTGCCGTCAGCCTTTGCATAATTTGAAAAACTCAATTCAAAGTAGACTTTAAACTCATCGGTGGCCGAGGTATTCGCTAAATCAAAACTGAAATCAAACACAAACAGCTCAGCAATATCACCCGCTTCGCCATTGACATTGGCAACTAAACCTAAACCATCACCGGTATCGGTGAAACGGTCAGGAGAAACCACACCTAAAGGGTTATCACCGGTAGGCGTGACATCAGCGATGGTGGTAGCCGTTGCAGCGCCAGCCAAGATTTGCGACATGGTAGCGCTTTGCGACCCTGTCCCAGAAAAAGGTACCGAGTCTGCCACAGAGAAACTGACGTTACCTGTTATGTCGATTTCAGCGGGAATAACCGCCGCGTGGCTAGTAAAGGTGAAAACGATAGAAGTAAGAAGTAGTGAAAAAATAAGATGAGGCTTGGTGACAAACTGACGCTTCAACATAGTGCTTCCTTAATTGGATACTGAGGTATGTTTTAATAATCTGTGTCTCTCGCAATAATCACACCACTAATATATTCGCGTTAGTTATCATGCTGTTACATTTTTGTTAAATTTTGAAACATTCTTTTTGTAAAAAAACCTGACATTTATTGGTGTGTTTTGTGACTTTTGAGCGCCTTATTTTATTCCCTAGATAGTGCAATCACTTGCGCTGTTGCTGGCCTTAAAAAACAACAAGTTATTGAATATATTAGCATTTCAAGCACCACATAAGGTTTATAAGTTTAGTTTGAGTTGCTGTATCTCACCTAAACCACCACCGCGAAAATCCTTGTTAACACCGTCAAATTGTCGTAGAGCGCTGTGGTTTATCACCACCTTTAACTACGTTAGTATCAACTTGACCAAACTATTAACCTGACAACTTATGGATAAACCATGATTAATCGTTCCGCTATTCTACTCTGTTCACTTTTTGCAGTGGCCTTACAAAGTTGCCATCTCAACACTCAGCCAGCGATAACATCAAACCAACCCGCTACCGCGACAAGCACGGTGGTTAAAAGCCCAATTGATAAACGCGAATATCGCTATGTGATGTTAGACAATGGCTTAAAAGTGCTGTTGATTTCTGATCCCCAAGCCGACAAATCTGCCGCGGCTATGGATGTGTCAGCCGGTGCATTCCATGCACCTAGAGATCGGGCTGGTTTATTACATTTTCTGGAGCACATGTTGTTTTTAGGCACTGAAAAGTATCCTGACGCAGGGGAATACAATGAATATCTGAAAAAAAACGGCGGTGGCTCCAACGCCTACACGGCTGAAGAAGACACCAACTATTTCTTCGACGTGAAAAATGAAGCCTTTGATGGCGCGTTAGATCGTTTTGCCCAGTTTTTTATTGCACCTACTCTTGATCCACAATTTGTCGAACGAGAAAAAAATGCGGTTGATTCTGAATACTCCCTCAAAATCAAAGATGAAAATCGTCGTATTCGCGAGGTTAATCGTCAAACCATTAACCCAGCGCACCCCTATAGCCTTTTCAGCGTGGGCAACTTAGCAACCTTGGCTGATCGCGAAAATTCCAAAGTGTACAACGAACTTCTGAAGGTATATCAACAGCACTACTCAGCAAACCGCATGGCCTTGGTGGTGCTGAGCAATATTTCATTGGATGAGTTAGAGAAATCGGTTAACAACAAGTTTGCTGCCATTAAAAATAATGGCGCCGCAAAACCACAAATTAACGTGCCGTTTTTAAGTGAAAACGAATTGGCAACCCAAGTTAATATTGTGCCACTGCGTGACATCCGCACAGTTGATCTAACTTTCCCCATTACTGACACTCAGCAATTTATTGATAAAAAACCCATGCAGCTGATTTCAGCCTTATTAGGCAGTCAAGCAAAACACTCTCTGTATGCGCAATTAAAAGAACAAGGCTTGATAGAGTCTTTATCTACCTATACCGAAAATACCGATGCCATGGACGTTTTTAATATCAGTATCGAGTTAACGGAAAATGGATTAACACAAATAAACAGTGTGATAGAAGAGGTATTTGCGTATCTAGATTTGATCAAACAACATGGTGTTACGCAAAGCTATTATGATGAATTGAAAAAAATTGCTGATCTCGATTTTACCTTTCAAGAGGCCAGCGGCCCAACCACCACGGTCTACACTTTAGCCCCAGTATTGCAGCATACCGCGCCTGCGGACTTACTCAATATTGATTATCAGTACCGTCAGTTTGATCCTACTCTGATCAAGCAATATCTCGCCGAATTAAACCCGAATAACATGCAAATGACCATCGTTGCACAAGGTTTGTACACCGACAAAACTGAGCCACTTTATGACGTCAGTTATTCCGTGCAAAAAATCGCTGAGAGTCAATTACAGCAATGGCGTCAAGCAAAAGCACAGGCAGGCCAAACTCTGCCTGAACTCAACCCTTTCATTGCCCAAGACATAACCCTCAAACCTGCCGTTGAGCAGAACACACCTAGCCTGATAATAGACAACGTCGGTCTCACTGTATGGCATTATCAAGATACCAGCTTTGCACAGCCTAAGGCCGATGTGTACGTTCGCATCGCATCACCCCTAGCAGGCGATACCGCCAAACATCGTGCTATGTTGACCTTGGCCAACCGACTCATCGATGATTCGTTAAAATCTTATGGCTACAATGCCCGGCGAGCTGGTTTAGATTACCGTTTGTCTGACTCAGACCGAGGACTAAGGTTTACCGTCATGGGCTACAACGACAAACAACCTCGGTTGATTGACGCCATCAGCACAACTATTAATGGGTTTGATGTAAGCCAAGCCCAATTCGACCAACAAAAAACCAGTCTACTTCGTGATTGGCAAAATGCAGCCCTCGCACGCCCCATAAGCCAAGTATTTGCTAAACGTAACCGCAGCTTTGGCAGCGACCCTTATTCTGATAAGCAAAAAACCGATGCATTACAAAGTGTTACCCTTAGCGAACTGACAAACTACCTCCAAACCTTTTTGGCAAAAGTGAATCTGCAAGTCTTAGTGCATGGCAATGTCACGGCAGCAGAAGCACAGGGCTTAAGTGCAAAACTGCACACCGCGTTTTTAAACTATGACAACGCCATCGCTGCTGTAAAGCCCGTAGTACGCAGTTTGGCCAAAGGCGAAACCACCGTGGTAGAAATGGATATCAACAATCAAGATTCGGCCATAGTGATGACCTATCCTAGTGAACCAAGCATGCTTGGACTGCGGGACACACGCATGTTAGCGCAAATTTTAAGTGCGGCTTTTTTCAATGATATTCGCACCACCCAACAACTGGGATACGTAGCTGCGGCGTTTGCCAACGAAATTCGCGATGTGCCCACCCTCAACTTTTATATCCAATCTTCCAAAGTCGGTCCGGTGGAGTTACAGCGCCGAGTAGCCAGCTTCATAGATTCACAATATCAAGCCTTACAGGCGATGACCGCAGAAGAATTTGCTGAACACAAAGCGGGTTTATTAAGCGACATCAACAGCAAAGACAAAAACTTGCCAGAGCGCAGTGCGCGTCTGTGGGGCGAGTTAGATGATGGCCTAACGGAATTTGACAAACGTGAACAACTCACGCTGGCGATTAACGCCATGAGCAAAGAGCAATTACAAAACGCTTATAGCCACTTATTAATTGGCCCAGATAGTCGCCGTTTGATCAGCCGCAATTTTGGTTTGGCCCATCGTGATAGCGATTATCAACAAGCTCTACAAGACCAAACTGTTTGCCGCGCGGAGCAATGTTGGTGAGCTAAGGTCTACACCCCGTTGAAATAGGAACAGCCGCTTGCAGTTTACACTGCGTAGCGGCTTTTTTGTGTGCCTAACCCGCTTCTGCGTAAGCATCACGAATGAAACCGCGTAATTCCTCGTCAAGCTGCTGAACATCGGTGAGTTGCACGCGGTGAGTGCACATGGTGCCAAAAGGGCCTGAAGTATCTAAGCGCGACGAATGGGCGCGATCATTAAACTTTAGTCCGAGATCAATACGGGTTTTTGTACTGGGTTGCACCAAGGCAAATTGTCGTTTGCGCCGAAAAGACACCGCTGATTTTTTCGGCGCGACCCCGACGTCGCTGCCAAGTTCTAACATCCATTGGTGCAAGATATGATAAATAGCCTTTAAATTGTCTTTACCCTGATACTGTGCGTTCACCAAATCGTCCGGCTGTGCACTGCCTGCATCGGCTGCCCGATACTTTAAGGTGATCAAGTTGGCGTAGCCATGGCTAATGCCACATTCCCCTTTTAGATACGCCATGATGTCAGCGTGTTTACTGAGTTGCTTTGCCGCAAGCACTTTTTTCCATTCATCCAGCGATTTACCGGTTTTTTCAGGTAGATTTTGTTCCATTGGATCTCTCCATCTTTCACGTCAGGATTAAAATTTAGCAATTCAGGCAAGGCCTGTCACTGTCAAATCTTGCCGAAAATGACAACCGCAGTGTTTGGCATGATAAAAAGTTTGCGCCTCCCTTTTACCTAGCTAGGCTTGTGCTTTACACTAGGGCAAATTTTTTGGAACTTAAAACATCATGGCGCAATACGTATACAGCATGCATCGCGTGGGCAAAGTTGTCCCACCCGGCAAACATATTCTTAAAAACATTTCTTTAAGCTTTTTTCATGGCGCTAAAATCGGCGTATTAGGTCTAAACGGCTCAGGTAAATCGACTTTACTGCGCATTATGGCCGGCATCGACAAAGACATCGAAGGTGAGGCCCATCCTCAGGCGGGCTTAAAAATTGGTTACTTGCCGCAAGAACCGAAGTTAGATGAAAGCAAAGACGTGCGCGGCAATATCGAAGAAGCGGTAGCCGACGTGGTGCACGCGTTAAAACGTATCGATGAAGTCTATGCGGCTTACGCCGATGAAAATGCCGACTTTGACGCCCTCGCCAAAGAACAGGGCGAATTAGAAGCCATTATTCAGTCCAAAGACGGCCACAACCTCGATAATGCCTTGGAACGCGCTGCCGACGCCTTGCGTTTACCGCCTTGGGATGCAGATGTCAGTAAGTTGTCTGGGGGTGAACGTCGTCGTGTTGCTTTATGCCGTTTATTGCTGGAAAAACCGGATATGCTGCTGCTAGACGAACCCACCAACCACTTAGATGCGGAATCTGTGGCTTGGTTAGAACGTTTCTTACATGACTATGAAGGCACTGTGGTGGCGATCACCCACGACCGTTATTTCCTTGATAACGTGGCAGGGTGGATATTGGAACTTGACCGTGGCATGGGTATTCCATGGGAAGGTAACTATTCGTCTTGGTTAGAGCAAAAAGACGCCCGTCTGAAACAAGAAGAAAAAACCGAAAGTGCTCGGCAGAAGTCCATTAAAACCGAGTTAGAGTGGGTACGCTCTAATGCCAAAGGCCGCCAGTCAAAGAGCAAGGCACGGATGGCACGTTTTGAAGAAATGAGCACAGGTGAATACCAAAAACGTAATGAAACCAATGAGTTATTTATCCCACCCGGCGAGCGCTTAGGGGATAAAGTCATTGAAGTCAGTCACCTGAAAAAGTCTTACGGTGACCGTTTATTGATTGACGATTTAAGTTTCAAAATGCCCAAAGGTGCCATCGTTGGCATTATCGGCCCCAATGGTGCGGGTAAATCTACCTTGTTCCGCATGTTGAGTGGTATGGAACAAGCTGATGCTGGCACCATCGATGTGGGCAGCACCGTGCACCTCGCCAGTGTTGACCAGTTCCGCGATCACATGGACGGCAATAACACGGTATACAAAGAAATTTCTGACGAGTCTGACATCATCCGAATTGGTAACTTTGAATTAAATAGTCGCGCCTACTGCGGTCGTTTCAATTTTAAAGGCGTGGATCAACAGAAGTTTGTCAAAGACCTTTCAGGTGGTGAACGCAACCGCGTGCATTTGGCCAAACTACTCAAAGCCGGTGGCAACGTACTGTTACTCGATGAACCGACCAACGACCTAGACGTCGAGACCTTGCGTGCCTTAGAAAACGCAATATTGGAATTCCCCGGCTGCGCCATGATCATTTCTCACGATCGTTGGTTTTTAGACCGCGTCGCTACCCACATCATGGACTACCGTGACGAAGGTAAAATCAATTTCTATGAAGGAAACTACACCGAATACGCTGCATGGTTAAAAGCCACCTATGGTACTGACGTGGTTGAACCACACCGCTTGAAGTACAAAAAGATCAGCAAATAAAGTTGAGTGTTTAGCTTCTCACAATCCAAATAGCAAAAAGGCGCTCAATGCGCCTTTTTTTATGGCTGCGTCAGTGGCGGTGCAACAACACCTTTTATCATGTCACTGGCTTGTTTTTTAACGAAATGACCAGCAAAAACAAACTTTAATCATCTACCTCACGTAAACTTTTTGTTAGGCTGGCGTCCCGTGTGTTCAGCGATGGTCTGTTTTGTATAGGAATTCATGTTAGTTCTTAACGCTATTCGTAAAAGTTACCAAGATGCCAACGAAACGCGGCTGATCCTCAACGATCTCAGCTTAACGGTAGCACAAGGGACGAGCATTGCCATTCAAGGCGAATCAGGCTCAGGAAAATCCACCTTATTGCATTTATTGGCGACTTTAGACAAAGCTGATAGCGGGTCGATACACCTCAGTACTGGGCAACAAGTCCTTGATTTGCTGAGCTTAAGTGAGGCGCAGGCAGATGAGTTTCGTCAATGCCAGTTGGGTATTATTTTTCAAAAATTCAATTTAATTGATTGCATCACCGTCTATGAAAATCTGTTGTTACCTGCCCAGCTCAGTCAAAAACTCGACCACGACTATTTACAGCTTTTGTTACGTGACTTAGGCATCAGCGCCCATCAGAATAAGTTGCCCAATCAGTTGTCGGGTGGCGAACAGCAACGGGTAGCGATTGCCCGTGCCCTCGCCCACAAACCGCAGCTAGTCTTAGCGGATGAGCCGACAGGTAACTTGGACAGCAAAAATTCAGCCTTGGTGAGTCGTTTATTGGTAGACACGTGTAAGCAACTGAATACCACCTTAATTCTCGTCACCCACAGTCAGAAAGTCGCCGACTTAACTGAACATCAATACCTGTTGTTAGACGGCAAACTGCAATGCCAAACCCAAGGCCTCTAAACCACTCAACAGGGCGTGATCTGTGCGCTTTTGCTGGGTTGTTGTTAACCAGTTATCGGCACACGCGTTTTAGCATACTCATGTTGCTGTGTGCCTTGTTAATTGCTTCCAGCGGCTTGGCAGCGGTATTAATTATTAACCATAGCGCCAAACAAAGTTACCAACAAGAGACGAAATTTTTACTACCCAAGGTCACTCACCAAATCATCAGTGTTGACCCCCAACATCCCCTGAGCAAACAAGATTACGCTTTGCTTAAAAGACTGGGTTTTCATGAATTAGTGGCATATGCCAGCAGTAAACACCGCTTATTCAAAGGGCAAAAAAGTCTGTTCGAAAGAAAAACCACACTGATAGGGATTGATATTACCAGTGCCCTCGCCGTTAAGGCCTTTAGACAAACCATGCAACACCAGATTACAGCACAAGCCACTCATCATCCTTTGACACTCTTGCTTGCAAACCACGCTGCATTTAGCCACGTGGAGTTTATTGATAGCCTTGGCAACACCGCTAATTCACCTCAGCAAGCCTTGCGTCTTGATGACGAACAAGGTCCGCGACTGCCGCCTCTTATTGGCGTGAATGAAGCGAGTTTAGGCAACGATATTGTCGTAGACCTGAGCCGATATTTTCAGTTGGTCAAGCCAACCAAACTCGCCGGTTTGCTGTGGCTAGAACAGGATGCCAGTCTCAACGCCCATCGTTTGGATTTGCTGAGCCAAGTTCTGCCAGCGCATTTAAAATTGATGGCCTTTGCCTCAAGTGAGCAGCAGGGAGAACTGACCAAAAGTTTTCATTTAAATTTGTTGGCCATGGCCTTGTTGATGTTTGTGGTGTGTTTATTCATTGTCGTCAACGCAGTAAACCTATTGTTAAATGCCAGAATGCCTTGGCTGCGCATTAGTCGACAACTGGGTATCAGCCGTTTAGCGATAATGCTGGCGCACCTGGCTGAATTACTGCTGTTTAACTTCGTCATGTGTGGTGTGGGAATGATCCTTGGCTTGTATGTGGCCAATGCCGCTGCACCCAGTGTGCAAGCGACCTTAGCGAGTTTGTACAACGTCAACGTGGGGTATGGCCAAATCTCATTTGTGAGTTTGTATATACAGCTATTTTCCATCAGTTTAGTGGGCTCTGCTCTGGCCTTACTGTTGTCATTTAAGCAGTTAAACATGGGCTTAGCCCATCGCCTTCCGCCATCTACTTTGCACATACAGCACCAACCGTGGCGGCGTTTACTGCTGAGTGTGGCCGGTGGCTTAGCACTGGCAAGTTTTTTACTGTTGTATTATTCCACGCAACTGTGGTTCTTGTTGCTGGCAGTGGCCTGCTTGATTTTGAGCGCTTGTGTGCTGTTGTTACTCAGTTATGCTGGCAGTTTAAATTTGTTGTGTCGTCTGCTGCCAGCGCGCTGGGTATTACTCAGGCTCAGCGTAAAACAAAGTCTGGCTTTGTCTGCAAAAGCAAAAATTGCCTGCTGTGCATTTTTTATTGCCGCCACCAGCAACATCGGCATGAATTTAATGGTAGACAGTTTTCGTTCGGCGACCTTCAGTTGGTTGAATACCCGTTTGGCAGCTGACTACTATCTATATTATCGCGGCGAGGTTGAACTCAGTGACATGGCTAAGCAAAGCCAAGTGCTGGTCAATAAACGTTATGAAAACTACGTGCCCTACCAAGGCTTAACCATTCAGCAGTATAGCTACCCTAGTTCAGACACCTTTAAACAAGCCATGGTCTATTATCGTGTTGCCGATAGCGAGCAAGCCTGGCAAGCCTTCATGGCAGGACAAGGGATCTTCGTTAATCAACAATTTGCCTTTCACTTCGATAAGACCTTGGGCGATACCATTCAATTGCCTGCGCCAAGCAGTGGACAGAGCCAAGATTATAAAATCCTTGGTATCGTGTATGATTTTGGCAGCCCGAGTAAACAAGTGCTGTTACCCGTCAGTGCCTTTGACCCAGACAAAGCCAAGGCCTACTTGTATGCACTTGAAGGTAACGAAGCACAGATCGCGGCTTTTGTGCAACAACTGGCGGCAGCGGGTCTGGATAACGAAACCACCCTGATAAAAACCGCCGATCTGCTGGCCATGTCGATGCAAACCTTCGACACCACATTTTTGATCACCGACGGTTTAAATGCGGTAACCCTGTTGGTTGCTGCCCTTTCTTTGGCCTGCGCCATCATCGTATTAAGCAACGATCTCAGCCCCCAAAATATGTTGATAAGAGCCTTGGGGGTGTCCAAATTTAAGGTGCAACTACTCACGCTATGCCAATATTTATTGCTGTGTCTGGTGGCCCTGATTTTTGCGACACCTGTTGGTATTGGGCTCAGTTGGGTGTTGATCAACAGCATCAATTACCATGCTTTCCAATGGACTTACCCCTTGCAGGTAGATGTGACCACGCTGTTGTCAATCTATGTCACGAGTTTGTGTGTGGTATTGCTGGTTATTTTTATTCCAAGCTTTAACGCGTCGCACAAGCCACTCATAGAGGACATTCGATGGCTAAACTAAGGGCTAAGCTGCTGATAATTATGGGAATAGTTGGCGTACTATCTGCTGTATTATGGATGGCGCAGCAGGGCTTTTTTGGCCAATCAACACTCGCCTCTGGTCACGCGAACACGAGTTTAATTGCGGCCAAGCCCTCTGTGACGGAAAGGCAGCAGACAGGTGAGCGCGTCAGGGCAGATTACCTATTGGCTTTTCCAGCTGATCACGGTGAACACCCTCTTTTTGACATAGAGTGGTGGTATCTCACGGCTAATCTTGCTGACAAGCAAGGCCATGAATACGGCATACAATGGACCTTATTTCGCTTTCGCAGCCCCAAACAAGCAGACCAAGATTCACCTTGGTCTAATGAGCAACTCTACATGGCACACGCCTCCGTGCACTCCCTTGACTCCCACTGGTTTGCAGAAAAATTCGCACGGGGAGAGGTAGGTAATGCAGGCGTAACAACTACACCTCTGCAGTTGTATATCGACGATTGGCAGTGGACCAATAACACCACCACTGACAGTCAACAACAACACTTATTGCCTGCTAAGGTGGTGTTCAGCGCGCCCTTACTTACTACACTCAACGATCAGGCTTACGCTACGGTGCAGGCAACATTACAATTACAAGCAAGTGGCCCCATTGTTTTACAGGGTGAACAAGGTTATAGCGTGAAATCCGCCGATGCAGCCTACGCCTCGTATTATTATTCTCAGCCCTTTATTGATGTTTCAGGCCAACTCAGGTTTAGCGCAAGCGATGGCCACGTAGAACTAAGCACAGAGGTAAACGGACAAGCATGGTTTGACCATGAGTGGACTTCGCAGTTAGTAGACAGACAAACGTTAGGCTGGGACTGGCTTTCTTTACACTTAGACGATGGCAGTAAAATCATGGCCTTCAGGATGCGCATTCAAGGCCAAGCAGACTTTATTACCGGCACCCATGTGACGGCCGACGGCAAACAAAACACGCTAAATGCCGAGCATCTGAGCCTTAGCCCTATTGCTTGGGAGACAGTGGAGGCACGCCAATTACCGCTATCTTGGCGGCTGAGCATTCCTCAGTCCAAGGTCGATATTCGCATAAATAGTCGCAAAATAAACCAATGGAACCCTGCACTGCTGCCCTATTACGAAGGCATGGTTGACGTGACAGGCAGTCACCAGGGCCAAGGATTTTTAGAGTTAACAGGTTATTGAATACTGAGTGGCCTCAGTTAAATAATGCCAAGTTTGTTAATAGTGATACTCACTCAAAGCGGGAATCATTTTCACAAGGACGACCATCTCCATCACCATCCATTTGGGTATTTGGGCAGTTTTTAATAAAAAATATCGCCTCATCGAGTGAACGCATCTCACTGCAATAGCGGCGGCCATCACACACAAAATTGTTGTCACGCACTGGTGAAGATGACTCGTCACTTAGCCAAGTTTCAGACGTAGTGTCTTTTGCTCTATCAGAATTGACCAATTCACTGTTTGGCTGGAATAGTTGGTATAGCCAAAAACCCAAAAGAGCTAAAACACACACGTTGAGCAGGCTTTTGGTCACACTTTTATGTTAAGTTGTGGGTTTATAAACTGAGACGCTTTTTACTGGTTTGGCTTGACCCGCAAAATAGCAATCTGTGGCGCGGACTTTACCATCGGGCTGCGTAACCACATCAAAATAGATCACATCACCGACCTGTGGTTCACGGCTACCACGGGCAAAAGCGCGAATGTGCACAAACACCTCATTTTCAAGGTCGGGGGATTTTATAAAACCAAAGCCCTTGGCTGCATGCCACGATTTTATTTGCCCTTTTGTCATCCTTCTCTCCTTTGCGCCTTTACCATCTCTCAATACTCAGGATTTGATGTATTCAATCCGGCGAAATCGTAATGCCGACCAATCTTCATCGATGGCGACCTGGCGAACACTGTCAAAACCCAGACTGCGCACCAGCTTCCAGCCCGTATCACAGTTAAAATCACAGGTGTAGCGTTTTGAGCTCGCTTTAGGGTAGGCAAACCAAAGCAGACCATCACCTTTTATTTTGTCCGCCAATTGCTTCACTAAGGTGTCCACTTCTGCTTGTTTGGTAACAAAAGCTAAAACAAAATGGCAGTCGCTTAGCGCATTGATATCAGACTCTATGTGAACCTCATTGAGACTTTGCAGTTCAGACTCAAAGGACTCTGGTGCAGAAATCACCAAGATCTCTTTTTGGTGTTTTAAATTAAGTTTGTCAAAAACAGAGAGCACTATTTTTTCCTTCAAAAAAATATAATGACTTAAAACGAAGTATATGAATTAAATGCTCGACCTAAAAGTAACAAAAATATTACAGCTAAATTCCTCAGTTTTGTTGAGCTTAAGGCGAACATTCAAATAGCAGATGTGGTGAAATAATACACGAAGCTTAGGTTGACTAAATTTAATTCAAAAAGTTACTTTACAAAACACATTCATTTATGGGATGGTTTAGTTTCCCAATACGGAGTCATTATTTGGGCATACTGAAATCTTGGCACTACAGTACTAACAACCGACTAGTGTCCAAAACGTAATTATTAATTAAGGAAAATTGCATATGAAATGCGCTATCTCGCTATCTCGCTATCTTTCAAATACTTCTATTGACTAGCTTAACTTGCAACGTTGTTGCACAGGAAAATTCACTTAAAATCAACCCAACTGGTCCTTTGAACGTGCCATTGTTATATGAGGTGATAAAGGTCAAAGATGGTGAAAATCATGGTATTTTGCCTGTCAGATATTTGCTTAATCAGGCCAAAGACATAAAAGCCACTGAAGGATTGCTGGCACTAAATAAAACGATTTTATTGGATATAAAAATATGTACGCAAAGCTTGGCAACATGTGTTAATCCTGCCATCGAGTCACCAAAATATATCTATCTGACACCAAACAACGCCCTTATGGCTGTAGAATTTCTAGATGGGGAAATGGTGGTGGTTGAGCCAAGAAGCGAGTTTGAAAAAATCATCATTGAGGCAGCCAATAAAAGAGATGGGATTGAATACCTATTTTATTTGAGAAAATTATATTCAATAGAACTAAAACAAATTGACTTAAATTCGATTTTTGAGTACGACTTTGCTTCTTTTTTAACTGGTGCAGACTCAGTTAATGGACCAATAGTAATTAGTCAGAACTCTTCATACTTAGACCCAACTACCCCGGATGGGCCTGGCGAACATGATATAGAATATTGTGGTTCAGAAGCATCGGCATCATTTGTGCCAGAATGGTTCCCAAAATCTTGCAAAGCCCATGATGAATGCTATAGCAGTGGTGAAGAGAAAACAGTTTGCGATTTGGGCTTTAGGGATGCGATGAACGCCGAAGCGTCAGACATGACTTTAGTTAATCCCCAATTCGCTTTGCTAATGTTCAACATGGTAAACACGTATTATTCTGCAGTAACAAATGAATCCCCAACCGAGTGGATTGATGATTCATTCGATGCTTTTTGCAATGCCACTACTAACCCGGCCGAGCATGCTGAATGTGATGATGAAGTGGGCGAAACTGTTGAATATGCTGGCAGTGGCAATGCTGACTTACCTGAGGGTGCAGTGTTTACGGGAGGTTATGGTATGGGGCTATTTCCGGTAGATGGCATTTATTCAGGTGGTTTAAATAACAGTGGAACTTTACGTTATTCTTGTGAAATTTGGGAATTTCCAGATGGCAACGGCGGCAAATATTACATGCTAAAAAAATGTGTAAGAATTTAGCCTAGGAGAACTCATGCCAATTGATATTGTGTCTGCTATTCTGATTGCTTCTATTCTATTTGGGCCTATATCTATATTACTCAGTGTCATTGTCGTAGTCGCAATTAATCGATTTTTGGCGCAAAAAACTACAAGGCATTTTTATGTGCAAGTATCAGTGATTTTCATTTTCATATATTGTGGGATAACAATTTTAGCATCACCGGAGAGGTTTTCATTTTTTCATTATTTCGCGACACTAGGTGTTTCCCTACTAAATCTGCCCATATTCATCCTCTGTTTGGTGTTAGTTTTGAAAATAAAAAATTACTTCAAGGCATAATAATTTTATTCTGGTGACGTAGTAATTTTTACCAGTTGCACCTATACAGAATACAAACTAATAGATAAAAAACGGCGCTGAGTTAGCGCCGTTTTTTTTGCTGCTTAGGCAAGTAGTTGGAGTGCTGTTATATCGGCGAGTTTGTCGGATTTTATCAGGCGTTTAGCGGCTTCAATGTCTGGGGCAAAATAGCGATCTTTAGCGTAAAACGGCACATGTTCACGCAGTAAAGATTTTACTTGCTCAAGCCTGTCACTGGTTTTTAAGGGCGCGCGGAAGTCTACGCCTTGGGCGGCGGCTAACCATTCAATGGCTAAAATTCCGGCAACATTGTCGTAAATATCGCGTAAGCGCCGCGCCGCAAAGGTGGCCATGGAGACATGGTCTTCTTGATTGGCCGAGGTGGGCAAGGAGTCGATAGACGCGGGGTGAGCGTAGGTTTTATTTTCACTGGCCAAGGCCGCACTGGTGACTTGGGCAATCATAAAACCCGAATTTACCCCACCGTTATTCACCAAAAAAGGCGGCAATTTGCTTAAGCTTGGATCAATCAACAACGCCATGCGGCGTTCTGACAAGGCGCCAATTTCACATAAAGCGATGGCTAACATATCGGCAGTCATGGCGACGGCCTCTGCATGAAAGTTGCCCCCCGACAAAATATCTCCGCTGTCGGCAAACACTAAGGGGTTATCAGATACGCCGTTGGCTTCCACCACGAGTGTGTCGCAGGCAAAACGAATTTGCTGCAAACATGCCCCCATCACTTGCGGTTGGCAGCGCAACGAATAGGGATCTTGCACTTTTTCACAGCCTGCGTGGGAAGAGCCAATTTCTGAGGTGGCTAATAATTGTCGGTAGGCGCTAGCAATATCAATTTGACTTTTGTGGCCGCGGGCTTGATGAATTCTGTCATCAAAGGGCACACGTGAGCCCTGCGCGGCGTCAACACTTAAAGCACCAATGGCGGTGGCACTTAACAGCGCTGTCTCTGCATAAAACAATCCTTGCAACGCAAAAGCCGTGGACGCTTGTGTACCGTTTAACAGCGCCAATCCTTCTTTGGGCGCAAGGGTAATTTTTTCCAAACCAGCCAAGGCTAAACCTTGCTCGGCAGATAAACGCTTACCTTGATGGAATACTTCGCCCTCACCGAGTAAAACCACACTCATGTGAGCTAAGGGCGCCAGATCGCCGGATGCACCCACTGAGCCTTTTTCTGGGATCGCCGGATAAATTTGTGTGTTATACAGGGCAATCAAGGCTTGAATAACACTTAAACGAATGCCCGAATAACCACGTGCCAAAGAATTGATTTTTAACAACATTAACAGCCGCACCGTGCCCTCGGACATAAAATCACCGGTGCCTGCGGCATGAGACAATACGATACTGCGCTGGAGCAATTCCAGTTCATTAACGTTAATGCGGGTATTGGCCAACAAACCAAATCCGGTGTTAATACCGTAGACGGTGCGTCCTTGTTTGATCACATCTTGCACCACTTGTTGGGCGGCGTTTATCTCAGGCTCGGCACTCGGATCAAGGCTCAGGGGTATGTGCTGACGATAAACTTGGCGCAAAATGCTGAGATCAAGGTGACCAGGTTGTAAAACGAGATGTGCCATGCTTATTTTGCTCCTAACATGGGTAAGTCTAAGTGGTGTTGTTTGGCACAGGATTGCGCCAGTTCATATCCCGCATCCGCATGGCGCATCACCCCTGTGGCTGGGTCGTTGTGCAAGACTCGGGCAATGCGTGCTGCCGCCTCATCTGTGCCATCACACACAATGACCATGCCCGAGTGCTGACTAAAACCCATACCCACACCGCCACCGTGGTGCAAACTCACCCACGTTGCACCACTTGCAGTGTTCAACATGGCATTGAGTAAAGGCCAATCTGACACTGCATCCGAGCCGTCTAACATACTTTCGGTTTCACGGTTTGGTGACGCCACCGAGCCAGAGTCGAGGTGATCGCGACCAATCACAATAGGCGCTGACAATTCCCCACGTTTCACCATGTCATTAAAGGCTAAACCCAATTTTTGCCGTTCACCTAAACCGACCCAGCAAATGCGAGCGGGCAAACCTTGAAACTGAATGCGTTCTTTGGCCATGTTCAGCCAACGGTGCAAATGGCTGTTGTCGGGGATCAACTCTTTCACTTTGGCGTCAGTGCGATAAATGTCTTGTGGATCACCAGATAGTGCTGCCCAGCGGAACGGTCCAATACCCTGGCAGAACAAAGGACGAATATAAGCAGGCACAAAACCCGGAAAATCAAAGGCATTGGCCACCCCACATTCAAGGGCCATCTGGCGAATATTATTGCCATAATCTAAGGTCGCTGCACCACGTTGTTGTAAACCCAACATGGCTTTTACCTGCACAGCCATAGACTGTTTGGCAGCCTTCACCACCCCTTGCTCGTCACTTAAGCGTTTGGCTGCAGCCTGCTCAAGAGTCCAGCCCTGTGGCAAATAACCGTTTAACGGATCATGGGCGCTGGTTTGGTCAGTGACCACATCAGGAATAATGTTTTGCGCCAGCAACTGGGTAAATACGTCCGCCGCATTGCCTAACAAACCCACGGATATAGCCTGCCCCTGCTCGCGGGCGTCAGCCAATAAGGCTAGGGCTTCATCGAGGGTCTTGGCCTTTTTATCGAGATAACCCGATTTCAGACGAAAATCGATACGGCTTTCGTCCACTTCTACCGCCAACATCGAAAAACCGGCCATGGTGGCAGCAAGGGGTTGTGCACCGCCCATGCCGCCTAACCCACCGGTGAGGATCCAGCGGTTTTTTGCATCACCCTTAAAGTGGGCTTTGGCCACACTGACAAAGGTTTCGTAAGTACCTTGTACAATGCCTTGTGAGCCGATATAGATCCATGACCCCGCCGTCATCTGGCCGTACATCATTAAACCCTGTTTATCCAACTCGTTAAAATGCTGCCAATTAGCCCAATGCGGTACCAAGTTTGAGTTAGCGATTAACACCCGTGGAGCATTGCTATGAGTGGCAAACACACCAACCGGTTTACCACTTTGCACCAGCAACGTTTCGTCGTCGTTCAGCCGAGTAAGTACTTCCACAATTTTGTCATAACACTGCCAGTTGCGCGCAGCGCGGCCAATGCCACCGTACACTACCAAGTCTTGCGGGTGTTCGGCCACTTCGGCATCAAGGTTATTCATTAACATGCGCATGGCTGCTTCGGTTTGCCAGCTTTTGGCCACCAATGTAGTACCGCGTGCGGCACGGATATGGCGAGAGGGGTCGTGTCGAGTCATCGGTGTTCCTCAGATAATGGGGTAAATTCTAGATGGCTACCAAGGCGATAGCGGTTACCCGGATGATAAAGTAAGGCATAACTCACAATGCCCTTGGCTGAATAAGTGCGCCGGCTGATTTTCAAACAGGCTTGGCTAGGCGCAATGTTTAACAAGCTCACCAAGCGGGCACTGGGTGTAATGGCCTCCACAATGTGATCGGCTTGGGTGAGCGGTGCAACGCTATTAAGGTATTTGTTAGCAGAGGTAAGACTGAAGTCTTGCTGCAAATAATCGGGTGCCCAAGCAGGATTGACCAAACGATCTTCCACCTGCACAGGCAGATCATTTTCCAAATGTACGATCACGGTGTGAAACACCTCACTGTGCGTTTCCACGGCTAACCAGACACTTTGTTGATCATTGGCTTTGATACTGTGTTTGCTGATCAGGCGATTACTGTAATGATGGCCACGCTGGAGGATCTCATCTTGGATACTGCGAATTTCCAACATCGAACTCATAGGCCGATGATCAGCCACAAAGGTGCCCAAGCCTTGGACACGCGCGAGGATGCCCTCGTCAACTAGTTCGGTGAGGGCGCGGCGTGCCGTCATGCGACTCACCTGAAATTGCTCAGCTAATTGATTTTCAGAGGGAACTTTATCACCCGCTTGCATCAACCCGGCACTCACCTGATCAAGTAACACCGATTTTATCTGTTGAAAGCGCGCTTGCATCTCACATCACTGGCTGGGGAACGTGGGGGCAATTTACCGCAGTCAACTTGTATATACAAGTATGTACAAGTGAAGTTTCTCACAGTAAAGTATGCTGGTCTGTTCACTCACGAAGAATGCCCATGCCTGTCACCTGCGATGTGCTGATCAACAATGTACAGCTTGCCTCGATGCAAGATAATGGCAAACCTTATGGTTTAATTCCCAACGCCAGCGTAGCCATCGCCCATGGCAACATTGTCGGTATTTTTGCCGCTACAGATTGCCCTGCTATCGCTAAGAACACAGTCGACGGTAATGGCGCATGGTTGTTGCCGGGCTTTATTGATTGCCACACCCATTTGGTGTTTGGCGGTAGCCGTGCTAACGAATTTGAACAGCGTTTGTTGGGTCAGAGTTACGCAGAGATTGCCCAGCAAGGTGGCGGTATTCGCGCCACCGTGGCGGCTACCCGTCAAGCCAGTGCAGAGACACTGCTGCATAGCGCCCTCGCTAGGGCTAAACGTTTATGTGTAGAAGGTGTGACCACGATTGAAGTTAAGTCGGGTTATGGCCTTGATTTGGCTACCGAAATCAAAATGTTGAAGGTAGCCAAGCAACTTGAAGACCACCTTGAGCTAAACATCATCACTACCTATTTAGGGGCGCATGCACTGCCCGCAGAATATGCAGGGCGTGGGGATGACTACATTGATTTTATCTGCGAGGAGGTGATCCCACACATTGCCAAGCACAAGTTAGCCGATGCGGTGGATGTATTTTGTGAAAAAATTGGCTTTTCACTGGCACAATGCCGCAAAGTGTTTAGTGCGGCAGCGGCCCATGGTTTGCGGGTGAAAGCACATGTTGAACAACTATCCGACTTACAAGGCGCCAAATTAGCTGCTGAATTTCAGGCCTTATCGGTAGATCATATCGAATACCTTGCAGCCCACGACGTGGGTTGTCTAAAGGCAGCTGATTGTGTCGCAGTATTGTTGCCTGGCGCTTTTTATTATTTGAACGAAAGCCAAAAACCGCCCATTGCCGCCCTACGGCAACACAACATTCCCATGGCGGTCGCCACCGATCTCAATCCAGGCAGCTCCCCCATCAGTTCGATTTTAACCGCCATGAACATGGCCTGTGTATTATTTCAATTAAGTCCCGAAGAGGCGCTACGCGGCGCTACGTGTCACGCCGCCAAAGCCCTAAATTTGCATAAGCACACTGGAAAAATTGCGCAGGGTTATGCTGCCGACCTGTGTCTTTGGGATATTACTCACCCTGTGGATCTTGTTTACGGCATTAACCAATACCGACCACGCTGCGTGTGGCAAGGCGGTCGCATGAGGCAAGCAGTATGAATTTACCCCTTTCGACACCCTGGCAAGGCCGCGTAGACAGTGAAGATGGTGCACGGGGCTTACGTTGGCATCAAGTGGTTAACCAACACGCAGCAAACCTAAGTCGTTGTGCCTTGTTAGGCTTCGCTTGTGATTTAGGGGTGCAAGCCAACAAAGGCCGAATTGGCGCAAAAACTGGGCCTGATGCGATCCGTGGGGCACTGGCGAATATGGCGTGGCATGCCCCAGTTGCCTTGCACGATGACGGTGACATTGTTGCCCACCATGATCTTGAGTCTGCTCAGCAACAATTTAGTCAAACCCTGCAATCGTGTTTGCAACACAGCGACTTTGTGGTGGCCTTAGGTGGAGGCCATGAAATCGCTTGGGCCAGTTATCAAGGTTTGTTTCAATACATGGAGAGCCGAGGCGAAACGGAGAAAAAAATCGGCATTATAAATTTTGATGCCCACTTTGATTTGCGTAAGCCTGCCCCTCTTACCAGTTCAGGCACCCCTTTTTGGCAAATTGCCCAATTCAACCAACAACGTCAACGGCCTTTTCACTATAGCTGTTTAGGTGTGTCTCAGGCCGCTAACACCCCAGCTTTGTTTGACATGGCACACACCACAGGCACTCGTTATTTGCTTGATGTTGATTGCAATATGGCGGCGGCCAAACAGCTGTTGACACCGATGTTGGCTGACATTGATGAGCTGTATGTGACAATTTGTTTGGATGCCTTTCCTGCCAGCCTAGCGCCTGGTGTAAGCGCGCCCAGTGCATTAGGTATTTCACCGCAATTTGTGATCAGCCTGCTGCATTATCTCGCTGAGGCACAATCGATGTTTGGGTTTACTTGGCGGTTAGCCGATTTGGCGGAAATGAACCCGAGTTTTGATGTAAACAATCAAACCGCAAAACTGGCAGCTCGTCTGGTGTTTGAATTAGTGCAAGGGAAATTTAGACCGCAGCAGTAAAAAGTCAAACAAGGTTCGTCGGTAAAAACCGCGATTTTGCTGTTTGTTTGTCTGTTTGTTATATCTGTTTTTTGAGCGAGCAAACTCAAGCTAAAATGCTGAGTTTGCCCCTGCAGAGCGGTGTGGCTTAATGCTCTTTTTTAAAGGCTTCAATGCTGGCGACTTGTTGACTAAATTCACCGAGTTCCAACTCTAAGTAATCTTCATCTTGCCAGTTTACCCCCACCATGACGTTGTCTGAGGTCAAATCTTCTACCCAAAACTCTAACCAGTCAGCGACGCTAATCGCCACCGGTGTGTAATCTTGCCATTCGTCGATGCAGTGTTTTTTGGCCAGTTCAGCACTGGACCACAATGGCATCACGTCCGTGTCTTCAAAATTAATGGAATCAAGTACGACCCAACCTTCACTGCTACGCTCTTGCAAGGCCCATAACGTCTGGCTGGCTTTAACTTGTGTTAAAAAATCACTAAATTGGCTTGGCAGCGTGCTCATTACTTTCACTTATGGTTGGTGCTTGAATGGCGGCCAGTATAGAGACTTCAACCACGATGAACAATGCGAAAATACACATGGGCTTAACGCGATTGTAGTGACCATACATCACCCAGAGCAGACCTTTGATTTGTTTTAACGCTTTGTTGATCGTCCACCCACCTATCATGAATAGTGCGAGCTGGTTTTCCATTAAAGTAGACAAGGTTTCTTTTCATCCCAGCAAGTAAACCCGTGGGGCAAAGTGAGGTATTAATCAGCTATGGATTTGAGGAGCCAACAGCATAGTGTTGGCTCCCTCCTATTACGGTGTATTGACTCTTTTTTAGCCGCAGTTTGAACAAGAGCTTGGCGTAAAAGGCTTTATACCGCCTGAATACCGCCAACCTTTACATAATGCGTGAGAAAACGCTGCGACGACCAGCGGTAGATTTATTGCGACGCAACCTAGAACGGAGTTCATTACGTTTGCCTGCTAACCAAGACGCACGGTCGACATTTGCCTCATCGCCGCGTCGACGCTCTTCGGTTCTACGAAACGCACAAAACGCTTGATAAGCTTCTAAATCTAAGGATAAATCACGGATGACCAGTTCTATCATAATGGCATCATCTAGATAGCCTAATCCCGGAATACTGTCAGGCACCAGATCCTGCGGCTCGGCGAAATACGCTAATGATGTCAGCACTTCTGACCGTTCATCTTCTGGCATTTGCCAATCTTCGTCTTGCACAGCTTGGATCAGAATTTCTAGCGATACTAAGCGTGAAGCAACAAAATCAGGGATGTTGGCGCGTTCCATTTCCATGCATACACCTTGTGCTCGGGCAATAATCGTCTCCTCAGGAAGATCTTTGGCTTTATTAACTGCAGAGGCCATTAAGCTTTTAAAGTGTTCGAGATCGCTTTCATTTAACTCAATTCTAATGTCTAAGGACATGTTTTGTTCTCCCGTTGATATAGTCAAAATCCAAGCATACGTTAAAAACTTAAACCTTGTCGAGTAAAGCACAGGAAAACAATCTAGCGCCTCGTATTAGTCAAAATGGCTAATTGGTCAATGCAATAATGCGCCGTGAAAGCAAGGCATTTACCTCATTGTATCGATATTGGCTGATGAGAAGAGCAATGATTTGACGGATAGCGATTACCCTATAGCGGGGCACTATGCCGTAACTGGTTTAAGTTGCTTGGCAAACACAGGCTCAAAGCGCAAGGGCTAAGAGCCTTGTTTTTTGTTAGATCTCAAGCAGCAAACGTGTGCCTTGATCAATGGCGCGTTTGGCGTCAAGCTCACCAGCTTCATCGGCACCACCGATGAGGTGATAGGGTTTAGTTAGACCTTCAACTAATTCACGCAGTGGCTCTTGTCCGGCGCAGATCACGACGTTGTCCACCGGCAGTACTTGAACCTCATCGTTTAGCTTGATGTGTAAACCAGCATCGTCGATTTTCAGATATTCCACACCAGCCAGCATGTTTACGCCTTTGCTAACCAAACCAGCGCGGTGCGCCCAGCCAGTTGTTTTGCCTAAACCCGCGCCAACTTTTGTCGATTTACGTTGCAGCAAATAGATTTCACGAGGTGAGGGTTCTGGTTGCGCTTTAATGCCTTCAATACCACCACGCGCGGTGAAACTCATGTCAATGCCCCATTCTTGCATAAAGGCAGGAATATCTTGGCTCGGCTGGCGTTTACCATGTGACAAATACTCACTCACATCAAAACCAATGCCACCTGCCCCCATGACGGCCACTCTTTTACCCACCGGTTTTTTATGCACAATCACGTCGATATAGCTCAGCACTTTTGCATGATCGATACCAGGAATCGCTGGTGTGCGCGGTTTGATGCCTGTAGCGATAATGATTTCGTCGAAATCACTGTGGTTAAGACTTGCACTATCAACACGAGTATTCAATTTTAAGTCGATGCCTAGGATCTCGATTTGACGTTTGAAATAGCGTAGGGTTTCAAAAAACTCCTCTTTACCTGGGATCTGTTTGGCAATGTTGAATTGACCACCAATCTCACTGGCTGAGTCAAACAAGGTAACTTGATGACCACGTTTGGCTGCTGTTGTAGCTGCCGCTAGCCCGGCTGGGCCAGCACCCACCACCGCGATTTTCTTGAGCTGCCTAGCGGGCACAATATTCACTTCAGTTTCATGACAAGCGCGCGGATTGACCAAGCAGCTGGTCATTTTGCCGTCGAATACATGGTCGAGGCAGGCTTGGTTACAACCAATGCAGGTATTGATCTGATCTGCGCGATCTTCGATGGTTTTGAGCACAAATTCAGGGTCGGCTAAAAACGGGCGTGCCATCGACACCATATCGGCATCACCACGCGCCAGCACCTGTTCGGCCACTTCAGGGGTATTGATGCGGTTCGAGGTGATCACTGGAATAGATAATGCTTGGCGGAATTTTGCCGTGACCCAAGTAAAGGCTGCTCGCGGCACTTTGGTGGCGATGGTAGGAATGCGTGCTTCGTGCCAGCCTATGCCGGTGTTAATGATGGTTGCCCCAGCTTGTTCGATGGCTTTACCTAGTTCAACTACTTCATCGTAACTCGAGCCGCCTTCAACCAAGTCGAGCATCGACAAACGGTAGATAATAATAAAATGCTCACCCACCGCTGCCCTCACACGGCGCACCACTTCGATAGGCAGTTTTATGCGATTTTGATAACTTCCACCCCACTGATCATCACGGTGATTAGTACGCGCAGCGATAAACTGATTGAGAAAATAACCCTCAGATCCCATGATTTCGACACCGTCATACCCTGCTTTTTGTGCTTGCGTGGCAGAGAAAATAAAATCTTCAATCTGCTTTTCTATTCCTGCTTCGTCTAAGGCTTTGGGTTTGAATGGATTAATGGCCGCCTGCACCGCCGAGGGTGCGACTAAATTTGGGTTATAAGCATAACGGCCTGTGTGTAAGATCTGCATGCATATTTTACCGCCTTCGGCGTGCACGGCATCGGTGATCAATTTATGTTCGGCCACGGCTTCGTCGGTATTTAGGCGCTTGGTATTTTTGTGAGTGGCACCTTCATCGTTGGGCCCGATGCCACCCGTCACAATCAAACCAACCCCGCCTTTGGCACGTTCGGCAAAAAAGGCCGCCATACGTTTATGACCATTCGGGGCTTCTTCTAAGCCAGTGTGCATCGATCCCATTAATACACGATTTTTTAAGGTGGTAAAACCGAGGTCCAGTGGCTGCAATAAATGCGGGTACTTAAGTTGGCCAGGGGCGGCCTGTGTACTTTGTGTCATGTAAAGTTTTCCTAAAAAGATAAAGACATTGGCATGCCGTGGTTTACCAGAAAACACGACTTGATAAGCGTATTACTCGTGGCTTACATATTTGGGGCAATGGGATGTAAGGGTGCGTAAGAGGCCTCACGTTTTTGCTGTGCTGCGGCCATGGCTTCTTGTACGTCAGGCATTTGAAACATGCCTGCTTGCCACGTGGCCATGTAGTTGAGGCTGTCGTAGACACTGTGATCACGGCTGTAGTTGAGCATGGCTTTACAGCCAGTTACGGCCATGGGCGAATTCTTGGCGATATCCGCAGCGATTTTCATGACGTTGGCTAACATGGTGGCTTGATCGGCAAATACACTATTCACTAAACCGCATTTGAGGGCTTCGTCACTGCTGAGCTTACGGCCGGTATAGGCCAACTCACGTACTAAGCCCTGGGGAATTAAATGAGGTAAACGTTGTAAGGTGCCCACATCGGCTGTCATGCCTAACTCGGTTTCTTTGATGCTAAAAAAGGCGTCTTGTGTGCAATAACGACTATCTGCGGCGCAAATCATATCCACTGCGCCACCAATCACGCCACCCTGTACAGCGGCCAAAACTGGCGTGCGCACTTCTTCCAGTGCATTAAAGCTGTCTTGTAACTCCAATACCATGCGGCGCATCCGCTCTGCGCGGCGAGCTGGTTCACCTGAAAAATTCTGGCCCATTTGCACAAAAACACTTAAATCCATGCCCGCACTAAAGTGTTTACCTTGGGAGGATATGACTATCACTCGGGCACTGGCTTGGGCATCAATCTGCCGCACAACCTGTGGCAACTCGCGCCAGAACGCGGGGATCATGCTATTTAATGCAGTCGGCCGACACAGTTGAATGTGAGCAATATGCTGGTCAATACTGACCTGTAAGGTTTCAAGTTTGGCAAAATCAAGCAGATTCAAGGTTGTGCTCCCAGTTTGGTGGCAAGATATAACAGATAATTTTTAACAAATATTTAAACTAGACAGCGTCAAGATAAGAGTTTATGTTGACGCTGTCAAGATAACCCCACGGCAAAGCAAGCCAAGCAACAAACAAAAGGTTCAAGTGTGGTGAGTGTTAAACAAGAAAAGGCTTCGTATCATCATGGTGATTTACGCACCACCCTTGTGGATGCCGCAAGCGAAATGCTCAAACAGTCTGGGATTGATGGCTTATCACTGCGCAAACTAGCAGACAAAGTGGGGGTGTCGCGCACTGCCCCCTACCATCATTTTAAAGATAAAAATGAGTTGTTATGCGCCATTGCAGAACAAGGCTTTATGCGCTGGCAAGATGACGCCCAACCTATTTTCCAGCAAACAAACATGCCTGCCAAAGACAAATACCGGCAATTTATTCAAGGCTATATTGCATACGCGGCAGATAACCCCGAACTTTACGATTTGATGTTTGGCCGCACTATCTGGAAATCGAATACCGCAACCAAATCACTCAGAGAAATCGCCTATCCGAGTTTTCAGCGTCAAGTTGAGATGACCTTACAATGGCAGCAACAAGGTTTAATGCCGCGCGGCGAAGATACTTTGCGCCTCGCCCAGGTGACTTGGGGCACTATGCATGGTATTGCGCGTTTGCTGATTGATGGGATTTACGCGGACCGCAGTCACATCGACGAAATGTGTGAATGCGCCCTCAATTTATTTGTGCTGTCAGCGGGGAATGACGAGCCAAGTTAAAGTTAAACAGTTCAAGGGTGGACGAATCTATCCACCACCCTTAACTCCTTGCACGTTATTTTTGCCCTTCTAATCCTGCGTTTAAGCGTGATCGTGTTTGATCAGATCGGCGGCGCGCTCGGCAATCATAATGGTAGGCGCGTTGGTATTGCCGCCCACTAAGCGTGGCATCACCGACGCATCAATAACCCGCAAGCCTTTTACTCCCTTCACCCGTAAACACTCGTCCACTACGGTGCTGGGATCATCCACTTGACCCATTTTACAGGTGCCGATGGGGTGATAGATGGTTTCGGCTTTCTGGCGAATAAAGGCCAAAATCTGTTCATCACTTTGCGCCTCTGGGCCTGGGCCAATTTCTCGTGCACGGTGTTTATCAAACACTTTAGCGGCAAGTATTTTTCTGGCTTTACGCACCCCTTCAATCATGACTTTTTGATCGTCAGGATGGCTGAGGTATTTGGGATCAATAACCGCTGGCGCAGACGGGTCGGCAGATTGCAAGCGAATTTCCCCACGGCTTTTTGGGTAGAGCCCACATACGTGCACACCATAGCCATAACCCAAGGCGGCTTTGCGCCCATGATCAAGCAATATGGCGGGTAGAAAATGGTATTGAATATCAGCGACACCACTAGCCATGCTGGTGCGATCAAAACCACCGGCTTCCGCTACATTCGAACTGAGTATGCCTTTACGTTTGAATAGGTAGTCAAAGCCCGCTTTAATAAAACTCGGTACCGCACGAATATCGATGGCATAACTTTTAAGACTTTTACAGCGCATCTGCACAATAGCATCAAGATGGTCTTGCAGATTTTGTCCAACGCCGGGCAAATCAACCACGGTTTCTATGCCTTTGTCATTCAGGTGGTCTTTGGGGCCGATGCCAGACAACATTAGAACTTGTGGCGAGTTAATCGCCCCTGCCGACAATAACACTTCTTTATTTGCCTTGAGCTCTAGGCTTTGTTTGTTGATATTTAGTTTAACACCGGTCGCCACCCCATCATTAATCACAATTTTTTCCACCAATGCTCGGGTCAGCACAGTGAGGTTGGGGCGATGTAAGGCCTGACTTAGATAACCTTTCGCCGTTGAACATCGTTGGCCATTGGCTTGTGTAACTTGGTACATGCCCAAACCTTCGTGTTGCTCACCGTTAAAATCAGCCACCTGAGCAAGGCCCACTTCACTGGCAGAGGCAACAAAATCTTGGGAAAGTGGATTGGTATGGCGCAAGTCACTCACGCTTAAATAACCACTGTCACCATGCAAGGCACTGGCACCGTGTTGTTGTTTTTCTGATTTTTTAAAATACGGTAATACGGATTGCCAATCCCATCCTTTTGCGCCCATGTCTTGCCAGGCGTCGTAGTCTTCTTTAACACCTCGGATGTAACACATGGCATTCAGTGAACTCGAACCGCCTAGCACTTTGCCGCGTGGCCAAAATAATTTGCGATTGTTGAGGTGCGACTGCGGGGCGGTGTCATATTCCCAACCCAGTTTTGTCATGCGCGCTAAAAAGGCTAGACCAAAGGGAATGTGGATAAATGGGCTGGTGTCTTTGCCACCGGCCTCAATTAAACACACTGAAAATTGGCTGTTTTCGCTCAGTCGCGTGGCGAGCGCTGCGCCAGCCGAACCGGCACCGATGACAATAAAATCGAATTGCGTCTGGGAAAGTGTTTGCATGATAATGTGCTACTTCGTTATACAATGAAAGTTGTAGGGTAGTGCCTTCGTCAACGCGGCTGCCTAGTTGTGAGGTCCTTAAGACCAACTCGTCTGACGTCGTACCAGTGAGTGTATCAAAAAAGCCTTGCCAGTGTTACTTTTATGTTAATGTCGTATTAGCTTTTTGTTTTGCTTGAAATAGCATGCCTAAGCCTTTGAAAAATTTAATAAAAAAGCATATATTTCGGGTTTATCACCCAAAATAATTCTGTAGCTTTTTGGTCATACTGCCAACTTGGACCCCTGATTGAAGCTTGAAAACATAAAACTTGCCGCCTTGTTATGGTTGGCACCCTGGTTAATTCGCTTTAAAAAGCTGACGCATGCCAGTTATAGCGTGGCAGAAATCAATCAGTTGATTACTCCACACCTACCTGCTCACTTTCCTATTGCCGTTCCTAAAGGTCAGGGCACAGTGACCTTAATCAGTGCCGAGGTATCCATTCCCCTCAACGCCTCGTTATTGCATGCACAAGTGGTGGGAGCCTTAGATATTCAATATCTCGGCAATCCTATCTACCGCGCCCACATTTTGGTGTTTATCACGGCCCTGCCCTACTATGACTGTGAAGAAAAAACGGTGTGTCTGAAAACCCCGAGTATCAGTGAGATCCGTTTGGTGAATGATGAATACGCCTTATTAAAAGACTCAGCGAGCCTACTGAAATTGTTTGTTCCCAGCCAAGTGCGCTCTTTGGTGAGCGGCACGGTCAAAACCGCACTGTCCATGTTGACCGGTGGAACAAGCACTGAAATGAATGATTATTTACAAATTTACCTCGACGGCAGCAAACAACGCATTTTGGATTATCACAAACCACAATTAGAAAAACTCATCACACGCTTGGCAGCAGGTGATGACATATCTTATCGTTTAGACGAGTCCAATTGGCAGGAAAAACTATTTGCCTTACACGGCAAAACCGTGGCAGTTGAAGAAGGCGAGTTGCGCTTTAAGTTTTAGTCACGATTGCTTGACGTAGAGGTGCAGAATGCACATCCCCCTTTACAGCAGCGCTTAGCTTTGCAACTATGCTCTCGCCCAGCGCCAAGATGCTGGCCACCAAAACAATAATCCGTATTATACGATTCAGGAAACTCCATGAAAAAACCACTCATTGCCTTAGCATTGTTAGGCACCCTGACGGCGTGCGACTCAGCGCAGCAAACAACCCAAGCTGATCCCCAGCAACAACTCGCTCAGTCTATGCCAACACTCACCTACCCCGTTACCAAACAAGGTGATGTAGTTGATCAATACTTTGGTACCGATGTCGCCGACCCTTATCGTTGGTTAGAAGATGACATGAGCGTCGAAACCGCCGATTGGGTGGTGGCACAAAACAAACTGACATTTTCCTATTTAGACACGATTCCCTCCCGTGACACCTTAAAAAAACGCTTACAAGTGTTACTCGACTACGAAAAAGTCAGCGCCCCCTTTATTGAAGGTGATTACCGTTATTTCTACAAAAACGATGGTTTACAAAACCAATATGTTCTGTATCGCCAAAAAGAGGGGAAAGAAGCCGAAGTCTTTCTAGATCCCAATACCTTCAGCGAAGATGGCACAACGTCATTGTCGGGCACCTATTTCTCCCATGATGGCAGTCGCATGACCTACCTCATTTCCGAAGGTGGCAGTGATTGGCGCAAAGCCATAACCATTGATACCGCCACCAAAAAACCACTCACCAACACCTTAGTGGATATAAAATTTTCGGGAATAAGCTGGTTAGGTAACGAGGGCTTTTATTACTCAAGTTATGACAAACCAGAGGGCAGTGAATTGTCGGCCAAAACCGACCAACACAAATTATATTTTCATAAACTCGGCACAGACCAAAAAGATGACCAACTTATTTTTGGTGGCACAGAAGCGCAAAAACATCGTTATGTCTCAGGTGGTGTAACCGACGATAACCACTACTTGGTCATTTCCGCAGCGGTTTCAACCTCTGGCAATAAGTTGTTTATTCAAGATTTGACCAAGCCCTCTAGCACCTTGGTGACGATTCTTGACCATACTGACTCAGATACTGATGTATTAGATAATGTAGGGGAAACGATTTTATTGGTCACAAACCTGAACGCACCCAATAAAAAGATTGTCCGTGTTGATGCAAACGATCCGCGCCCAGAAAATTGGCAGGACCTATTACCTG
Source organism: Paraglaciecola sp. (assembly GCA_009993955.1). Taxonomy (GTDB): domain Bacteria; phylum Pseudomonadota; class Gammaproteobacteria; order Enterobacterales; family Alteromonadaceae; genus Paraglaciecola. The sequence continues at coordinate 37,698 of JAACSL010000009.1, forward strand.
AAACCGAAAATGTACTCGGTGTATCAATGGGCGGCGATTATATCTTTGCGCAATATATGGTTGATGCCATTACCAAGGTGCAACAATATGATAAACAAGGAAAACTTATACGTGATGTAGCCTTGCCTGGCATTGGCGATGCCAGCGGTTTCTCGGGTAAAAAAGAGCAAACTGAGCTGTATTATTCATTCGCAAACTACAAAACCCCGTCAACGATATACAGCTTTGATACCACCAATGGTGATTCCAAGGTTTATATAGCCTCGAATGCAAAATTTGATAGTGATGCTTACGATTCCATTCAAGTTTTCTATCCCTCCAAAGATGGCACCAAGATCCCCATGATCCTGACCTATAAAAAAGGGCTGGAATTAAACGGTAAAAATCCCACCATGTTGTATGGCTACGGTGGTTTTAATGTCAGTTTGCAACCACGTTTCAGTTCGGTAACCGCTGCTTGGTTAGAACAAGGTGGTGTCTACGCTGTCGCTAATTTACGCGGCGGCGGTGAGTATGGCAAAAAGTGGCACAACGCCGGCATAAAAACCAACAAACAAAACGTGTTTGATGATTTTATTGCGGCTGCCGAATATTTAATTGCTCAGCAATATACCTCCAGTGATTACCTGGCGATTAGTGGCGGCTCAAATGGTGGTTTATTAGTGGGTGCGGTTATGTTGCAGCGTCCAGAACTATTTAAGGTCGCCCTACCCGCCGTTGGTGTATTGGATATGCTCAGATACCACACTTTTACTGCTGGCGCTGGTTGGGCCTATGACTATGGCACTGCACAAGACAGCAAAAAAATGTTTGATTATTTGTATGCCTATTCACCGGTGCAAAACGTGAAAGAAGGGGTGGCTTATCCTGCTACCTTGATTACCACCGGTGATCACGATGACCGTGTGGTACCGGCTCACTCATTCAAATTTGCAGCACAGTTGCAAGCCAAACAAGCGGGTAGCAACCCTGTGCTTATCCGTATCGAGACCAATGCTGGACACGGCGCAGGTACCCCTATCAGTAAAACCATAGAACAATATGCTGATATCTATGGTTTTACCCTGTATCAAATGGGTTTGAGCGCCAAATAGTTGTGTGATGCAAAAATGACAAAGGGCGCTATTACAGCGCCCTTTTTTTAGGTTATTTATCTTCTACGATTTTAGCCGGCCTATTTTGTCTGTATTCAAAAATGGGGGAATAGTCGCTAAGTGCTTAGTTATTGCAAATATAAGGCACGTCTTTTTTAGTAGGCAGCAAAAAAAACAAACAATTTGTAGCTCCCCCAATCTGGCCATTTGCCGTTGCTGACCTTTTAAGCTTTGTTCACCATAACTGTTTTTGCATTTACCTATACATAATGATGCGCCACCCTGAAGGTGAGTCACCGTTGTTTATGTGCTCATCACAAAATTAACAGGGATAAAACGCCTATTGTTTTCATAAATTCTGATTACCTTGCACAAAGAAGTAGTCGTAAGGTTCCCAACAATAAGGAATAAGGTCTTCTATTTGACTCGGATCGAAGGCATAACTTAGTTTCTGCATAATTTCTGCTAAGCGTTTCGGCTCGATTTTAACCAGTTTCTTGCGTGCCACCGGATAATGCAAATTGCGTTCTTTGGGTATTACCCCGCGTACACCTTGGGTGAGAAACATTTGATCTTTGCTCACCAAACGGCACATGGGCTCCTGGGGCTTAGCCGGATTTAAGCCAATCACAATAGCGTATTCATAATTCTCTTGTTCGACGCCGCGCAAATCCAGAGGTATGTAAGTGATGCCATAACCTAAGGGGAAATGACCAACAATGCTGACAAAGGCTTGAGCTAATTGTGGGCTTATCATCTCTTTTACAGCGAGCTGTTCTATGACAAGTGCAGCAGTAGAGATAGATTTACGCTCATAGTTGCGTTTGGTGGAAAATACGATGGACGCATAAATCTGTGGAATTTTGATGATTTCGCTCGTTCCCAATGACGTTTGATTGGCGTCTTTGACCAAACTAATTTGAAAGCGCAAACGTTGCACTTCTGCCTCATCAAACTCGGCTTTCTCTTTTGCACTGTTGCCAATATAAGCTTGTGCACCTAGACCAAACTGCAAATATTCGATGGTGTAGTGATAACTTAGCTTAAGTAAATGGTCACGCTCAGCCGGTTCAAGTAAACGATAGGGATCTTTTTCACCGTTCAATCCGTGCATCATTTGAATCACCTCAGGATGTTGCATACCCACATCCTGAAACACCGCAGCTAATAAAACCGGAAGCAGCACCGATTGCGTAAAACACACATAAGACCCGTCCTCAGCTTCATAACGTTTAGCCGGGTTAAAATGCTGTAATATGTATTTGTTTTTCACTAAATTGGTTGAGATCAATTTGTCTAACAAACGCAAGCTAAGCACAGCCTTATACGCCGGTTTGAGGCTTTGATGTAGTTCAGCAAGTTGCTTACCCTCCCCGGGCGAAATCAACAGCACCGAACTTAAAAATTTTGCACTCTTGTGCTGTGTTTCAGCAAAATCATCACCTTCACTGATGGAGAGAATATCCAAACATATAACAATCGCGGCCCGCAAACGCTGCAATCGCTCTTCTTCTTGTTTGTCAAACTCACGAGCCTTACCCGCTTCTAAAATAGCAATTTGCTGGGCTATTCTGGTTTTGTCAGTTTCACTACTTTGTTCTTTGACTTGGGCGATCTTCTGATCGAATTCTTCCAATTTCTGCTGCCAAAGCGGTGCTTTTTTAAAATATTCCGTGGCTTGTTGATATAAAGACGGTTGCTCTGCTGTATTGCCATTGATGGCATTCACCAACAAAGCAACTGAATTGGTATAACTGGAATTAGAATTTTTGCTTAACATGTCAAACAACTACTTGATTTAATGACTGATTTTAATTTATTGCTGAGCATCATAGTCAAGTGTTAGTGCTGCTTTTCATCAATTTGGGTAAAGTTTTCTTCATCCACAATTGAACTGGCATCTTCCACCACCGTTTCACCGATATCATCAATGTTTTGGCTGGGATCATCGATACACGCTTCCAACATATCAAAGGCTTCGAGGAAATACTGGCTCATAGGTTCGAGGCTTTCAATATTGTTATCACAACACACCAGGCCGATATTGGCACTGCCCGCATAACTGACCATAGTAATATTAACCCCTCCCCCCGGTGTCATGGTTGATACCGGATAATTCGCCAATAATTTGCTGTCTTTAAAGTACAAGGTATCAGCGGGACCAGGCATATTCGATACCAAAATATTGGCAATGGGTTTCACCCAATTTGAGATATGCAACATTTCAAACAAAGTAGAAAATGATTGGATCAAGACGGTGTAATAACTAAAGGCCATAGGATGGGACACCGTTGCCGCACGCTTAACAATACGATGGTTTTCGATAATTTGCCGCAAGCGTAAATAAGGATCTGTTTCTCCATGAGCTAGTTGTACTGGTACTATGGCAATTTTATTACCAGCGGTGGTTTCACCGGGTTTACGCAAATTTATCGGCATATTGGTATATAAAGCGCGTTTAAATACGTGACCATAGTCTTTCAAAAAGCGATGTACACCAATATCAAACACACAAAGCATTAATTCATTAGCTGAACAGCGTAAACGACGACTAAGTGCCTTGATGCGACTGAAATCTATATTCAAGGTCGAGACCAAACGCCCCTTCTTAACTTGCCCAGTTAACAGCGTTTTGGTGCCGGAAAACGGTATAGGCATGTAAACCGGATTAATTCTAAGTAGCTTGACAAACAAGCGAAACAGGATCCAAATCAAGTCTTTAACGGTGATAAGAAAGTCCCAACAACCTATAAAAAATTGCTTAAATAGATTAACCGGCTTCACACTGCGAGGTTTACGCTGGGCAGCCCAAACTGGCACAAATCCCTCGCTTCTGGGTTCAGGTGTGTAACCCACTTGAAACCAACGGATCAGAGTGGCGCCATCACCATACATGTGATGAACCTTGATGTAGATGGCAAACTTGTTGCTGCCCTGAGCATTGATCACATGATATTGCCATAGGGGTTTGTCCCTATCGAGCCAAGTTTCATGCAATCCGGCAATAAACTTGTGCAAGGTGGCTTTGTTGTCGATATCGGCAATTTGATGAAACTGCACGTGATACGACATATCGAGTTGTTCAACCGGGACTAATTTGAGTGGAAAACCGAGAAACTGCTTCACTCGACAATCAAAAGGTGAAGATGTGTAATCAAAGCTAAGCAATTCGTTGTAAAGCTGTTCTACATAATCGACAGGCGCATTGGCGGGTTTTTCTAAGATCTGCAAACCCGCCACGTGTTTTGGATTGGCCTCACTCTCTGTTATCCAAAATGTTTTATCGAGAAATGTAATTTTTTTACTCACGTTTACTTCCTGCCGCGTTGATATTTTTTACACCATGCGCCAAAGCTGGCACATTCACTTTCATTAAAAGTATTACATTTCATGAGCATGCCCGAGTTGCCGCTCATTTATCCTTATTCAGTGTGACTAAATTCTTCGTTACTTATCGCGTCTTGAACAGCATGTAACTCACCTTCAGCGATGTTCAAATAGGGTAACAAAGCAAATAAAATCATCGACAAACTTTTGTATACATAGCTGTCGCTATTCAAATCTTGCTCTTTCAGCGAGTAGTAGTTCGCCGCTTGATTAAACACTAGGCTGATGACTTCTACCATTTGTTTACGTTGCGCCTCGGCAGCAACAATCTGTTGCTGCGCAACAAACTGACTTAATATCTGCGTGATACTGTTTTCTAAAGCGCGGATTAATTTGCTAAAGCCTTTGGCGATGCTGGGATATTTGTCGGATAAGTCGATGGGATTACGATATAAAAAACGAAACAAATGATTCTTCTCTAACACCAAAAACAAAAAGTAAAAGAACTCTTCAACACTCAATTGTTGGTGTGACTGGCGCAACGGAGCATCCAACAAGTGGCGCATTTGCTCTGCATACAGGTCAAACAATGCAGCAACAATCACTTCTTTGCCTTTGAAATGGTAATATAAATTGCCTGGGCTGATGTCTAACTCTAGGGCAATATCCACACTGCTGACATTGGCTTCTCCTTGCTGATTAAAAATATCCAAGGAGGTAACAAGTATGCGTTCAGCTGTTTTCATTTTATAATCCCCATACCGCTACCGACGCGACTGCAGCTATGTTATAACTCAGACGCTTAGCACGCAGTCATTTTGTTCACCAACTTTAGTGCCTAAGTGATTGAAAATAAAGATGTAGCTAAATTTAATTCAGTAACCAACAAAACAGACAACGTGATTAGCATACAGGTAATATCAGCGCATGATTAGAGTATTGTTCAATAAAAAAGGCGGCGTGGGAAAATCGAGTCTCACGGTCAATCTCGCTGCCATTGCCGCCAGTTTTGGGCACAAAACCCTGATCATTGATCTTGATACACAATGTAATAGCAGCGCCTACCTGAATGCTTTACAAAACAGCGAGCAAGATACCATTGCTGACCTGTTTGCCCAGAGTATTACCTTTCATATTCATCGGCGTCCGGCGAAAGACTTTTGCCAGGCCACGGCGCATGAAAACTTATTTATTATTCCCGGATCAACTCGCTTAACAGAGATGGAAAGTGAATTACACAGTCGGCACAAAATCTATAAATTGCGCGAAGCGCTGGAAAGCCTCAAAAAAGACTACGATTACATTTTTATTGATACGGCACCCGCCCTCAATTTTTACAGTTTGTCAGCTTTAATTGCGGCAGACCGTTGTTTGATCCCCATTGATTGTGATGATTTTGCGCGGCAAGGTTTGTACAGTTTGCAGCAGAAAATTGCTGAAATTCGCGAGGACCATAACGATGCTTTGGCCATTGAGGGTATTATTGCCAATCAGTTTCTGGGTACCGCTAATTTACCTAAACAGATAATCGAAGAATTAAAAGCTGAGGGCTTTAATGTATTGCCTGAATACATCAGTCAATCAGTGAAAATGCGTGAATCACATCAGGCTAAACAGCCGTTAATTCATCTTGCTCCAAAACACAAACTTACCCAGTCATTAGTGACGATATTTCAACATTTGGACACCGCAGAGTAGAGTCGCAGGACTAACGTTAGTAAACATCCCTTAGCGGCGACAGCAACGCCTACATAAAGACCAAGTACAGTTGCATAAAACCGGCGGCCATACCCAGTATGGCGCCGGTCACAATTAGCTTCCATTCATCGGCTTCATAGGCTGGGCGCAATACCCCTTCAAACTCTTCTGGTGACAAGGCTTGCATACGTTCACACAGATCATCGCCGATACGTAGGGCTTTGTTGGTGTATTCATAGGCATAAGCTAGGTATTTTTCGGAATCCTCGAAAATTCGCTTAATTGCCATTTCCTTCATACGAAAATAGGTTTGTGATCCCACGCCCAATGCAAAATAAGGTTGAGCCAAAGCTACATAACGTTCGATGGCATCATTCACGTGTAATTCAATGAGTTCGAGCAATTGTGAAGAGCCTGAACCATGCACAGCAATCGCCATGATGTTTTTTGAGGTCATCAGCTTGGATTCGATAATATCGGCATACACACGTGATACTTCTTTCTGACGTTTAAGAAACATACCCTGCAAGGTAAAACCCAAAAACTTAACGGGGTGTTTGGGTTCAAAAATGATTTTCAGGGCAATCCAGTTGGTTAAATAGCCGACAATCAAACCGCCAACCGGTAATACCCACCAACTTGGGTAAACCATCCACACAGCCATGGTAGGTAAACCAAACAAAAAGCCAAAGTAGGCACCCGATTTTTCAATAAAGGGAAACTCTTTGGCTCCAGACTTCAGAAAAATTTCATTGATAAGTTCTGGTGAATTCACCAATTGGCTAACCACCAGTTCTTTGATATCAACAATTTCTTCGATGTTATGTTTGAAGTCGTCCACCATTTTGTGCACGACATTAGGAATGTCATTTTCGACTCGGGCATAGACTAAGTTTTTAGCTTGCACGGGCATTGCTGCCCACAACTGAGGAGCGGATTCCTGCATCACTTCATTAACAATTTTGCGCAGCACTTGTTTAAGCCGGCGATCAATGGCCTTGGTCAACTCTGCAGGATCAATACGACTGGCGAGCTCCTGCACACTGAGCAGTTTACCGAGTACTAACTCCACTTCTATTTCGGCCATTTCGCGACGTTTTGCGGGAATTAAACCTTGCCAGCCTAGAAACGGTTTGATACCGATAAAATCAATGGGATAAAACATCATTTTTACGGCAAGAAAATTGGTTGACCAACCAACAAATGCGCTGATTACTGGGATAGACAGTAAGCTGAGGGTTGCAAAATCGAGTTCCATATAACGCAAGGTCGCCTATTCGTTGTCAATGCCGAATCATTTCTTGTTATCTGCCACGAGGCTAACCATTGCAATTAGAATGGTCAATCTAAAAAGCCAATTTAACACAATATGATAGCGCAGCATGCCTAGTAATTTATTGTTTAAAAACAATAAATTAATAAAAGTTGAAAATTTTTTGTTAAATTTTTGCTGGATTTGGGTAGCCTTTTCTAATTTTTTACGATTATATCGCGACACTGCAGTAATAAGAGAACTCCCCATGGCAAATAAACGACTTTCTGAACTCCAGTTGGTCATGAAGCATGCTGCCAATTATCAGGAATACAGAGAAGCGTGTGAAGAACACGACGAGCACTCTGGGGCACAAGAATGGAAAGCCAAAGACGCCAGCAATGACTACGACTATCGATTGATCCGTAAGCGTGTACAAAGAATACAGCGCGCGAAAGACCGTGGCGATGTTGAAGGACTCATGTATATCTTACATGAGGGTCTGCATGGCAACTTAGGAAAAATAGCTGCGCCAGCCTTAAATCGCGTGGCCAAACTTGGTACCAAACATCTCATTGAACAGTTTCTCAAAGAAGTCTGTGAAGCCTTGGATTACATCTACGAAGCGGATGAAAGTGAGGTTGATTTTTATCAGAAGCTGTCGTTTTTTGAAGATACGGCCCACGCCTTTGGTCGCACATGTTTAATGTTGAGTGGCGGGGCAGGCCTAGGTTTTTTCCATGGCGGTGTAGTGAAGTCCTTAGTGGAAAATCAGCTGCTGCCTGACGTAATATCGGGTGCGAGTGCAGGCTCCATCATAGCTGCCCTAGTGGGCACACGCACCGACGAGGAATTGATCACCAGCTTGCAGCCGGAAATGATCCACGAAAAATTCAGAGAGTGGCGCTTGTGGCAAGGATTTGGCCGCGACAGTTTGCTCGACAGTACCAACCTCGAAAACGCTTTGATTGAATTGTTCGACCTGATGACTTTTGAAGAAGCCTTCAAACGCACCGGGCGACACATGACGGTGACAGTGTCACCTGCGGACCTACATCAGTTTTCGCGCTTACTTAATGCTAAAACATCCCCCAATGCCATCATCACGCAAGCCGTGAGAGCGTCTTGTGCCATCCCGATTGTGTTCAATCCCGTGCAGTTAAGAGCGAAAAACCAAGCGGGAGAGATTGTGCCCTACATTCCCAACCGTCGTTTTGCTGATGGTTCCATTATGGCCGACTTACCCTTTGAACGTTTGGCAAGGTTGTATGGCGTCAACCATAGCATCGTTAGTCAGACCAACCCCATTGCAGTGCCTTTTTTGGCAAGAGACAAACGTGATACCACTGGTTTACTGGGTTTGACTTGGCGGCATGCGGCTAACATTCTTAAAATCAACAGCATCTTTGCTTTTGATCTTTTAGAAAACGCCATCAGCAACAACGCGGCAAAATTAGGTATTCATAAATTGCGTTCAATTATCGACCAGCAATACGTGGGTGATATCAATATTTTGCCGGCAGCGACCTTCGCCAATTTAAAACATATTGCGGCAAATCCAAGTTTGAAGAGCATCAGTGAGTTGATTCATCACGGTGAGCGCGCCACATGGCCGCAACTGGATTTAATCAAACGTAACACCATGATCAGTAAAACCTTTGCGGGCTATCTAAAGCAGTTAAAGCTTCGCGAAGCAAGATTATTAACCCAGCACACTGAGCTGCGTCTGGTCAAAAACCAATAAGTTTGATACGGATAAAAAAGCAAAAAAAAGAGCGTCTTAAAGACGCTCTTTTACTATAAAACTGTGGTTATTTCTTGTCAGTTGTCACTGCAGTCTTAGTGCTTGGCTTTTTGACTGCTGCTTTACTTGCCGTAGCGCTTTTGTTCACTGCCGTTTTTGCCGGAGTTGTTTTGCCAGACGCTTTTTTAGCGACTGGCTTTTTCACTGCAGGTGCTGCTTTAGCTGGCGCTGGCGTCGCTGCAGCAGCTTTAACTGCTGGTGCTGGCTCTTGTGCTTTTACCTCTGCGGCTTTTTCTGCCACCGCTTTCTCAGCGGCTTTTTTTGCCGTCGCTTTTTGATGTGCTAATTTAGCCACTACATCAATAAGATTGTCGACGCGCTGCGACAGTTGTTCTAACTGTTGTTCACGAGTCTCACGACGGAAACCAAATGTTGCCCTTAACGCGGCTATTTTACTGTCCATCACTTGCCTCACTTGCAATTTTGCTTGTAATTGCGCTTCAAGGGATTCCCCTTTGGCGACTAATTCATTAACTAACGCACTACCCTCAACAAACAGTTGGTCAAACTTACTGGCTGCTTGTTCACGTCCTGCTTCATAGGCACCGACGCCTGCAAGTAATGCATTGCGGGTTATGTTTTCAAGTTTCTTAGTGGATTTCAACATGATGCTCCTGACGGTGACTAAGGCTGGCAATCAATAGGTTTGCTGCTTAGTGTTGAAGAGAGAAAGTCTGGCCAAACGCCAGACTTTATGACAATTACTTAGCAGCTAATTTAGCAACTGCGTCAGTCAGTGCGTCAATTTTAGCAGACAATTCTTCTACTTTTTGATCAGCACTTACTTTGTCTAAGCCTAACTTTTTGCGCACTTCAGCAACACGGGCTTCAACGGTTGATTTAACTTGAAACTTGTCTTTTGCTTCAGTTTCAATTTTTGCACCTTTGTCGACTAATTCGTCAAACAATTTAGCTGCTTCAGCGCTTAATTTTTCGTAACGGCCTTGAGCTTCATCATAACTTTTACCGTAAGCACCTAAACCTGCTAACCAGATTTTACGCGCAAATTCTTCAGCTTCAGTTACTTTGCCTTTGATGGTGTCTAATTTAGTCATGGTTTTTTCCTCAGTTAATTAAGATGGTGTATCTCGACTGAGGATGAGAATAGAGATTTGATTTAGAAACCGCATACTAATTGAACAATTATTTGATGGGTTATCTGGTTTAATTTTTATGTGGTTGATTTTTAAGGTTTTATTTTTTGCAAAATAATTGGCCAAGTGTCACTTATTTTGTGAACTTGGCCGGTATCAAGACTATCTATCTCAGTCTACTAAGCCTTTGGGCATATCTTCGCGCATTTCTTGCCAGATTTTACCACTCTTGATGCCATAGGTTCTGATCACCAAGGGCACCTGTTTATAATCGCCATGTTGCGCTAACTCTAACAGTTGTTGGTAATAAGCTCGGGTTAACTCACGGGATTTAGGATTGGAGAAAAAGTAACCACCGATCCGAGAGTAAAGGCCTTTAAACCCGTTCATCATTAATACATACACGGGATTACCCGATGCAAAGGCCAAGTCATGAGATAATTGATAGTCATTACCAGCAAATTCATTGGCGTTGTCGGGTTTGTCGCAATAGGCTTGAATGATTTCTATGGCTTTGTCTTGGTTGTTTTTAATGGCGCCACGAATAAAGACTGCACTCAGATTTGTTCTTGCCGCCAGCAAATGATCGACTAGCTCAGGGATCCCTTCTTCGTCAAGGCGGGCCAGAGTTTCCAAAATGTTTAAGCCTGAGGTTTCCCAAAAATTGTTCACTTTGGTGGGCTTGCCGTGTTGGATAGTCAGCCACCCGTCTCTGGCTAGACGCTGCAAGACTTCACGCAAGGTTGTGCGCGTAACACCGATTAATTCAGACAATTCACGCTCTGCGGGCAGAATGGTCCCAGGGGGAAAACGCCTGCTCCAAATAGATTCCACTATGTATTCTTCAGCAAATCCAGCTGGGCTTTGAGCCTTGTAAATCATCTACGTCTCACTTGGTTATAATTGTTATTATAATTTGTTAACTGATTGTACCAGATGATTTTTCATCGGCACAACGAATCTTTACCCAGCACCTGAATCACATGGCAAACAGGCGAATGTTATCTCACCGTTACATTCGCCATATTAATCTTACAATAATGCCTAAGCTTTAGATTTTCCTTGCTTTTTTGGGTTACACTATTTAAAACATTGTTATATTAACAAAAAAGATTTAGCAAGGATCCTTACTTATGTCCATGTCAATACCACAGGCCATTGCCGCAAATTTTTTAGGTAAAGCGCCAAATTGGTACAAACAAGCGATTATTGCCTTTCTTCTTATTAACCCTCTTCTTTTTATGGCCAATCCATTTTTAGCTGGATGGGCCTTAGTCGCTGAGTTTATCTTCACCCTGGCCATGGCATTAAAATGTTATCCCTTGCAACCGGGCGGGATTTTATTAATTCAAGCCTTGTTTATTGGCATGACTACACCTGAGCACATGAAACATGAAATGGTGGTTAACGTAGAAGTTATCTTACTACTAGTGTTCATGGTAGCAGGTATCTACTTCATGAAGACCATGTTGTTATATCTGTTTACCAAGCTGCTGTTGAAGCTGAAAAACAAGATTACTTTATCCATTGCCTTTGCCGCTGCATCTGCCTTTTTATCAGCGTTTCTCGATGCGCTAACCGTGGTGGCGGTGATTATCACAGTGGCCATGGGCTTTTATTCTATCTATCACAAGGTGGCGTCTGGTAAAGACTTTAACTCCGACCACGACCACTCCGATGACGAACATCTCGCTCATCCAACTCGCCAAGATTTAGAAGAATTTCGCGCTTTTTTGCGAAATCTGATGATGCACGCCGGTATTGGTACCGCTTTAGGGGGAGTGATGACCATGGTAGGTGAACCACAAAACCTGATCATCGCCGATAAAGCGAGTTGGAATTTTGTTGAGTTCTTTTTACGCATGGCGCCCGTTACTATCCCCGTGTTTGTTGCAGGCTTAATGACAACGTATCTGGTAGAGAAATTTAAACTGTTTACTTACGGAGCCAAACTACCCGACGTGGTGCGTGAAATTCTCACCAACTACAGTCTGGATGTGGATAAAAATCTCACTTCACAAGACAAAGCTAAGTTGTGGGTGCAGGGTTTAATAGCGGTATGGCTGGTCATTGGTTTAGCGGGGCATTTTGCGGCGGTAGGCTTAATTGGCCTGTCTATCATTGTATTAGGCACGTCATTCACTGGCATCATTGATGAACACTCCATCGGCAAAGCGTTTGAAGAGTCCTTACCTTTCACTGCGCTCTTGTGTGTGTTTTTTGGGGTGGTCGCGGTCATCATTGATCAAGGACTATTTTCGCCGGTTATTCACTGGGTATTAAGCTACGAGGGTAAGACCCAGCTTGTATTGTTCTACCTGGCTAACGGCTTGTTATCGATGGTCAGTGACAACGTATTTGTTGGCTCTGTCTACATTACTGAAGTGGCAGCGGCTCTACAAAAAGGTGAGATTACTCGTGACCAATTTGATATGTTAGCTGTGGCCATCAACACCGGCACCAACTTACCCAGTATTGCCACACCCAATGGTCAAGCAGCGTTTTTGTTCTTATTAACGTCTGCCATCGCCCCATTACTACGTTTATCCTATGGCACCATGGTTTACATGGCTTTGCCCTACACCATCGTATTAACCATCGTTGGTTTGGCTTGTGTTTACTTTGGCCTGCAGGACATCACCAGTTGGATGTATGACGTTCACTTGATTAATCACCACTCGGCTGCGGCGGCCGCCGCTGCAGCTGCGGCGCATTAGAGACTTAGGACCTGACAATTATGCTGAAAAGCTTGGCTAATTTAAGTCGCAACAACAGTGCGTGGGCAATGTTGTTGTTTTCTGCATTGGGATTAGAAGCGGCGGCCTTGTACTTTCAATATTCAATGGAATTACGCCCGTGCATCATGTGTATTTATCAACGCACGGCTGTGTTTGGCATTCTGTTTTCAGCGCTGTTACCAGTGCTCAGCAATAACCTATTAACCCGTATGGTTGCTTATCTCGGTTGGGGAGTAAGTGCGGTGTGGGGCCTGCTCATCGCTTATGAGCATGTTGACCTTCAGACAGCTGCCAATCCATTTTTTGCCACCTGTGAAATTGTCCCTAACTTCCCCAGTTGGGCACCGTTACACGAGTGGTTACCGAGTGTCTTTGCTGCCACGGGGGATTGCGGTGATATCAACTGGTCATTTGTTGGCATGAGTATGCCACAGTGGATGTTGGTTATTTTTGCGATTTATACGGGCATTTTGGCTTTAGTGTTGCTGGGTAAAGTATTACCCAGCAGAGCCTAGTTTACGCAGATTGTATAACACCAATCAACGCAAGCTTGTTTAATCCAAGTCACTTAAAGGCCAAAGGGCAATATAGTCCTCAAAATCATTGAGATCGACTTGGCTGTCAAAAATTGTCTTACCTCTTACTGACATACCGGCCTTATGCATAGCGGCTTTTTTGCCGCCATTTAACAAGGGGTGCCAAGTAGGTAAACCTCTGCCCTCTTGTAATCGTCGATAGCTGCAACTTGGTGGCATAAAAAAGATATCTTGCAAGTTCTCTTTGGTCAGTTTGACACATTCGGGTACCAATACAGTGCGTTGCATATATTGGGTACAAGAACAGGTTTTAGTGTTCAAAAGGTTGCAGACGATGTTGGTATAATGCACCTGTTCGGTGGGCTGCATTTGCTCAGTGGCGGTCATTTCTTGCACGTTTTCGTCATCGATAAACTTGTGCAAACAGCATTTGGCACAACCGTCACAAATGGATTCCCATTCAGCATCGGTCATTTGTTCTAAGGTTTTGGTTTGCCAGTATGCTTCCTTCATATATTAAATTTTAACCACATCAGTGCCGCACTGCGATCTTCAAAGTTTTTAATAGGCAGGGCGTATTTATCAGAAAATCCCGCCACAAGATTTTGGTTATTGTCTTGAGGGTTCACTATTCTGGCTATCTTAATGTCCGCTAACCAATTTTGCTCATGCATACGTAACATGATTGTGCTCATTTCCACAGCTGAGTAAGCCAAGATCAATTGTGTGACATCAAGCACAACATGCTTGACCTGATTCTTGCCCGCCAGCTTCACAATGTTTTTCAGCATATGCTCGGTGTCAATGGCATGTTTAATCGTGCCTTGCACTTCACAGATTAATAATTTGTTTGGTACGTCAACTTCATGACTAAAAGTAAATGACATAAGTTAATTTACCTTAGTATGGATGATAAATAGCGTGTTTTGCCCATTGTGTAGACTCAGAGTAAGTTGGTCATCATGCTGCAACGCCGCCACACCACGAGGGGTGCCGGTTAATACAATATCTCCGGGTAATAGCGTAAAGGTTTGAGAAATATGCACGATCAGCTCGTCAATCGTTGTCAGCATGTCCTTAGTATAACCTTGCTGACGTAATTCACTATTAACCGCCAATTGAAAGCTCAACGCTTGATGATCTTGCACGTCACTCTTAGGTACAAAGGCACTAACAGGACAGCTCCCATCAAAGGCTTTGGCTCTTTCCCATGGATAACCTTGCCGTTTGAGACTGTCTTGCAATTGCCTGAGGGTCAGATCAAGGGCCAAACCATAACCCCAAATCGCGTGTGTCAGTTCGGCATGTTTGGCATTTTTTAAAGGTTGTTTAATCAACACCGCCAACTCAATTTCGTTGTGGCACTCCCCTTGACCTGTGGGAAGATTGATCGCCTCATCTACCCTCACTACACCGGTGGAAGGTTTGATAAACAACAACGGTTGCTCGGGTACACTATTTTTGAGTTCTTGAATGTGTTGTAAATAATTTCGCCCAACACACACCACCTTCCCTACGGGCAGCGCAATAGCGTGTCCATTTACATCGTGGTGCTGGTATGTCATCAAACTCATTGCTTAACTACCCTTTTTAATCCTATCTGCCAAATAACCTACCGTCACCCCAAAATAAGACGAACGATTCCATTTCATCAAGGTGTGAAAGTTTTCGTAGACTAAATAAATACGTCCGTTCGGGCCATCTGGCGCAATCAACGAAGCTGTTATTTTTAGTTCGGGTAAATCGCCCCCTTCATAGCGGCGAATACCTAGGGTTTGCCAATCTGCTAAGGTTCGACGTTTAGTTTGGTCTAAGCCAGCGGCGGCAAAATCAAAATCGGCGGGCACTTTTACTTGCCGTCCCCAAGTCAGCTCATCTTGCCAACCTTGCTTAGCTAAAAATTGGGCAATAGACGCAAACACATCTGCCTGATTGCGCCAAATATCTCGTTTGCCGTCACCATCAAAATCTTGTGCATAAGCCAAGAATGACGTTGGCATAAATTGACTCTGTCCCATCGCCCCTGCCCACGAGCCTTTAAAGTCATCTAGGCTGATGTGATCTTCTTGAAGTATGGTTAACGCGGCAAAAAATTCTTTTCTGAACAATGCTTCTCGACGACCATCGTAAGCCAACGACGCTAAGGCAGATAAAACCGGGAAATTACCGGTAATTTTGCCAAAATTACTTTCATTGCCCCATAAGGCCACAATAAACCGAGCTTGCACCCCATATTGCCCAGCAATCTTGTTGAGTACATCTTGATGCTCCGTCATCAAGGCCAGTGCTTGTTTTACTTTCCAATCTGGTACCCGAGTGGCAAGGTATGTATCTAAGGTTATTCTGCTTTCTGGTTGATTTTTATCTGCGCTCACCGCTTTCTGGTGATAAGTCACACCCGCCAAACTTTGTTGCACAAAATCCTCAGTAAAACCCAGTTGTAGCGCTTCCTGCTGCAAACCCTGCAGGTACTCGGCAAAACTTATTTGTCCATCAGTAGCACTCACCGTAGCCACAAATAGGCTGCAGGCACTACAAATAGCGAAAACCATCGCCTTCAACTTATTCGCCACCCCTCCCTCCTTTTTTTCGAGTTTGCTCAGCCAAATGTGCATTAAGTAGATTTTCTGTTGGTGGCGGTAATTGCAAGTAGTAGCCTTTCTCGCTTAATTCACTGCGTAATTTTGCCATATCAACTTGCGCCAACTTTCGGTCTGCTTTGAGTGGCATAATCATTAAAAATATCGGTGAACCAAAAGTTTGCATCAGCGCCGCAGGCACGCGTTGAAAGTCATCACGCCCTGGCACGTATAAATACGTTTCTGCTCTTCTGCTACTTTTGTATACGGCGCACAGCACTATTTTTTCCCCTCTGAGTGTATCTGCAATTGTCGTTCACGCATTTTATTGGCTAAGTCTAGCTCTGTAATCGTCAAAAGATCCTGCAGAAACAATGGCTGACGCCAACCACTGATAAGATCGGGTACCAAACCCAGTAAGCTTGTCTCATCACGTTCAAACCAGCACCAAGCAATCAGCTGATTCACCTGCTTTTTTGACCCTACCACTTCGAGGGGAATGTTATAAGTTTCTGCCACCTTTGCGCAGCAGAGTTTAACGGCGCTGGATACTTTCTTAAACAGGGGGAAGTCGGTTAGCCGTTCAACACGTGGGGGATACTGCTCAGCTGGACTAGTCTGACATTCCGCTACGATGTTTAACATGGCTTGGGCATGAAAACGAATTTCATGATGATTGATCCCCGAGATTGCACTTAAGGCGACCTTACTGCTGGGTTGTTTGCGAGCGATTTCAACTAAATTTTGCTCTCGCACCACAAAGTTAATCGACATATCTTTGTCACGTGCAACCTGCATTCGCCATGCTGCTAATTGTTGTAAAATTAACAACGACTTACCTGATAATTGCCAGTTATGACTGATGTTTAAGTAGGCATATTCCAAGGGCATTTGGCTTTGTTTCTTTTGTGCAAGCGCTGCAATTTCTTCTACTACCCAAACATATTTTTGCTGGTCAATGGTGTCTTTGATTAACTGCGGAAAAAGTTGCCACAAATATAAAACGTCGTTAGCTGCATAGGCACATTGCTCAGTGCTTAAGGGTCTTGCCAACCAGTCGGTGCGCGACTCACCTTTGTCAACTTGCACATTCAACATCATTTCCACCAGTTTGGCGTAGCCAAGTGATGTCCCCATTCCCAATAAACTGGCGGCTACCTGCGTATCGAAGATTGGCGTGGGCATGATCTTAAATGCTTGCCAAAAGGTCTCTAAATCTTCTGAACAAGAATGAAGAACCTTGGTGACCTTGGGATTGGTTAATAAGGTGATAAGACTGGAAAAATCATCAATTTGCTGAGGGTCGACTAACACCAAACGTTTTCCATCATAGAGTTGGATTAACCCCAATTGTGGATAAAGTGTGCGAGTTCTTACAAATTCGGTATCCACCGCCAAGGCGTCGCCCTGATTGGCGCTAGCACAAAAAGCATTCAATTCAGCCGTTTGTGTAAGTATTTCATAGTGCATGGCATTCCAAAAAACGTTAAAAAGCCGGCATTTTGCCGGCTTTTTGCTTCACCAAAATCGGGGAGCAGTTAGCAATTATTTGTCGCGAAGTTCTCTGCGCAGTATCTTACCAACATTAGATTTAGGAAGCTCGTCTCTAAACTCAACTTTTTTCGGTACTTTGTAACCAGTTAAGTGTTTACGACAATGTTCGATCAACACTTTTTCAGTTAACGATTCGTTGCGTCGTACTACAAACAGTTTCACCATCTCACCTGTCGACTCATGGGGAATGCCCACTGCCGCCACTTCAATAACGTCTGTGTGCATGGCCGCCACTTCCTCAATTTCATTGGGGAAAACATTAAAGCCTGAGACCAGAATCATGTCTTTTTTACGATCAACAATATAAAAATAACCGTCTTCATCACAGCGCGCGATGTCACCGGTGGCCAACCAACCGTCTACGATCATTTCACTGGTGGCATCGGGACGATTTAAATAGCCCACCATCACCTGCGGGCCTTTTACCAGCATTTCACCCGCCTCGCCCATGGGTACTTCATTGCCATCTTCGTCAACTAATTTGATATCAGTAGACGGTACCGGCATGCCGATGGAGCCCTTATAGGCTTTCAACTGCGGGGGATTCACCGTGACTGTTGGGCAACATTCGGTTAAACCGTAACCTTCTAACAGAATTTTACCTGTGGCTTCTTGCCAGCGTTCAGCAACCGGGCGCTGTACGGCCATACCACCACCCAAGGCAAATTTTAAACGACTGAAGTCCAAATCTTTGAACCCAGGCGTATTAAGTAAACCGTTAAATAAGGTATTAACGCCGGTGATCACTGTGAATGGGTACTTAGCCATTTCCGCAACAAACCCTGGCATGTCACGTGGGTTGGTGATCAAAAGATTGGGACAACCAAACTTCACGAAGGTTAAACAATTGCCCTGTAAAGCAAAAATATGATAGAGAGGTAAGGCGGTAACCACTAGCTCTTTGCCTGCATCGATGACAGTTTCGAGAATAGTGGACGTCTGCTCTAAGTTGGAGACAATATTGCGGTGGCTTAACATGGCGCCCTTTGACACCCCAGTGGTGCCGCCGGTGTATTGCAAAAATGCCAAATCATCA
The DNA here is from genome assembly GCA_009993955.1 of Paraglaciecola sp. GTDB lineage: Bacteria > Pseudomonadota > Gammaproteobacteria > Enterobacterales > Alteromonadaceae > Paraglaciecola. Next base: position 56,410 of record JAACSL010000009.1, read on the forward strand.
CCCGTCACCACAGGGCGTTGGTAGGCTTGCTTTTTACCCTGTTTGAGCGCTTTGGTGAAAAGCTCTGCCTTGGGTAAGTTGTAAGCCGGCACCAACTTTTTAACGTTCTTCACTACGTAATTGGTGATCAATTTTTTCACAGGCGACAACATATCGCCCACCGATGTGATCAACACTTTTTGCAATGCAGTGTGTTGAATCACTTCAGCTAGGGTACAGGCAAAGTTTTCAATGATGACAATGGCTTTGGCATTAGAATCTTTAAGCTGATGTTGCAGTTCACGCGCGGTGTAAAGGGGATTGACGTTAACCACCACCATTCCCGCGCGAAGAATGCCAAAGAGTGCGACGGGGTATTGAATAAGGTTGGGCATCATCATGGCAACCGCATCACCCTTTTTCAGGCCGCTATTTTGCAGGTATGCAGCAAAACATTTAGATAGAGAGTCCAGTTCGGCAAACGTAATGCTTTTGCCCATGTTGATGTAGCTGGTGTTATTCGCAAATTTTGCAACACTCTGCTCCAAGATATCGACAATAGAGGCAAATCGTTCTGGATTGATGTCTGCCGGTATTCTGGGGTCGTAATTCTTCAACCAAATTTTTTCCACTGTGCCTCCAGGCTTGACTTAGTTTTTTGTTCCCTTCTATACACGCTGGGAATCACATCATTGACCAACAAAAGAGTAGGTTCAATATACCCAATGCCGCAACAAAGATAAATCAGCAAATAAACAAGTGATTAACAATTATGCAATATTTGTCAAAAATGTCGTCAATTTTGTGGCCACTTCTTGAGGATTGTCCATGTGTAGATGGTGATGTCCGGCAATGTGGGCTTTTTCTAAGGTAGTCACCCAGGTCATTCGGTTTTGCAAACTGGTGCGCATGGATTCAAATCCTTGATCACCAAGAATGACTAACATCGGGCACTGCACAGCACGCATGAAGGCTTCTACTTGTTCCTCGGTTATGCGCAGTGAAGAAAACGTGCGTAAACGACGGTCAGTACGGAAATACCATTGGCCGTCTTGTTGATAAAGATTGCGCTCCATTAAGAGGCGCGCAGCATCTAGACTCATTTCCCCTGCTTTAGCTCGGGCTTCCACTGTGCGTTCGAAACTACTGGGATGCTGAGTAGGGCTGCGAGATGACTTCAGGCGATTATCAATGGAGTCACGCAATTGTTGAGCACTACTTTGGGCATCTTTACTCATGGGGCCAAACGACTCGATAGATACCAGCTTTTTCACGCGTTCATGAAAACAACTGGCGTACAAGGTTGCAATGATGCCCCCCATCGAATGCCCAACTAATAGAATGTCTTGCCATTGTTGCTGTTCAATCAGTTCATGTAAGTCATACACAAAATCCATCAAATGATAGTGGCTACCATTGGGACGATGGGAGGATAAACCATGCCCAGGCAAATCCAGGGCCAGCACATAATAATCAGTGAGATAAGGGGCAAGGGGGATAAAACTGGCAGCATTATCTAACCAACCGTGCAGCGCTAAAATCATCGGCTTACTGGGGTCACCCATCGCCAAACCAGCAATGTTCATGTGTTGCAGAGTAAATGAAACGTCTTGCATGCCTTTCCCACATCAATAAATAAACAAAAAAAAGCGGCAACACTTTGCCGCTATTTTACAAATTTGCACAACAACGGCAGCAGTTTGCCGCCATTTAACCTATCGTTCAACTTTTACAGGTTTTGGTTTTGTGCTGCTGCCACTTGGCAGCGGTGCATGATGGCTGCCACGGATGTAAACACCACGATAATAAGGACGCGGATACCAACCATACCAATAGTCATAAGGCCAAACGTGCACGCTGCTGATATCTACTTCAGAAACTTCTTTCCATAAGTAGTAGGCAGAAGACTGCAGCGTGGGGAACATGTATTTGTGTTCGCCAACTAAGCCTTCTTCAATGCCAACAAATTCGCCGGTAAACGTCATGCTTCGACCTACTTTGTAGACCATTGGATCCATAAATCCTTGCACGTAAACACGGAAGCGACCGATGCTTTCATCAGCAGATACCGGTCTACCATAGCTACGTAAAGGATAATAAACCACTTCCAACAAGGTCGATTCAGCTTTGTTTTCAACTTTGGCAATCACTCCACCCCAGCGCGCTGTTTGCCCTTTGACGGTGTCAGCTTGTGATGCGGCTGTCTCGTAACTCACAAGGGCCGTGCCCTCGGGCACCTCAATTTTATCTGGGATAGTGGAACAGCCCACGGCTAACATCGTTAGTATGATCACGGCGAATTTTTTGTTCATAATTGACCTCGGCAAAGTATTAATGACATACGCTAGCATAATTCTGTGCGTATTTGTCTGAACTCCAACTGAATTTTAAACGAGACAAGCACTGATTTGGATTGCTCGCTGTACAAGGTAGGGAAAATACACGCCCAGCTAAATAAAAGTATCGACGCCTAACAATTGTTGAATGTCTTGACGTTGCTGATCTTTCGCCACCGCTTGATAAGCTTCAATGGCCACTTGTTGCTTCAAGCCTGTCGCCAACTTTATGGTATCACCTTGACGAAAGGCATCTGCTTGCTGAAATACCTGTTCACTGCCGCTTTTCAGCAATATGGCAGGATTTGTTGCCTCTTCGGCTTTTTTATCAACGGGGGGAGGTGACGGGCGCGGATTGTCCTTGCGCGCCACTGGCACATTGATGATGTTAAGTTGTGATACACCAACTGGATCTAACGCCAAGCTAGCCTCTTAATTATCAAGTTATGGTTACGCACTCTTTGTTTTGCTGTGGTAATAATCCAGCAAACCAAAAGCATGTTTAGCAACTACTGTTCCAGTTTATACTACACCGTGATGACACACTTTATTCGCGCCCGGGTAGTTTCTTCCATGTCACAGTGTCACGTAAGTAAACAGGCTCAATGTCCATGACATTTTTGGCCCGCCCCGCTTTGAATTCTGCCATAGCTAAAGGCAGCATAAATTCGGCGGCAGGGTAGAGAATATCATCAGCAATCTTCAGGCTTTGTTGAGTATTCAAAGCAGCATAGGCCGCCCAACCCGTGCCAACCCCTATGGCATCGGCATCATGAGTGATCAATAAATCCGCTTGTTCAGGCGGCAAAATCAACTCTTCGTTGATCAAATGAGCCAAACCGTTGATAGCCTGATAATGAGCGAAATACACCTCCCCCATCCTTGCATCAATGGCACAAAATACATGGCTTACCTGATGTAATTGTATGGCTTGCTGTGCCATAGCCGCGAGGGTTGATACCCCAACCACTGGCTTACCAGTGCCAAATGCCAAACCTTGCAGCATTCCGGTAGCGATTCTGACCCCAGTGAAACTGCCGGGTCCGCGGCCAAAAGCTAAACAATCCAGGTCGTGTAAACTCGCGTGTTGTTGACGCAGAATGTCGTCGACCATGGTGAGCAATACTTGGCTGTGCTGCTGAGGACAGATATCAAAACATTGACTCTGCTGTCCTTGCCAATTCAATGCCACTGAGCATGCTTCTGTGGCTGTGTCCAATGCCAAACAATTCATCACATGTCCTCTTGTTCTGCTAAATTTTCTAAGAATGTTAGCGCTTTGTTTAAATCACGGGTGCGCTGCATGTTGGGCAAACTGCCAATAAAAATTTTGCCGTAGTCTTTCGTGACTAAACGATTATCACAGATCACCAACACCCCTTTGTCTTGCTCGTCGCGAATTAAACGCCCTGCTCCTTGTTTTAAGGCAATGGCCGCTTGGGGAATTTGCAGTTGTGCAAAGGGATTACCGCCACGTTTTCGACAGTCTTCAATCCGCGCCTGCAACAAGGGGTCATCGGGTGAAGCAAAAGGCAGTTTATCAATTAACACACAGGTCAGATCATCACCTCGCACATCCACCCCCTCCCAGAACGCTCCTGTGCCCAATAATACCGCGTGTTTATTGGCGATGTATTCGTCGAGTAAAGCCCGTTTAGTGGTGGAACCTTGCACTAACAAGGGATTGTCAATTTTGTCAGCTAACTGATTGGCAATAGCATTCAGCGTGGCGTGGCTAGTGAATAACAAAAAACAGCGGCCACGACTGGCCTTGATTAATTGCACCGCAATAGACAGCAAGGTATCACGCATCGCAGGCGCGTTTGGCTCTGGTAAAAAACGCGGTACACACAGGATGGCTTGATTTGGGTAATCAAAGGGACTGTCGAGGGACAAAGTCGTTGCATCATGCAAACCCATTTGCTGTTGAAAGTGACTAAAACCACCGTCCACCATCAAGGTGGCTGAGGTAAACACCCAACTGCGTTTTGGCTGGGCCACAAACTCAGCGAATTTTAGGGCAATGCTCAAGGGGGTTAAATGCAAAATAATGTGTCGTTGGGTGGTTTCATACCACAGACTCACGCCAAGCTTGCTGGTATCACACAAACGCTCGAGCTTTGCCTCACTTTCCACACAACGTTCATAGAGGCTGTCTAAGTCTTTGTCTCGACCAAGGTGTAACTTTAATACCTCGGCCAGCACCTTCAGACTGTCGCTGAGTTTACTGATATGTTGTTGAATTTCCTGACGCTGTAAAGTGTGTCGCCAGTTGCCTTTTTGTGGGTTTTCAGGGAAAAACAAACGCAAATCGGCGACAATTAATTTGCACTTATCCGCCACACTGCTGAGTTGCTTTGCATCTTTTAACACCGTCCGGTAGACCACGTCGATATCTCGACACATGTCTTGCAGTTGGCGGCTAGAAATGGACTCACCAAAATATTCACTGGCGATATCAGGAATCTGGTGGGCCTCGTCAAACACAACCACATCGGCCTCTGGGATGAGTTCGCCAAAGCCTGTGTCTTTTAAGGCCATGTCAGCAAAAAATAGGTGATGATTAACCACCACTAAATCTGCATCTAAGGCTTTGCGGCGAGCCTTGACCATGTAGCAATCTTCGTAATCTTTGCAATCCTTGCCCAAGCAGTTGTCAGCAGTAGACGTAACGAAGGGTAAAACTTTGGCGTCTTCAGCCAAGCTCTTCATTTCCCCCATGTCGCCACTTTTGGTGGTTGACGCCCATTGACGCACTTCACTCAATTCAGCCAACACCTGAGGGTCAAGTAATACACTATTTCCACCATGCTGTGCCATGCGATGCAGGCACAGGTAATTGGCTCGGCCTTTCAACAGGGCCACTTTATTATGGCTACCCAATGCTTTTTTGATGATAGGCAAATCTCGATGAAACAACTGTTCTTGGAGATTTTTAGTGCCCGTGGAAATAATGGTTTTTTTACCAGACTGAAGGGCAGGCACTAAATAGGCAAAGGTTTTGCCTGTCCCCGTGCCAGCTTCAACAATCAAGGGCACTTTGTCGGCTATGGTTTTTTCAACCGCTAAGGCCATATCCGTTTGCGCCTGCCGTGGCACAAAGCCATCAATGCCTGACGACAATCTGCCTGAAGCAGCAAATAACTGGGAAATAACCGACATAAACCCTAACTGTGTGATAACAACATTCAGGCGCGATTATGCCAAAGACTGGCCTAAGTAACGAGTAGAAAACAGCTATAAATCAATATTTTCCATGATCTGCATACGTATCAGTAAGCAAAATATTGCCGCTGTTTTACCCACTTCAGTTATGTGGTCGCAACCCACCACAGACACATCATGCAAATGATCTTCAGTCTCATGCTAAATTTTAGTGGAATACAAAGCATTTTTAGATACCATAAATGAGCAGTAAGCCTTGAGAACATAATTGACTATGCCAGATTCAGATTTTTTTACTCAACTGACGATTGCCATGAGTAATCCGCATAAGCCGGAACTCGAAAAGCTGAGACAAACGTGCAGTACCACGCTAAAAGCAATTCCTAACGCAAATCGTGTTAGCTTGTGGAAATTTGGTGAGGATCAGGCTTATCTGCAGTGTTTATTGTGTTTTGACCAATTGGACAACGTGTATTCATCAGATCAAGTGCTGAGGAAGGCGAATTTCCCTGAGTATTTTGCTGGGTTAACCAGCAGCAACTACATCATGGCCTCTCATGCTAGAGAGCACCAAAGCACACGTTGTTTTAACCAAGATTATTTCATTCCTAATCAAATTCATTCCTTATTAGATTATGTCTTGCATCATGACTTTGTGCCAACAGGGGTGATTTGTTGTGAGAGCGTAGGACGACGAGTGGAATGGCAAGAAGAAGACTTAAACGCCCTGCGCAAAATCGCCACCATCATATCGATGTTTTTTTGCCTGAATAAAGTGGGGCGTTCTGCTGGGTTGTTAACGGAGAGTGGATTAAAGTTGGCTGCCTATCTTGCCTAAATTTGGTTTCGTGGTATTTTCTGCGACAAATTTAATTGGAGTCTTCTCATGCCTAAAGCCAGTGAAATCAAAAAGAATGCGGCCATCGAGCACGATGGCAAAGTTTATCTAATCAAAGATATCAGTAAACTCACCCCAAGTGGTCGTGGTGGTTCAAGTTTGTATCGTATGCGTTTGTATGAAGTAGGCACCGGCCTCAAGGCAGATGTAAGCTTCAAAGCAGAAGACATGCTGACCAGTGTTGATTTTGGGCGCCGTAAAGTGTCATTGTCTTATATTGACGGCAACGAATACTTTTTCATGGACAACGAAGACTATACGTCTTACCCCCTGAACCAAGAAACCATCGCCGACGAAGCTTTATTTATTACTGAAGACACCAAAGGCCTGCAAATTTTGTTGGTAGAAGGCGAACCAGTCGGTATCGAATTACCTTCAGCGGTTGATATGTTGATTGTTGAAACCGATCCCTCCATTAAAGGGGCCTCGGCCACCGCCCGCACCAAACCGGCAAAACTTTCCACTGGCTTGACCATTCAAGTACCAGAATACATTGCCAACGGCGAGCGTATTCGTGTCAACACCGACGAACATAAGTTTATTAGCCGCGCCGATTAAGCCGCCAGTTGCGTTGCAAACGCTTACAAAGCCCACGATAAAACGTGGGCTTTTTGCTTGTAAAGTACTAGGTTTACGCCACTATTGGCCCACCAGCACCGTATAACCCCATGCATCCAGTTTGATTTTACTGCTAGCCCTTATCTCCACGTTCTGCTGAGTAAAATACGCCTGATAAGAACCATGATGCAGGTGGCCGGAGCATTCCACCTCTTGCGCTTGAGCTGAAAAATTCAGCAGCACAAAGACTTTATTGGTGGCATGTTGCCGCACAAAACTAAACACCTTACTGGGCGCAGAATTGGGTATATGCCGCATCAAGGCGCCCCACGCGCCATTCGCAAGCGCACTGTTGGTTTTTTTTAGATTGATCAGTTGGCGGTACATATCACGTAGGGGGTGTTCCCGCCACTCAATGGGGTCGCGTTCAAAAAACGCCAGACGTTTAGGGCTCGCCGCCTCCTGCCCATTGTAAATTAACGGCATACCATCTCCGGTGAATGACAGCACTAAGGCGCAGAGCAGTCCGTCTGCAAACTGCTCAAACTCGGTGCCATCCCACGCGTTTTTATCGTGATTACTCACAAAGGTTAATTTGATGGCATCGCTGGGATAGGTTTTTTCATGCCAGGAATAATACTTAAACAGCTTTTCAATACCGAGTTGGCCCATACAAATGCCATGTACACTTTCATTCCATGTCCAGGCATAGGTCAAATCAAAGGCCTCGTAGTGCAAATCACGGCTCTCCCATTCCGCCAGCATTAATACTGGTTTGATGGTCTCGAGTTGCTGACGTACCCTCACCCAGAAATCCGTGGGCACAAATCCGGCCACATCACAGCGAAAACCGTCGATATCACATTCTTCTACCCAGTAACGCATGGCATTGGCCATGTATTCACGTAGCGCCGTATGTGAAAAATCAAAATCAATAATGTCATCCCAATCCCACCATGGCGTGGGGTGAAAATCGCCCTTGTAATCACGGCTATACCAATGTGGATGGCTTGCCACCAGCACATTGTCCCAGGCACTGTGATTGGCCACCCAGTCATTGATCACGTACATGCCATGCTGATGGATAGCGTGTACCAAGGCTTTAAAATCAGCCAGACTGCCAAACTCAGGATTCACGTTTAGATAGTCTTTTATCGCATAGGGGCTGCCCAAACTCCCTTTTCGATGTAACTCGCCAATCGGGTGGATGGGCATGAGGTAGAGTATGTCAACGCCAAGGGCTTTGAGGCGCGGTAATTGCGCCTGCACACCTTTAAAATCGCCCTCTTGACTAAATTGTCGAGTATTCACCTGGTACATCACCGCGTTTTTACACCACGGCGGGTGCACTAAACTAACTGGGTTTTTAGGGCTAAGGTCGAGATGTGGCGTTGACATAGGCTACTACTCTCCTTGGGGTAAACGAGGCTGTTGCAAACTGATGATCAGCGATTTATACGCAGGAGTATTACTTTTTAAGGCCACGCTGCTGATGGGGATCAAATCGTTGGTCTCTGGGTAATAGGCTGCCGCACAGCCGCGTGGTATGTCGTAGCTCACCAAGGTAAAACCACAGGCTCGGCGTTGGGTGATAGCCTCATGTGGCCAATGACTGACGATATCGATGGTATCACCAGCTTTAAAACCTAATCGTTGGATATCTTCGCCGTGTGTAAACAGTACTTTGCGACTACCGTGAATACCGCGATAGCGATCATTATCGCTGTAAATAGTGGTGTTAAACTGGTCATGGCTGCGAATGGTCATCATCACCAAACACCCTTCAGGGGCGTTTACCCCGCTTAGGTCATGCACAATAAAGTTGGCTTTGTGGTTGGGCGTAGCAAAATGCCGGGCATCGCGCACGGCATTAGGCAGAACAAACTCGCCCTCTTGGTCGATGCGCTGATTAAAATCACTAAATCCCGGCACTACTTTGGCAATGCCATCACGGATCAAACGGTAATCATCGCGCATGGCTAACCAATCAATTTGACTGTGCCCTAAGGTCTGTTTAGCAAGGGCCGCCACAATCGCCACTTCACTGGTTAATGCACTACTCGCTGGCGGTATTTTGCCGTGGGAAGTTTGGATCACACCCATGGAGTTTTCTACCGTGACGGTTTGTATGCCGCTGGCTTGACGATCAATTTCAGTACGCCCCAAAGCAGGCAAAATCAGCGCGGTTTTACCGGTATATAAGTGAGATTGATTGAGTTTGGTCGATACCTGTACCGTCAACTCACATTGGGCCAAGGCCTGTGCCAAAATTTGCTGATCAGGCATCGCGCGATAAAAATTCCCCCCCATGGCAAAAAACACTTTTAATTTGCCCTCGGCCATAGCGTGCACCGTATCTACGGCGTCGTAACCGGCTTCACGGGGCGCTTTAAACCGATAACATTGCTCTAAGGCATTCAAAAAAGCGGCGCCGGGTTTTTCCCAGATGCCCATGGTACGATCGCCCTGCACGTTGCTATGCCCTCGCACCGGACACACCCCTGCGCCAGGTTTTCCTAGGTTACCTTGTAACATCAGAAAATTGGTCATGAGCTGAATATTGGCCACAGCATTTTTATGTTGGGTCATGCCCATGGCCCAGCAGCAAATGGTTTTGCTTGATGCACAAGCGATCTCTACTGCTTGTTCAATCTCATTTTGAGTTAAGCCACTGTATTGCTCAATGTCCGTCCAAGTTGTCGCCTGAATGTCAGCGCTAAACTCAGCAAAACCATGGCAGTACTGATTAATGAAGGCCATATCTAGCACTTGCCGACCTTGATTTTGCCGTTCAAGCAAACCTTTGCACAAGCCTTTTAACAAAGCGACATCGCCATTGATTTTAATGCCGAGATGCACATCACGCAGGGCAGTGCCCTGCCCCACAACGCCTTCTACTTCTTGCGGGTTTTTGAAGCGTTTCAGGCCCGTTTCATCTAAGGGGTTGATGGCGACAATCTTCGCCCCTTGACGTTTGGCCACCTGCAATGAGCTGAGCATACGCGGGTGATTTGACCCCGGATTTTGGCCAAAGATAAAAATCGCTTCAGCCTGCTCTAAATCTTCCAGGCTAACCGTACCTTTGCCCACACCAATGGTTTCACTCAGCCCTACGCCACTGGACTCATGGCACATGTTTGAGCAATCAGGCAAATTATTGGTGCCGTATTCGCGTACAAACAACTGGTATAAAAATGCCGCTTCGTTGCTGGTACGACCCGAAGTGTAAAACGCGGCTTGATTGGGTGATTCAAGCCTTTGTAAGTGCTCAGCAATCAGCGCGATGCCACCCTCAAAGGTGATCGCTTCGTAATGGCTAGCGCCGGGTCTTAAGATCATCGGCTCAGTTAAACGCCCTTGTTCATTGAGCCAACGGTCTGATTGCTGTTTTAATTCGGCAACACTGTACTTGGCAAAAAAAGCTGGGCTGAGGCGTTTTAAGGTGGCTTCATCGGCCACGGCTTTGGCACCATTTTCACAAAATTCAAAGGTTGAACGCTTGTTTAAAGGATCGGGCCAAGCACAGCCAGGGCAATCGAAGCCCTGTAACTGATTGAGTTGAGCCAACAACTTACTACCTTTGATGGGACCGACTTTGATACTCACATTTTTATAGGCCGAGACCACGGCCGGTAAACCCGCCGCCCATTCTTTAGGGTCAGTGACCACTAAACGTTGGACCAGGCTTTTGTCGCTCATCTTGTTTTCTCCTCACCGTTGTGTGTGAGATTATGGGCTGCTGAATAGACATTGAAGCGCTGTGACTTGATAAAGCCAATTAAACACAGACCGGCTTCTTGTGCCAAGTCAATGGCTAAACTAGACGGCGCACCAAGGGCGACCACATAACTTAACTTAGCCATTAGCGCTTTTTGCACCAATTCAAAGCCGACTCGACCACTGAGCACGACTCCCATAGGCATGCTGGAAGCGTCCACTGTAGGCAAGCTTTGTGCAAATAAACTATCAGCATTGGCACCAATTAATTTATCCAAAGCATTATGCCGCCCCACGTCTTCACGCACATCCATGATACGCAGTGTGCGGTCAAATAGCGCACAGGCATGATTGCCACCCGTTTGGTGAAACATAGTTTGCCCGGCCAACAATTGTTCCATGAGCACAGGCAATTCGGCTAAGGCTAAACTGGGGACGAATGGCAGGTTTTGCCCAGAAGCCTGTTGATGGAGTCTGTCTAACAGTGAATCAATGGAATGCTGCCCGCAAATACCGCAGGCCGAATTGACATCCTCTAAGCGTTGAAATTGCTCCACTTCAAAAGGGATATTGGCCTTTAAGGTGATCAGCAGTTGATTACTTTGCTGGGCTCGTAGACGTGCTTTACCCGTATAGGTAATGCTGTGAATCGCACCGAGGTCAGACAAAGCTCCACTGGTTAATAGCCAACCCTTAATTAAGTTGATGTCGTCACCGGGGGTGCGCATGGTGGTGAACAGGCGCTTTGTGGTGCTGCTTGTTTGTTGATCAAGAATACGTGTTTGTTTAAGCCAAATGTCTAAAGGCTCTTCAACAATCACTGCATCATCGATATGTTCTGCTAGCCAGCTTGAATAGCCACCAACATTTTTTACATAGCGAGTAATAGAATAGCTGTGAATGGGCTTCAAGAGGTCTCTGCTACATCAATCAACAATGTGATTACCCTAGCGCAGGCAATCAATAGGGTAAAGTCCCTAACCCCAAGATTAGGATCCAGGCGGCAAAAAACAGTTTTAAGTTACGTGGTGAAAAATGTAAGACCAAGCGTTTTGCCAAAATACCGCCGACAATCGCCCCCGCCCCGGCAAATAATACCACCGGCCATTGCACAGCTTGACTGATCAGTACATGATAAATCACCGCGCCCCACACACTAAAAGCGCTGAGGATCACAGCACAAGCGATGGCGAAGGTGATATTAAACCGCCGAAAAATCAAATACACCGCCACCAGTTCACCTACCCCTACCGATAACCAAGCCGTGATGGCTCCGCCCACCAAGGCGATGGCCATCAGGGCCAGACGATCGAAGCCTTGCAAAATAGTACGTGGATTTACCATACTGCTCAGGGGTAGTGTGGCAAATATCGCAACCGCTAAGGCAATAGAAAACAAACCAAAGCTCATATGCAGTTGTTCTGGTTCAGATATTAAATTAAAAATAGGGGCATTGTACTGCACCAAAGCAATACCCAAAATGGACCAAGGCACCGTCAATAACAAGACTTGAGCCAATGGTTGCCACTGCTCGGCAATATGCCCAACTTGCTGTGTTAATTTACGATAAAAAGCCCACCACGTAATCGCGCCTGCGGTCATACCACAACATTGAATGGCAAAACTGGTGGCCACCGCCATCATGGGAGTAAAACCCAGTTGTTTAAAAAATGGCATAAATACCACACCACCGCCGGCACCAGTAGAATTGGCAAATAGGGCGCCTGTCACACCCAAAAAGCTAAAACCTGCGTACTCACTAAATAAGGCTAAGGGTTGGCTTTGGGATAAAAAAATAATGCACCAAATAATCACTAAAAGCAGTCTAAGCTTTACAGCGGAAATATTGACAAGGGTCAAGGTAAGGGTACCTGTAGGCTAAGCGAATAAAAAGAGCGCCGACTTTGCCAGAAATCCTCGTAGCTGGCAAAGCAATTAGACTACGAGCAGGCTATTCAGGAGCTGGGTAATAATAATGGTACAACTACGTCATCATCAGCAAAACCGGATCATCACCTTGATGCCTAACCGTTCAGCAAACTGGTCACAAACAAAGAAACTCATGGCTGTTATGGCGTTTTTTGTTCTGGTCATTGCGCTAGCATGGATGTTTGTGGGTGTATGGATGTTCTTGCCTTTTGCGGGTCTTGAGGTGGGTTTGTTGGCGTTTTTAATGTATCGCGTCTCCTATTCAACTTACCAAAAACAAATCATTACCTTGCAAGGGGATCGTCTCATGTTTCAAGCAGGTGTGTATTACCCAGTTCGTGCCTGTGAGTTTAATAGGCACGATCTCGCTGTGCATACCATAGAGCCTAAGTTACCCCTCGACCAGACGCAGCTATTTTTGCAGGATGCACGCCAGCGCATAGAAATAGCGCAGTTTCTCAATCAGGACGATCGCAAAGTACTGCTTGAGCATTTAAGAGCTGAAGGTATACATGTGCAGCGCGACTTGTGGTGGCGACAAGGCTAAGTCATTCTGAACTTAGGCTGATTTTTGGTAGATCCCTTCTTTATCTGCTGCGGCAATCACCAACAAACACAACAATAAACATACGCTGTATTCGCTGCCACCGGTGCCATGCTCGCCAACAAACCAACCAAAACGCCAGTGGATCAAAGCGATGCCCCCGACAACGATGGCCATAAAACTGATGACAACTGGGCGTGTATAACGCCCAACCATCAAAGCAATGCCACCAACAATCTCCAGCAAGGTAATCAGCCACACCACAATAACAGGGGCGGGAAAACCGAGATTCCCCATGAATTCTGCAAACTGAGGGATGGTATCGTTAACAATACGCACCACGGCATGAGCCAGAAAAAATACAGCTGTCATCAGTCTTAAGATAACTAAGCTAGTTTTAAGTGAAATGCAGGGGAAAGTTGGCATCGTTACACGGCCTTAGGTTTTTAGTTGTTGTTTAGCACTTACCGGCGGCTTTTAACAGGTCGTTGCACATTGGTGCGCTGTTTTTTCCCATTTCACTACAAACAGCATCAGAGACCACACGACCAGTAATGGTTACGGTGCCCTCAACATAACACATGTACACCTTGCCATTTTTGGTAGTCGCCGTGTAACGCGATTGCAAACCGTCATCCACACGATCAGAAATAGTGAATTGATCAGCTGTCATGCCTAGGGCAAAGGATGTTTTCTGTTGAATCGCATCATTGGTAACGGCCATCGATGCACACCCTGCCATCACTGCTGCCAATGCTAACGCACTTAATACTTTGACATTTTTAAAACTTCTCATGGTAAACCTCAGTTAGTGTTGAAAAAAATTTTTTGCATAGTAGCTATTGTCAGCTATTGGCCTCTACTGTCTGATCAGACAGGTATACTCGCGAGTTAAAAGGGGCTAGGACGGATCATCCCGGTTAACGTAGCTTTGGCCACGGCATGTTGACGGTTATAAACCTGCAACTTAGCCATAGAATTGTTGATGTGGAAATTAACCGTACGCTCTGACAAACCCAATAAAGCGCCAATTTCCCACGAACTTTTGCCATCTGCGACACGACACAAACATTCCACTTCGCGACTGGTTAAGGTTTGACTCTGTTTAACAACGGGCAGGCAAACACGCCGTACCGCTTCGTGCAGATAACCCGCCAATAATTGCACATAGGGCAACGCTTGCTGAGTCAAGGCCTTAGCTGCATCGTTGGTCTGACCTATGGCAAAACTTAAAATACCCAACTCACCATGCGGGCTATGCACTGGCATACTGATGCCTGCTGCTAAACCAAAATCAGCGGCTTCTTGCATGACCTGTCGACTCTGTGAATTAACAAACAAACTTGGATCGTCCCAACACACAGGCACGGTATGCTCGCTGCAATGTTTAACGATGGGGTCATGTTTGTAATGTTCTTTGGAAAAGTAGTGCGCCAACCATGCGTCTGGATAACCATTAACCGTGGTTAACTGGGCTTCGGAAAAACCACTTGGTGTGCGCAGGGCATAAATGAATGCATCAAAACCCATCGAGTTGCTCAGATGTCTGCACAATGCGGTGATCTCAGCCAAACTCTTGGTATCAGCAAAACCCAACAGGCTGTTGTGGAAATGATGAATATGCATCACCGCTACCTTGCCAACGCTGCATATTGACTTGAACTAATCACCACGGGTAACACAATTTGCTCCCTAACAGGTAGAGAACGTTGCAAACCGGTATTCAGCAGGATGTTTGTATCTTTAATCACCATGGTGCTGGGCTAATAATGACTAAAAGTCACCAGCATAGTGGTGGTATACAACAGTGCGAGCAGTAGCAACACAAATTTGTGTTTTAACTTCATAGAGAAAGTGAGAGTCGGTCAAAAGATGACCGTAGCATTCACTGTTGGCTAGTAAACGAGCAATAGCCAAATGTCACGAATTTACTACAATTTGTAATGCTGACATTTGGCTAAAAGTTTATTAAATTCAGAATTTTAGCGTATTTATTTGGGCGATATTGAGTTCGCCGGCTAGGGCTGTTTTGTACATGGCTTCGATAGCATCTGCCCCAGTGTAACTTGCCTCGGAAATATGCTGTTCTATCAACTGATTAAAGCCCTGCCAAGCCTTGGCATAGCGCAGGGCAAAGCCTTCTTGCCCCCATTCTGCGCTACGTTTTTTAACCTGACTTGGCGCAAAGAAAAACTCACTGTGTAATTGCCCCTCAGGTTTGTCATGTTGTGCATCAACATCCGTTGAACCAATTAATAACAGTTTTGCCTGCAAACTTTGTTGCAAATGCAGCAGCAATGTTTTGTTGCCAGAGAAGTCTAGTACCCAAGTTCCGCTGTTGGCTGATAACTGTGTGGTATCAGGATAGGCTAATACCTCATCATAACAGCCTAGCTGTTTGGTAAACGCCACATTACTGGGCGAAGTTAAACCGACAACTTGATAGTCTAAACCTCGCTCAGCGCGATGTTTCATTAATAAGTGGGCTGCGCCGTAGGCCGTTTTACTGGATGCGCTGGTAAGCACAATTTGGCCAAGCGATGTACCTTGTGCGCCCATCTGTTGCAAAGTTTCTCCCACGTAGTCATCGAGCACAAACGAGGTTAAAAACAGTGGACGAAAATTAAGTTGCCACGCCTCTTTGTCTGCGCGGTAACCGGGATCGACAGCCGTTCTTTGATAGTAATCATATACCGGCGAAATACTCTTGCGTTTTGCATGTATATCGTAAAAACCATGGCTGGTGTTTTTGCCCGCCTGCATGACTAAATGGGAGGCCATGGGCAAATAACCAAATACCCTTTCTCCCACTTTCACCTCAGCATGCTTAGATGCAACAACCGTAGCAAAACCCCACACTGGCACAATATCCCAGCCTTCGGCGGCGGGGAAAAAGCCCCAATACGCCATTTTCTCACCAAATAGGGCGTAGGTGATGTTGTTGGCTGACAAACCAAATGAATCTACCTGCAACAACACTTCATCTGTCTGTAATTGTTTGGCATCAAAAGCAATGGCCAAGGTTTTGGTTTGGGCAAGATTGTGTCGATTGACCCAAATTTCAGTGATCTGATTTGGCAATTTTTCCATTATTTGTATAGCTCCTCTTTGTGTATTGCTGTCGATATTAGGTGTTATTCGGCCTTTATGACATAATCTTTATGAATGACAAAAAATAAGCAGGTCTGATTTATGCCACAGTTTGATTTAGTAATTTTTGGTGCAAGCAGTTTTGTGGGGCAAATTCTCTGTCGCCACCTGCAACACTTGCAAGAAGAGCAAGGGCTGGTTTTTTCTTGGGCCATTGCCGGACGTTCTGCGGCTAAATTAAGTGCACTTAAAGCTGAACTTGGCTTGCAAGAGCTCGAGGTCATCGTGGCAAACGCAGACGATGAAATGCAATTACAAGCCATGTGTCAACGCAGCAAGGTGGTAGTATCAACCGTCGGGCCCTACGCTTTATTCGGCGAGTTATTAGTAAAAACTTGCGTAAGCCAAGGCACAGACTATTGCGATTTAACCGGTGAAGTGCAGTGGATCGCCAAGATGTTGGCGCGTTATGAGCACGTGGCGAAAATCACTGGGGCGCGCATCGTCAACTGTTGCGGCTTTGACTCGGTACCTTCTGATCTCGGTGTGTATTTTTTGCAACAACACGCCAAACAGCAACAGGGGGAATATTGTCCTTCCGTGAAAATGCGGGTGCAAACCATGCGTGGTGAGGCCTCTGGCGGCACCGTGGCTAGCATGACCAATATCTTTAAAGAGGTGGCCTTTGACCGCCAGTTACGCCGCACCCTTGCTGATCCCTATGCCATTTGCCCAGCGGAATTTCAGTCGCGGATTAGCCAAAAAACCATGAACCTACCCCAGTATGATGACGATTTTTCTTCTTGGGTGGCACCCTTTGTGATGGCCGTGATCAATACCCGTATCGTGTTGAGAAGTAATGCCTTATTGGCTGAACCTTACAGCCAAGAATTTAGCTATAACGAAGCCATGTTGACCGGCCAAGGTGTCATTGGCAGCACGCTTGCCATGGGCATTGGGGCAGGTTTAGGCGGGTTTGCTATGGCCGCCGTAATTCCCCCTACTCGTTGGTTAATGACACGTACTTTTTTACCTAAACCAGGAGAAGGCCCCAGTGAGCAGGCCCAACGCGAAGGCAGCTACGACTTACGCTTTTTAGGCATTAGCCCATCAGGTCAACACATCAAAGCGCGCGTGACAGGGGATCAGGATCCAGGCTACGGTTCAACCGCTAAAATTCTGGCGCAAGCGGCATTATGTCTCTGCCAAGACATAAATAAAGAGACAAAAGGCGGTGGATTCTGGACGCCAGCAGCCATCTTTGGTGAGACTCTCATTCAGCGACTCGAACAGCATGCTGGATTGCGCTTTGAGCTAATTCCTTAGTGGGTATCTGGTCCATGTCTTTTTCTGCATTATTGAGGTGGATGAGCTTTTGGTTATGGCAGGGTTTTGTTGGTTTGCCAGCCTATGCTGCAGCCTCATGTGTAGAGCAGAATGTCAGCGTGCAAGTGTTGGGCTCTGGCGGGCCAGAGTTAGATGATGGTCGTGCATCGACTAGCTACCTTATTTGGCACAATAATCGAGCACGGGTGTTGGTTGATGCTGGGCCAGGCAGCAGCGTCAACTTTGGTCGGTCGACTGCACAGTTTACTGATCTTGATGTGATCTTGCTCAGCCACTTACATGCGGATCACAGCAGTGATTTACCTGCTTACATCAAGGGAGCTTACTTCAGCAATCGCCAGCGAATATTGCCTATCTATGGACCAGACAAAAATACCTTAATGCCGTCTACAACGGAGTTTGTTGAACGTTTATTTGGTGCCAAGGGCGTATACCCGTATTTATCTGACAACTTGCCTGTACCTGGGGATGTACCTAACAATACCGAAAAGTTCACCTTACACGCCCATGATATTCCGCTTACCCACGATAACGTTGTGCGACACAGGTTGTCACCCAATCTTTCGGTGAGTGCAATGGCGGTTCACCACGGCCCGGTTGCTGCATTGGCTTGGCGAGTCAACCTTGCTGGCTGCCTCATCAGTTTTTCAGGAGACATGAGCAACCAATGGCACAAACTGGCTATGTTTGCTAAAGAGTCGGATCTTCTGGTGATGCACAACGCAGTACCAGAACAGACAAATGCCATTGCACGTAATCTGCACATGCCGCCTTCTGAAATTGGCAACATTGCTCAGCAAGCAAAAGTGAAACAGCTATTACTGAGCCATTTTATGAACCGAACCAATAACGTACAGTCACAGACCGTGGCAATAATTCAACAACATTATGCCGGTAAGGTCAGTTTGGCAGACGATTTAATGCATTATAAGCTTGGTGCTTTCCCCTAACCCATAAGGCCTGTTATGACCTGGTTGATCAGTAAATATCTCCTCACCGCCGCCATTATCGTAGCTGTGTCTGAGGTAGCCAAAAAAAGCGACAAACTTGGCGCATTGATAGTTGCGCTGCCCTTAGTCACCATTTTGGCTATGGTGTGGTTGTATATTGAGCAACAACCCTTAGCGAAGATCGCCAACCACGCGTGGTATACCTTTTGGTATGTGGTGCCCACCCTGCCGATGTTTTTAGTTTTTCCGCTGTTGTTACATAAATTTGGCTTTTGGTTAGCCTTGGCTTTGAGCGCAGTTTTCACTGTCGTTTGTTTTGTGCTTTTTGCCTTGTTGCTTAAAAATTTTGGGATTGACCTCCTTCCTTAGTAACCTCTGGCATATAAGTTCAAAATTATCGTTGTGGTGCAACAAACAAAGATCTTATGATGCAGGCGGGCTTAGGTTTTACCTAGCATTTTAACCAGCCATAAATTGGCCGCAGCGCTAAGCAATACTGAGTAGTTAGCTGTGTAAAGCCACCCTACTATGCGAGGCGTTTGAGCATGATGTACAAGACCTTTTCGCGTAAGCATCGCGTCATGTTTGGTTGCCTGCGTTACCTACTGCTGACTGCGTATTTAAGTTTAAACACTGTGGTGGCGCAGGAGATTCTTTTTGTCGGCGAAGCCGTACCACCACTGATTATCGTAGACGAAGTAAATCACAAAAGTGGTGCCCTCGTGGAACTCGCACAAGCCCTCATCGACAGTACTAAGGTAAAAGCCAATATCGCCATCATACCCTGGGCCAGAGCAGTTGAAATGGCGCGTAACGATGAAAATGTTGTGCTGTTATCTGTCTTAAAAACCGAAGCACGAGAGCCGCAGTTTCAATGGATTGGCAAAGTGCATGAAGCACGAGCCCATTTGATTGCCTTAAAAAACCGCCCCGATGTAGTCATCAGCAATCTCGACGACGCTTATTCGCTGCGACTTGGCTCAGTGCGCGGTTATGGTTCAGCCAACTACCTAGTCAACAAAGGTTTTAAAGAAGGCACAAACTTAGTATTAGCCAGTAATTCGGAACAAATGTGGGGACTACTGTTTAACAAACGGGTTGATATGGTGTTGTCGAATTTCGAAACCAGCCCATTTGAAATACAAAATGCTGGTTTCGACCCCTTGCAAGTAAAAGACTTATTGGAGATTCCAGCCTTAACCCACGAATTGCAGTTTGCCACCGGACACAAGACCTCGGCAGAAATCGTTGCAGTGCTCACCCAAGGTTTAGTAAACCTGAAAAAAATGGCATGTACCGCAACATTAAAACCCGCTGGGGACTCGCGGCAGACTAAGCTCAGGCTAGGAAAAGTGAGTCACAATACTACCAAGCGGCACACCGCGTTTTACGGTAAGTAAGCTATGTTATTAAGCACTGAAACCATGACAAAAAATCTAATGGATTAGCGCAAAAATTCTTCATTGCTCAATGCCGCCCCTGCCACTACAATCCGCGACACATCCTATCGATCCACTGTAAAAAACAAGCAAGCGAGCACAGGTGAATAAATTTGAGTTTATCCAGATCCGACGGTTCATCGTTAAACTGGGCAAAATGTTACACAAATACGGCACACCTGCTTTTCGTTTAGAGGCCTACCTCAATGAAGTGGCCGATTATCTTGGGGTGCATGCCTCGTTTATTGCTACCCCCACATCTATTACCTTTGTGATTTGGAGCGACAAACACGAAGACGAATATTACCACGCAGCCCGTTTGCAGCCTGGTGAAATGGACATGAATGCCCTGTCTCTCACCGACGAGCTAGCGAACTTATTATTAAGTGGTGAAATCAACATTATTGATGCTGACAAACGCCTAGATGAGATCAACCTTTTGCCCAGCCCTTACGGTAAAGTAATTACGGGCATAGCCTTTATTATGTCAACCAGTGCCTTTGCCATGTTGATGGGCGCCAGTTGGCCCGAAGTATTGTGGTCAGGTTGCCTCGGCTTATTGGCTTATTTTTGGACATTGTGGGCAGGTATTTCAAAACGCGTAAACCTGATGTTGGAACCGGCCACGTCGTTTGCAGCAGGTTTGCTGGCTTGTGCCATCAGCCGTTACCTTGATCCCGGCATCAATATTCCTTTGATCGTCTTATCGTCGGTGATCATCCTAGTGCCCGGTTTGTCTCTCACCATGGGTTTGGCCGAGCTGTCATCACGCAATTTAGTTTCGGGCACCGCACGGGTCATGGATGCCATTATGCAATTATTTAAATTGTATTTTGGGGCATTTTTAGGCATCAGTATCGGCTTTAGTTTATTTGGTGAAAACGAATTTAAACTGGCGTCATCAATGCCCTATTGGACCACGTGGCTCGCCGTATTTTTATTGTGTTTTGGCCTAGTGGCTATCTTTCGCACCCGCTTAAAACATATTCCGTGGGCAGTGTTGTCCGCGTTTATCGCCTACTCTGCCACGACGTGGAGTTCATCTTTTATGGACTTTGGTTTAGGCACCTTTGTTGGCGCGTTTGCCTTGGGCGTTTACGCCAACCTCTTCACTCGTATTGCCAACGCCCCAGCGAGTATCGTCGCCATGCACGGACTCATTGTCTTAGTGCCCGGCTCCAAAACCTACATTGGCCTCAATGCTTTTGTATCGGGGCAAGACTTTGTGCAAGCAGAGCATGTCGGTCAAGAAGTGTTTTTGATCTTTATGTCGCTAGTGGCAGGGCTAATTTTTGCGAATGTGGTGATGCCCACCAAAAAAGCCCTGTAAAGCGATGGCACTGCAGTCTAGTCGGCGAGTTTCAAGCTTAGCCCAACATCTCGATTGGCGTAATCACCAGTTGCTAGTAAAGGGCTTTGGCCTTCATGGTAAGTTATCGGCTTTCAACAGAAACAAGTGGGCAGGCGCTTCGGCATGCGCTGGCTTAAATCAAAGCGTCACAACCAGCGCCACAACCAGCGCCACAGCACCACCCAAATACGTATCCACTAGGGATGATATTGTCTATTCAGAGGGCGGGCGTATAAACTAGCGTGTGAGTGCGCTGTGGTGATGACAGCTTGTTTATAATTTAGCGGATGAGTGGATTAGATATGCCAATAAAAAAATGGATTATTCAGTATGCCATAGCGCTACCCATTGTTTTTGTGGTTCTGGCTGGGGTGCAATACCTGAAAGGCAGAAGTCTTGAATACGCCATTGAATTCGGTATTTTGTGGGCAGTGGTGGCGATCACGGTATTTGCGCTTCGCCGTTTGTATAATTATCGCAAAAATATCCACTGTGCTGTTTGCAATGATATAACCAATAACCAGCAAAATTCTGATCGTCGCTAAACTTGGCTATTGCCTCACATATGCCGTGACTCAACACATCGTCACATGCTGGCTTTTTGGTTTGTTAGTTTACTGACCAACCACGCCGTGATTGCGCCCCTCACCTGCGGCCAACTGAGGTTGCGAGGCTTTTAAACACACGATAACTAATGGCCAACAGCAAACAAATACCGGCTGGGAAAAACAGTGCATAAAACGCAAAACGCTGAAAAAACCATGCGCCGACTGTACCACCCAAAATAAAGCCGACGATAATCAACATAAATAACCCTGCTTTGCGAGAATCGAATTTGTCACCGCGTAAGGCTGCCCCTAACATCAAATCTAAATCAGTAAAAATGCCGGTCACATGCGTGGTACGGATGACCGCCCCGCTGTAGGTGGTGACCATTGCGTTTTGTAATCCACAGGCAGCAGAAGCCAAGAAATGCCCTGCTCCATGCCCTTGGGTTAACAATGCACTGGCGCCCAGCAATAAAAAAACCTCAATCAAGAGCAGGGTGTCATAGTCACGACCAAAACGCAGTGTATTGCCGGTGATCAACCAACCTGATAACGCAGCCCCCACCAAAAAGCTGACTAATATGCCGATTAAATGCAGCACACTAAACGACGCAGCGATTAACTGCGTGCCCACTAATGTTGCTGTGCCAGATAAATGTGACACTGATTGATGTTCAAATCCCAGCAAACCAATGGCGTTTACCGTGCCAGCAATCAATGCTAAAACAAAGGCTCCAACTTCTATCCAGCGCGGCAATTTACTAAACACGGTTATTCTCTTAATCAACAAAATCAGCGGTCAGTGTAAATAATAAACTGCTGAAATGCAGGTGGTGCTGCTCTTTTTTCTAGCGTCCACCAACGCTATCCCGCCTTTGCAAACTATTCATTCATTGCAAGGCAGGACATACGTCACCACGTATAACCAATGCCCACTGCAAACAAAGCATTGCGGTTATCATCTAACAGTGGGCTCAGCGCAATGTTGTCATCCAGGCGTTCTGCACTAATCCGACTAATTAAGGTCCAGTGTTGGTCAATAAATACCAACATAGACAGCCCCACTTGATAATTCACTGCGTCTTTTGTCACCGCATAAGCATTGCGCCCCACTAGCACATTTTGTTGTGCAGCACTGACACCATACACACTGTTTACATAGCTCATTTCAAGCCATGTTGCCGAGACACTAAAATCAATATTAACGGTGTCTCTATAGCGTAAAACAGGCAAGCTCAGGTCAAATGTCGCCGTCAACCCTTTAGATTGGTCTGACATGTCTTGGGCAAGATCTAGCGACATAAAATACCCCGATATACCCAGATTAAATGTGGTTTCGCCACGTGGGGCTTCATACCCGTCGAATACTGCATGTTCTTCTAGGGTGGTGAGAAAAGGAAGGTTTTGGTCGTAGCTATCGTCTCGATAACCCACGGCTACGTATACACTGACTTCGTCGTGCCAGCTTACGCCATAACCAAAACCTTGTTCTGCGGATAAAAACCAGTTCCCATAGCGAAGATCAATGTAGGGCACAGCCAGTACTTGGGTGTCGTAGCCACGCCAGGCTTTACTGTCAGCCATCAGGATCCCTCCCAGACTCAGTTGCCATGCAGACTCTGTGGTAGCTGGCTTGGCATCGCTTTGTGCTTGGGCACTGTGATTCATGCTCAATAAACCTGCGCATACACAGCCACAATATAGGACGTGTCGAAAAATAATAGGTTGAATAAAGGTGGGGTTTAACATGGGAGTCATCTCGGTAGTGATATTGTTGGCAAGCTTAGCCTGTCAAATTTCTTCAGGCAGGGTGCAAATGTCACGATGTACAAGGCCTTGAAGAAAGTTTGCTGTGCCTTTGACAATCGTGACATTTGGCTATTCCAGTAAGCCTTGCAGTGTGCAAAGATGAGCCACGTTTCTGGCTTTTGTTTTGCCGATATTTATGACCTTGCATAAACACCTCATTGAAATAAGTCTGTATGTCTTTGCGTGGCTCGTGGTGATTGGGGTGAGCATTGTTTTGTGGCACAACGGCGAATACCCGAACTTACCGCCGTTGTCTGTTGCCACCTTGTTACCTGCACTGGCTTGGTATGGGCTTTTTTTGGTTGCCCTGCTGTCTTGCCGGCGCACTTTACTCAAACGTAAGGTCACGCAAAGGCAACGTCATCATCAGCTTTTTTGTTTAATCATCTGTTTGTTTAGTTTTACTGTCCTAGTCGACTACTTTTTCTTTATGACGGTAGGCATATTATTGGTATTAACACTTGCCCAATTTGCCCCCGTTCTGCGCCCATCCTACGCCTGGAGTTTGGCTATTATTGGTCCAGCGGTGTTTGCAACCGCGGAATATTTTATTACCTGCAGTTTTAGCCTAGAAACTAAATTACTGTATATGGTCTTCAATTGTTTAGTGCTGTTGTTCAGCTATAGCATGTTGTCTGAACGCCAAGAGGTAGAAAAATCTAATCAACTGATTCGAGAGTTGCAAGCGACTCAAACCCTACTCAGTGCTGCCAGCCGCCGCGAAGAACGTTTACGCATTTCTCGCGATTTACATGATGCCCTTGGTCATAAACTCACTGCCCTTAAACTGCAGTTAGAAATTGCCACTAACATTGAAAACGGCCAACACAGCACAAACATTCAGCAAGCTAAAGCGATCAGCGATTTGTTGCTTTCTGACGTGCGTCAGGCGGTATCAGATTTTCGCCATGACTCAGCCATCGAACTCGGTGAAGCATTACAATCGCTGACGCATCATTTGCCGGGTTTGATGGTAGACCTACAAGTAGATCTCGATGAGACTCAGCTCAGTGCCAGACAAGCTGAGGTATTGTTTCGCTGCGCACAGGAATCCATCACCAATATTATGCGCCACTCCAATGCCGACCATTGCACACTTAAATTACAGCAATGCGGTGACGACATCGTGCATACGGTGACAGACAACGGTAAGCAAGTTAATCCAATTAATGCCGGCAATGGCCTGACTGGCATGGCTGAACGAGTGAGCAAGTTAGATGGCAAATTACATTACGCCATGAGCCAACTTGGCTTTTCCCTCAACGTCGTTATCCCTGCAGACTTGGCATAGGAAACGCACATGCAAATTGCAAGCTCAGCGCTGTTAACCCCGATCAAAATTTTATTGGTAGATGATCAAAACCTGGTGCGCATGGGCATTTGTGGCTTGTTGGAGTTACGCCCCCATCTGCATGTGATTGCGCAATTAAGTGATGGCACGGCGGTGTTAGATACCATTAAAAGCCATCAGCCAGATATTTTATTGCTGGATATTCGGATGCCTAAAATGGATGGTATTCAAGTTTTGCATGCCTTACAAAAAGCCAATATTGTGATCCCAACGTTGATGTTGACCACCTTTGATGAGCACGAGTTGGTGTTGTCATGTATGAAGGCTGGCGCTAAAGGTTATCTGCGCAAGGATGTGAGCCTACCCATGTTAATCGCTGCAGTGGAAGCCGTGGCAGCAGGTGAACTTTGGGTGCAACCGGCTGTAACGTATCCGATGAACACCTATCGCGAAGCAGTGCAGCAAAACAACCCAAATAAATCTTTTGATAAAAGCACGCTCCAGCAGCTTTATGAACCCCTTACCAAGGGTGAGTTGCAAGTGCTGCACCTTATCGCAGCCGGTTACTCCGGTAACGAAATTGCCGACGCCTTGCACAAATCCGTGGGTCGCATCCGCAACATAACCTCTGCCATTCTCGCTAAACTACAAGTAAGAGATCGCACTAGGGCTGCCCTAAAAGCCATTGAGTTGGGGTTGATTTAAACACACACTTGTCTGTTTTTGCCTTGTGCCAAGCTCCTTGTGCCAAGCTCCTTATGCATCATCTTGCTTAATTCATGGGCATAAGGCCTAGGTAAGTTCAGGGCCAAGTGTGCTGATTAGGCCAAATGCCTACCACCATCTAAATGCACAGTGCGGCCAGTGATGTACTCACTGTCGAGTAAATAGGCCACCGCTTTGGCCGCCTCTTGTGCACCGGGACAAATTTGCAATAAAGACTTCTTTAAGGTTTTTTGCCGATATGCCTCAGTGTCATCGTCATTGAACATCAACAAGCTTGGGGCAAGGCTATTCACCTTCACTTTCGGCGCCAACATGGCAGAAAAAGACAGGGTCAAATTATGCAGAGCTGCTTTACTTGCCGCATAGGCAATATGTTTACGACTACCTTTATCCTGCAAATAATCGGTCATATGGATAATGTCACTGACCTCAGGGCTGGCGAGCAACAAGGGCTGCAAGGCTAGATTGATTTGATAGGGCGCACTGGCATGAATTTGCATCATCTGCGCAAATAAAACAGCTGGATCACTCTCCTCACTTTCAGCCAACCATTCGGACGCATTGTGGATAAGCGCGCGCACACTACTAAAACGCTGGCTAATTTCATGGCAAAATGCCGTTACACTACTTGCGCTAGAAAAGTCAGCCTGCATGCTATCAATGCCCTGTGCATGCAAGTCACTGAGGGAGTCGCGGTGAGTACGATAGGTAACTAATACCTTGTATCCATTACGATTCAGATGCTGAGCTATCGCCAAACCCAAACGTTGTGCGCCACCGGTGATGATCACTGGATTGCTGTTTTTATCTAAGATTGCCAAATCTATTCTCTCTTTTTTGCATAAAGTAATCCGAATTGCCCTTGCTTACGTTTCTGATGTCACTATGATCACACTATGTCATAAAAACGACACATCTGTTTAATGAGCTTGGTGGGTTGTTAAATGTAAACGTTGAATGCTAGGTACAGACCAACATAAATTTGACCTTATCAGTCCGCTTTCAAAGGAAGTATGCATGTTAAAAACCAAAGTGGTGTCAGTACACAACACCTTGTCAGACCAAGCACTTGCCGTGCGTGAGGCCCTAATTAAACATGGCCTTGAAACACCGATGGTGGAAAATGGTTTGAGTGATGCAGAAAAACGCGCCCGTATCCAAGCGTCAATGTTACACATTATGCAAACCCTCGGTTTAGATCTCAATGACGATAGCTTGAGTGATACCCCCACGCGTATCGCAAAAATGTATGTTGACGAGATCTTTGCTGGTTTAGATTACCGCCATTTTCCCAAAGTCACCGCCATCGACAATAAAATGCAAACCGAAGAAATGGTTAAAGTCAGTGATATCAGTTTAACCAGTACCTGCGAACACCATTTTGTGACCATTGATGGCGTGGCAACCGTTGCTTACATCCCTAAAGAGCGGGTCTTGGGCTTATCGAAAATTAATCGCATCGTTGATTTTTTTGCCCAACGCCCGCAGGTGCAAGAGCGCCTAACCCAGCAAGTGTTAGTGGCACTGCAAACCATAGTGGGCACAGAGGACGTGGCCGTAACCATCAACGCCACGCACTACTGTGTAAAAGCTCGGGGCATCCGCGACCATAGCTCTAACACCAAAACCAGTGCCCTAGGCGGCCGGTTCAAGCAAGAACCTGCCCTGCGTGCCGAGTTTTTTGCCAAAGATTAAGTGCCTCCCTGCCGTGGATAAACTGCCTTTGGTAGTTTATCCACCTTCTGCCTCAAGCCTCTTTTGTTTTTTAGCCCTTTTGCGCTAAGCTCGATCGCCATTAATACATGGGGCTGGCACGCCCTGCCTGTAAAAATACGCCAGACAAAATAAGGAAAACCACATGAAACGTGTAACAGGAATAGGTGGGATATTTTTTAAAGCGCAAGACCCCAAAGCCCTAGGACAATGGTACAAAAAACACTTAGGCATAGCGGTTGATGACTGGGGTGGCACGTCTTTTAGTTGGGTGAATGAAGCAAACCCCAAGGGCATAGGCAGCACGGTGTGGTGTCCATTTAAAGCAGATAGCGATTATTTTGCCCCCAGCACCGCGAGTTTCATGATCAATTATCGGGTAGATGATCTACATGTGGTGTTGGCCTTACTGCGAGAAGAAGGCTGCAATGTGGTCGACAAAGTTGAAGAGTCTGACTTTGGCAAATTCGGCTGGGTCATTGATCCTGAAGGCAATAAAGTAGAACTCTGGCAGGCGCCGGCTGGCGCTTGATAACCCTGCTATTTATTGCACTTTTTATTGCACTTTATTACGTTTTATTGCCCGTGAGTGACGATGTGCAAAAGTGACGATGTACAAGAGTGACAAATTACAAGAGTGGCGATGTACAAGCAGTCTGATTTTGCTCAGACGGATGTTTTACTCCACTGCGTTTTTTTGGATTGTCTGATGAATCGCTTTGACCTGCATTAATGCCGCTGAGCCATAGTATTTACTGAGCTCAAAGGTAAATATTCCAGCCTGAACAGCGGGATCAGCCATAACCCATTGGCGGGCTTCTTCCATTGACTCAGTGTTGAGAATAAACAATCCGCGTTTTGGCTTGGCGTCCACAAATGGACCGGCTAAAACCAGATGGCCCTCATCCGCTAACTTACCCATATTGGCAAAATGCCCGGCAAATAAACGTGTTCGTTCTGCTTGGTCAGTAATGCGGGCATCGGCTTCACCTGTGAGCAAGGTGACAAAAATATAACTTTTCATCCCGTAGTCATCGGCACCCAATTGTTTCGCCAGTTCGGCATTGTAGCCATAGGGCGGTTCAGCCGCGTAAGCTTGATTGATTAAGGCACTACAAGCTAACACTAAGCCATGCAGTAACACACGATAACTTTTTTTCATGCAACCCAACCAAAACGTTAAATGGAACATCATTTCAAGCTAACCAATGTTGTATGGGAGGTCAAGCTACGTTGAGGTCTATCGTTCAAACACCCGTTGTGAAGCACCACTATTGGATGCGCTGTTTCACCCATCATTGGAAAGTGACAATATGGTTTTGATCTGAGTGTTAAGTTAGAGACCTAAGAATTTTCCAGCGTTGTAGTCCTCAGGCCTCATGACAGCTGCTGGCAAAATGTGGCGAATCAGGGTGAGTTACCCCGAGTTTACCCTTATTTTTTATTTACACTAATCTATTCCTATCGACCGATGCTGATACAATGGTTGGCAGAAAATGATTTTTCACCACGCGCCCTACTTTATGATGGCTATTTCAACAAAACTTGGCCTGCTATTTTGCATTTCGTTATTTTTTAGCGCCTTTGGCGCCAGTGCTGAGTGCACTAAAACCATGAGTTGGTCTGATGACTACCCCTACAGCTTTAAACGCCAAGCAACTGACCGTCAACCCACCGGTTCCAGTGTGGAAATTGTCTCCTTGGTATTTGCTAAACTCAATTGCCAATTGCGTTTTGTCGAATTGCCTTGGGCAAGAGCATTAGTTGAGCTAAAGGAGGGCCGCATAGATGTTGTATTCAATGCCTATTTAAGAGACGAAAGGCAAGACTTTGCTTGGTACTCACAAATTGAATTTCATTCTCTTAATATATTGTTTCTGCGTAACGACGATTTACGCAAATATCCTGTGAAGTCGTTAGGCGATATTCAGAAGTATCAGCTCAGAATTGGTACACAAATAAACGTGTCTTACGGGCTTGAGTTTGATGCGCTGATGACACAACCCACCTTTTCGTCGTTAATCGAAACTAACTCTCACCGAAAAGCACTGTGGAGAATGTTGCAACTAAAAAGAATTGACGGCGTTATTGCTGATAAACATACCGGTTTAGCAGAACTGAAACAAATGGGCTTAAGTCATGTAATTGGCTTAACTGAGTTAACGATATCAAGTGAAGCAACTCATTTTACTTTTTCAAAAAAAACCACAGAATCACTTTTTGTTCAGGCCTTTGATTCCGAATTACACACATTGCTGCAATCAGGCGTCATCAATACGATAGAGCGTAAATACGAATAAGGTTTAATCCACCCACCCAAATCAACAATTACACGTAAACATCTAAATGTGTAAATGCCGGTGTTTCAGGATCTTGTTTACTGCCTTCGTTGGCTTGTTCTTGGTTAGCATCGTCGGCGGCTGAATCGCTGTCTTGCTCTTTCTTTTTCTTGGGCAACGATTGCTGTTGCTGACGGGCTTCACGTTCTTCGAGGTGCAACGCTTGCTCTTTATCGTTTAATTCACGCAGGGCACTTTCCTTGGTGACTTTCTCTACTTTGAGTTCGTCATGGGCAATCGGTACCGTGCCTTGGCGCGGTAGAATCGAAAATAATAAATCACTACTCATGATATCCCTCCACTGACACTGTACATAAATTAATCAGACTTACCCTGTATCGTAACAAAACGCATGGACTTTAGCCTGTTTGATCTGGTTGATGTTTTCGCTACTTCCTATTGCTTAGAGGCAGTTTAGGCGATTTAGTTTTAACTAAGAGGCAAAAAGCTGCGTATTGCTGGTATTTTGACTTGCATTAACAAGACCAATTGCATAATGTATGCGCCTCGAATGAGTTGGCAGGGAAATTCGTCCCGCAATTCAAACAATAGGATCAGATAACATGAAAAACACACTGCGCGTTGTCCATCACCATAGAGCTTAACCTTTCAGGTTTAGGCTGGAAGGTTAGTTAAATCCTTCCAGTGGCGCAGAAAATTTTCTCAACCCTCGGAAGGTAACTTTCGGGGGTTTTTTGCATTAATGGTGCTGAGAATTCCAAATTGATAAATACGCTTATTTTAAGCCGTTGAAAAATATAAAGAAGTGGGAAATAACATGAGTGATAGTAATAGACTTCGCATTGCCGTACAAAAATCAGGACGTTTAAGCGACGACAGCATTGCTTTATTAAAAGCCATAGGGATTAAGTTGCAGATCCGCGATCGTTTGTTGATTGCTCATTCCACTAATCAGCCCATTGATTTGTTGTTGGTGCGTGATGATGATATTCCCGGTCTGGTCATGGACGGCGTGGTGGATCTGGGTTTTATCGGCGAAAACGAATTAGAAGAAAAAATGCTTGAACGCCAGGCAGCCGGTAAACAACACAACTATATCGAGTTACGTCGTCTGGATTACGGCGGCTGCCGTTTATCCATTGCGGTACCCAATGAGTTTGATTACCAAGGTGTGCAATCATTGGCTGGTAAAAAAGTCGCCACCACCTATCCCTTTTTGTTAGAACGTTTTTTTAAAGAGAATAAGGTTAATGCCCAAGCTGTGATGTTAACTGGCTCTGTGGAAGTCGCGCCGCGTGCCGGTGTAGCTGATGCCATTTGTGATTTGGTCTCCACTGGCGCAACGCTTGAAGCCAATGGTTTGCACGAAGAAGACGTGATTTTCCGCTCCAAGGCGGTATTCATTCAACGTGCCGCTGAATTGCCAGCAAGTAAACAAGCCCTGATCAATAAATTGCTGCCGCGTATTGACGGGGTGATCCAAGCCAAAGAAAGTAAGTACATTATGTTGCACGCGCCAAAGGCATATCTGGAACAGGTGAAAACCCTGTTACCTGGCTCGGAAAACCCAACCGTACTGCCGCTAGCAGGTAACGACCAAACGGTAGCGATACACGTAGTGAGCCCTGAGAATTTGTTTTGGGAAACCATGGAAAAACTCAAAGCCTTGGGTTGCAGCTCTATCCTGGTGATGCCCATTGAAAAGATGATGAATTAGGAGTTGATGTAACATGCAAACGTGGTCATCTTTAAATGCAGAGCAACGCCAGCAGCTATTGAGTCGTCCGGCTATGGCTGATTCTGCAGCACTTAGCCAAGGTGTGTCTGCGATCATTCAACAAGTACGCGAACAAGGTGATGCAGCTTTATTGAGTCTCACTGCACGCTTTGATGGTATTCAGTTGGCTGATTTAACCCTGCCTGCCAGCGCCATGCAAGATCTGGCAAGTCAGCTTAAGCCAAAGGTCAAACAAGCCATTGACCAAGCCTATCAAAATATTAAGGCCTTTCATCAAGCTCAGTATCCACAAGACGTTAAAGTAGAAACCGCCCCCGGCGTGTTGTGTGAACTCAAACATGCGCCACTGGCTGCGGTTGGCTTATACATTCCCGGTGGCACGGCACCTCTGCCCTCAACTGTGTTAATGCTAGGTGTGAGTGCGCAAGTGGCGGGATGTCAACGCAAAGTATTGTGCACGCCACCGAATAAGCAGGGAGAGATAGCTATCGAAATTCGTTATGCCGCCTCGTTGTGTGGCATTGATGAAATTTATTTGGTGGGGGGTGCACAAGCCATTGCCGCTCTAGCCCTAGGCACGCAAAGTATTCAAAAGGTCGATAAGATTTTTGGTCCAGGCAATAGTTATGTGACTGAAGCGAAACAGCAGGTTAGCCGCATCCCAGCCGGACCTGCCATTGATATGCCAGCCGGCCCTTCTGAGGTATTGGTGATTGCTGACGCTAAGGCCAATCCGGTTTTTGTTGCCGCTGATTTACTCTCACAAGCCGAACATGGCGCTGACTCACAAGCAGTATTGGTATCAGACAGTGCCAGTTTAATCGACGCAGTGAAAAACGAAGTAACACGTCAATTGAGCACCCTAAGCCGTCAGAGCATTGCCAGCCAGGCCGTGCAACATAGCCGCTATATTCTCACTGAATCACTGGAGCAGGCATTTGCGGTGAGCAATGCTTATGCACCAGAACATTTGATCGTACAAACTGACGACGCACGTTCTGCCCTGCCTCATCTGACCAACGCTGGGTCGATTTTTGTTGGCAAGTGGTCACCCGAATCAGCCGGAGACTACGCCAGTGGCACCAATCACGTACTGCCTACCTATGGGTATGCACGCAATTATTCGAGTTTGGGTTTGGCGGATTTTATGCGCCGCTATACGGTGCAAGAACTCAGCTATCAAGGTTTACAAACGATTGGCGCAGCCATTATGGATCTGGCCGACGCTGAGGGCTTAGACGCTCACCGTCAGGCTGTAGCCCTACGTTTACAACAAGGAGAGCAAGCCTAATGCTCAGTAGCCAACAGTTAGTTGACAAATTAGTCTGTGCCAACCTCAAAGCCTTAGTACCTTACGAGTCGGCACGGCGCTTGTTTGCTGCCAGTGATAACGGTGCCACAGCGCAAGTACCCGTGTGGCTCAACGCTAATGAGTCCCCCTTTGCCAATGACTATGCGTTAGATTGTGCGCGCCTCAACCGTTATCCAGATTGCCAGCCGGCCAGTGTTATCAAAGCTTATGCCGCCTATGCTGGGGTCAATAACAAACAACTATTGGTTAGTCGCGGGGCGGATGAAGGCATCGAGTTATTGATCCGCGCTTTCTGTACCCCGGGACAAGACCGGATTTTAATCTGTCCCCCCACTTACGGTATGTATGCCATTAGTGCGCAAACCTGTAATGTTGGCGTAGAAACCGCCCCATTATTAGCGGATTTCTCCTTGGATTTGGATGCCATCAAAGCCCTCAAAGACAAGGTCAATTTGGTGTTTATCTGCTCGCCCAATAATCCAACGGGCACCAGCGTCGCTGCACAGCAAATTAAGGCGGTGCTTGAGCATTTCGCTGACTCGGCATTAGTGGTGGTGGACGAAGCTTATATTGAATTTGATGCAACCAGCAGTTTTGCGCCGCAGCTGGTTAATTATCCAAATTTAGTGATATTACGCACGCTGTCTAAGGCCTTCGCGTTGGCTGGTATTCGCTGTGGATTTACCCTCGCAAACGACGTCATTATTCATACCTTATTAAAGGTCATTGCCCCTTATCCGCTGCCAGAGCCCGTGGCACAAATTGCCAGTCAGGCCCTGAGTGACAAAGGCTTAGCGTTGATGAATGGGCAAGTTAGCCAGATAGCCCAGCAGAAGCAGCGTTTAAAACAGGCATTAAACTGCTTTGCCGACATTGAGTTAGTGGGTGATGACAAGGCTAATTTTATTTTATTTCGCTGCGCCCAAAAACAAGGCCTGATGGATTTTCTGGTAAGCGCTAAGGTGTTTATTCGCGACCAAAGTAAACAACGCAATCTTAATAATTGTCTGCGGATTACCGTGGGTGATGCTGAACAAAATCAACAGTTACTTGATCTGATAGGTCAATTTTTTCAAAGAGCAGGACAATAACCATGAGTCAAATGCCGATACTTTTTATTGACCGTGATGGTACCTTGGTTGAAGAGCCCGCCATCGATAAACAACTTGATAGCCTCGAAAAATTAGTCTTCGAGCCCGACGTCATCCCAGTATTACTCAAATTACAGCAAGCTGGGTTTCGTCTAGTGATGGTGAGCAATCAAGATGGTCTGGGCACCAACAGCTTTCCACAAGCCGATTTTGATGCACCGCACAACATGATGATGGCGCTTTTTGCCAGCCAAGGCGTTAAATTTGATGAAGTCTTAATCTGCCCACACTTTGCCGCAGACAACTGCAGTTGTCGCAAACCCAATTTAGGTTTAGTTAAAGACTACCTGCAACAGGGTAAAGTGGATTTTAGCCGTTCCTACGTCATTGGTGATCGGGAAACCGACTTGCAACTGGCGAGTAATATGGGCATCGTGGGCATCCGTTACGACCGCCTCAGTTACAATTGGTTGGCCATCCAAAAACAGTTATTAAACTCAGCACGCATTGCCAGCGTGGTGCGAAAGACCTCAGAAACCAATATTGAAGTGACCGTAAATCTCGATTCTTCGGCAAAATCTTCTATTCATACTGGTTTGGGATTTTTTGACCACATGCTGGATCAGATTGCTACCCATGGGGGCTTCGAACTGAAACTTAAAACCGATGGTGACTTGCACATCGATGATCACCACAGTGTGGAAGACACCGCCTTAGCCTTGGGTGAGTCCTTAAAAAAAGCCTTGGGTGACAAGCGTGGTATTGGGCGCTTTGGTTTTGCCTTGCCCATGGATGAATGTCGAGCCGAATGCATTATGGACATTTCTAATCGTCCACACCTCAAATTTGACGCACGTTTTACCCGTGAACACGTAGGCGAATTGGCCACCGAGATGGTGCCGCATTTTTTTTATTCCATTGCCCAAGCCATGGGATTGTCGCTGCACTTGAGTACCACTGAAGGCAATGCCCATCATCAGGTAGAAAGCTTGTTTAAGGTATTTGGCCGCGCCCTGCGTCAAGCCATTCACAAACAAGGTGATACCTTGCCAAGCAGTAAAGGAGCGCTGTAAGTCATGGCCATGCAAAATATCGTGATTGTGAACACCGGTTGCGCCAATATTTCTTCGGTGAAATTTGCCGTGGAACGCCTCGGTGTTAAGGTCACAGTGAGTGATAATACCGAGATTATTCAGGGCGCTGATAAGGTATTTTTGCCCGGTGTCGGCAGTGCCAATGCCGCCATGGCGAGCATTGAACACAAGCATTTAGTGACCTGTATTCAAGGCTTAACTCAGCCGGTATTAGGCATTTGCTTAGGCATGCAACTCATGGTGGAAAAATCAGCTGAGAGTTTACAAGACTTCACCCCTTGCTTAAACCTCATCCCGGGTGAGGTAAAACGCATGCAAGTAGGTGAGTTGCGTTTACCTCACATGGGCTGGAACACGGTGACACCGCTGGACAGCCTAAGCCTATTTAAGGGCATTCCCAACGGCACGTATTTTTATTTTGTGCACAGTTTTGCGGTTGCCATCAGCCAATACACCTTGGCGAGTTGCCAATACGGCATGGCTTTTTCGGCGGCGCTGCACAAAGATAATTTTTACGGTGTGCAATTTCACCCCGAACGTTCGAGTGACGCGGGTGCCCAGTTATTACAAAACTTTATCGAGTTATAAGCATGATCATTCCCGCCATAGATTTAATTGACGGCTCTGTTGTTCGCCTCTACCAAGGTGACTACGCACAAAAAACCGAATACCAACTCAATCCTATTGATGTGGTGCATGACTACGCAAATCAAGGGGCAACGTGGTTACACATTGTTGATTTGACTGGGGCAAAAGATACCAGTCAACGCCAGCTTGATTTGATTCAGCGCATGGTGGCAACAAAACGCATGGACTTTCAAGCCGGTGGTGGCATTCGCTCTGAGCGGGATGTAGCACAATTACTGGAAATCGGCGTAAAACGGGTGGTGATTGGCTCCTTGGCGGTACAGCAACCTGCATTAGTGAAAGGATGGGTGCAACACTACGGTAGCGAAGCGATTGTCTTGGCTTTAGACATCAACATCGACCCCGCCGGCAACAAGTTTATTGCCACCCATGGTTGGCAGAAAAATTCTGAGGTTGCCATTGAAGCGCTGTTAGACGACTTTTTAGCCGTGGGCGCTAAACATGTATTGTGCACCGACATCAGCCGCGACGGCACCTTACAGGGCGCTAATCATCAGTTGTATACTGAACTCTGTGCACGTTTTCCCACGGTGGGCTGGCAGGCCTCGGGGGGCATAGGTCAATTAGCTGACATCGACGCCCTTAAACCAACGGGGGTCAGTGGCGTCATTTTGGGTCGCGCACTACTGGAAGGAAAATTCACCCTGGAGCAAGCCATTGCTTGTTGGCAAAATTAGCGGCTGTTTAGCCTTGTATACAACAGCGACAACGTAAAAAACCATGAGAGGATTGCAGCGCATTGACGCTTGCTGAATAATCTCAATCTTTAGCCACATTGCTGATAACTATTCAACCCAGCAGTGCAAAAGTTTACAACATAGGAATACACAACATGGCGGCCTTTGGTACAGTATTTATGCCCTTAATGGCATCAACAAGCTTCGAAAACGCACAGTGGAAGCCAGCAGAGATGGTTCCCTCCAATAGCATCACCATGCATCCCGGTGCCCATGTTTTGCATTATTCGAGCACCTGTTTTGAAGGCCTCAAAGCGTTTCGCCATGCCGATGGCAGTATTCATGTATTTCGCATGGACAAAAATATTCAACGTTTTGCCCAAAGTAGCCGTTTTCTATCTTTGCCGGCGATTGATGAAACACAAGTAGAAAACATGATCCTTGATGTTGTTGCCCATTATGCGGCTGATGTGCCAGAGCCACCGGGCTCCATGTATATTCGTCCTACGCACATTGGTACAGAAGGGTCGATTGGCAAAGCGGCCAGTCCCTCACTCACGTCGATGTCGTATGTATTGTTATCGCCAGTTGGCGACTACTTCTCCGGTGGCGCCAAACCCCTACGTATTTTATTAGACGAAACGGGTATGCGCTGTGCACCACATATGGGCATGATCAAAAGCGGTGGTAACTATGCCAGCGCCCTTGGGCCGATTTTAAAAGCCAAGGCAGAGGTACAAGCAGACCAGATTTTGTTCTGTCCCAATGGCGATGTACAAGAAACCGGCGCGGCCAACTTCTTATTGATAGACGGTAACGAAATTATTACCAAGGCGCTGGATTCAAGCTTTTTACATGGTGTTACCCGCGACTCTATCCTAACCCTAGCCAAAGATTTAGGCATGCAAGTCAGTGAACGGAATTTGACCGTAACTGAACTCTTAGAGCGCGCCGCGAAACCCGGTGTTGAGGCGGCATTGTCTGGCACCGCTGCAGTATTAACCCCCATTGGTACTTTTATTCATCATAACCAAGAACATCGTGTCGGTTCAGGTGAGGCTGGCCCAACAACACAAAAGTTACGTCAAGCCTTGAACGATATTCAATGGGGCAAAGCCCCAGATAACCATGGCTGGTTGACAAAAATTTAAGCGGCGAGCGGCAAGTAAAAAGCGAGTGAAGCTTGGTATTAGCGTTTAGCTCGCCGCACGCAGCGTGTTCACGTTGCACGTTGCTCGCCGCACGTTGCACACATACATGAATGAAGGAAGACAATGTTAGCAAGACGTATTATCCCCTGTTTAGATGTTAAAGATGGCAAAGTGGTCAAGGGTGTGCAGTTTCGCAACCATGAAATCATCGGTGACATTGTACCTTTAGCCAAGCGTTATGCCGAAGAAGGCGCGGATGAACTGGTGTTTTATGATATCACCGCATCCAGTGATCAACGGGTGGTGGATAAAAGCTGGGTGAGCCGTATTGCACAAGTGATTGATATTCCGTTTTGTGTGGCAGGCGGCATTAAAACCGTTGAACAAGCGGGGCACATTCTGGAAATGGGCGCAGACAAAATTTCAGTCAACTCCCCTGCCCTCGCTGATCCTGCGTTGATCACACGTTTACACGATACCTATGGACAACAGTGTGTGGTGGTGGGTATCGACAGTTATTTTAATGCCCAAACAGGTGTCTATCAGGTACATCAATATACCGGCGATGAAAGTCGCACTCAAATAACCCACTGGCAAACCGCCGACTGGGTCAACGAAGTTCAGCAACGAGGTGCCGGTGAAATTGTGCTTAATTGCATGAATCAAGATGGCGTGCGTCAAGGTTATGACCTGAGCCAACTGGCGGCTATTCGCCAAACATGTAAAGTGCCGTTAATTGCCTCAGGTGGTGCTGGCGCCATGCAACATTTTAAAGATGTGTTTATGCAAGCTGACGTAGACGGCGCGTTAGCCGCCTCTGTGTTTCACAAAGGCATTATTCCCATTGCTGAGTTAAAAGCCTTTTTACGTGCCGAGCACATAGCCATAAGAGATTAAGATGTTAATTAATAAAGATAATGTAAGTGAATTGGCTTGGCACAAAATGGACGAGCTGCTGCCTTGTATTGTGCAACATGCCGTAAGTGGCAAAGTGCTGATGCAAGGTTTTATGAATGCAGAAGCGGTATTAAAAACCCTTGATAGTGGCAAAGTCACCTTTTTTAGTCGTTCTAAACAACGTTTATGGACCAAGGGCGAAACCTCAAATCATACACTGACACTTGTCGAAATCAGCGCAGATTGCGACGCCGATTCAATTTTAGTCTTAGCTCATCCCAATGGCCCCACCTGCCATACGGGGTCTGAAACCTGCTGGTCGGCCAGCCAATCAGCTGATTTAAGCTTTATTGGTGAACTAGAGCAAATCATTGCATCGCGCAAAGGGGCAGATCCAGATTCGAGTTATACCGCCAGTTTGTATGCTAAAGGCATCAAACGTATCGCGCAAAAAGTCGGTGAAGAAGGCGTAGAAACCGCCCTAGCGGCCACGGTTAAAGACTTAAATGAGCTTAAAAACGAGAGTGCTGATCTGCTCTATCACTTAATTGTCTTGCTGCAAGCCAGTGATCTTACCCTCAGTGATGTAGTAGGGGTGTTACGCGCTAGACATAAAAAATAAATAGTCATAACCCGGCTTAAACAAAAGGGGCAGTCATCGCGCATGTTTGCCCCTTCTTTTTTTGTTACCAATCTCTGTCTACCATAATATCCAACCAAAATCGTATACGCCTCCTGATTTACAGAATTCTTGCTTTCACATTAAGACTAAACCATTGTTTTATAGGGAATAATAGCTATATCATGTTCACTATCGACGGCCATAGCTGACGTTTTTATACACAAACGGATTAGAACACATGCATTCAGAGTTATTAGTACCAGCGTCACAATGTGATAACTGTTATACCCAGTTGCAGGGGCTGTATTGCCATCAATGTGGTCAAGAAAAACGCAATATTTTGCGGAATGTATTTAGCTCGGTAGGCGAGTTTTTTGGTGAATTTAGCAATTGGGATGCACGCATCTGGCGAACATTAATGCCCCTATGGTTTAAACCAGGCAGGTTGACACGAAACTATGTGCAAGGTCACCGTGTGCCTTATGTGCCGGCGTTGCGTTTGTATTTGTTTACCTCAATTATTGCTGGATTATTATTTTCACAGTTGGTCTCGACGGATGAGCTACATTTTCAACAAAACCAAGACTTTGTCGGCGTAAAGTTCGGCACGCCTCAAACTGAAAAAACTGAGGAAAAAACCATTCTCAGTGTTAGCGCTTCTCCCCAAAAAAGTGCCGAAGACGCAACGTTTATTGACGAATTAGAAACCAAACTCAACGCCAAAATGGCAAATCTGCAGGAGCGACCAGAGTTAGCCATTGCTAAATTTTTCTCACTCGCTCCGCAGATGATGTTTTTATTATTACCGGTGTTTGCCTTGCTCATGAAGTTACTGTATCTGCGACGTCAGCGTTACTACTTAGAACATTTAATTTATTGCCTGCATACCCATAGTTTTTTGCTGCACAGCTTAATAATACTTGCCCTACTCAACACCATGGCAAGCAAAATAAGTGATCTCACTTGGCTAGTAAGCGCCCTACGCATCAGCAGTTTTGGACTGATTTTGTATATGCTCCTGTATCTATTTCTCAGCCAAAAACACTACTACCAACAAGGTTGGCGCAAAACTTTGGCAAAATTTGTCATTCTGAACACCGTTTACAGTGTGCTGTTCAGTTTTGCCCTGACCATCGCCATTGTTTTGTCTATTTTTTGGTCTTAAGTGCGTTAATGCGCAAGTATTAAGCGCTCAATAGCACACTCAGCAGTAGCGTGGCTAACGCACCCACCACTGCCCCACCCGCAAAGATCACAAAATGCAGTCGCGGGTTGGGCACAGGTTGTAGCGTTTTTTCTTCAGGTTTGGGCACAGCAAACAACACCTCGCGTTTCACTTCAAAGGCCACACACAAGGCCATGATGGTCTCCAGCGAGGCGCTACCTTGGTTTTCAACACGCTGAATGGTGCGCAAGTTGACATCACACACCTCTGACAGCTGCTGTTGCGTCCACTGCTTCGAAAGTCTCAGTGACTTAACGATGTCGCCGCGTAACTCCATGGCTGTTTATGCCCAAAATTTCATAATAAGGCTCACAGAGCTGTAGCCCACCACGGCGCCTAAAAGCGCTGCGAGAATGATCACCCAAATGGATGTTTTCTTAGCGTTGGGCAGGTAAGCTTTACTCTCTTTTGCCACTAATACATCGTTGGCATACAAACTTACCTGCACTTCCCCCGTGGCAAACTTAGCCAAATACACCTCTGCACGATACTGGATCTCACCGACAGTGAAATAGTGTTGACTGAGTCGACCAAATAACTTGTGTTTAATCGATACAGGATGATTGTTAACGTACATGGTTTCTTTGCCTGACCACGCTGAGCCGTGCATAGAAATGTCATTGCCTTGATGATCGAAGTAAAACCAGTAGCCATTTTTCATGCTGACCTGACTCATAGCGGCATCTCTGTTAATGTTGATAGTTTGATTGTCTTTCATTTTATGCTCCTTGTTAATAGCCAGCACATTGAAGGTTATTTACCCTTGGGTGAAAACGGCAGATTTACGACAGTCAGGGCAATGGGCGTACGACAGTCGTGCTGTCGTACACCCCAAAAAGTAAATTTGACAAACCAATCCCAGTCCCTTAACTTATGTCTTATATAAGACATGATTTTATCAAGCGAGAGTATCTAGATGCCTGATCAGCAAAAGCAAATGCCCAAGGTGGGTTTTGGCCTATGGAAAGTAGCTAAAGAGACTTGTGCAGACGCCGTTTATAACGCGATTAAAGTGGGTTATCGCCATCTTGACAGTGCCAGCGATTATGGCAACGAGGTGGAAGTGGGCCAAGGAATTCAGCGCGCGCTTGCCGATAAATTATGCCGCCGCGAAGACCTATGGATCACCTCAAAATTGTGGAATACCTACCACCGCAAAGAGCATGTTGAACCGGCAATACGCAAAAGTTTGCACGATTTACAACTTGATTATCTAGATCTCTATCTGATTCATTTTCCCATTGCTCAGCCCTATGTCGATTTTAACGACCGTTACCCGCCGGAGTGGATTTTTGATCCCAAGGCTGCTGAGCCAAAAATGGAAATCGCACCAGTGCCCTTGTACGAAACGTGGCAGGGCATGGAAGCTCTGGTTGAAGCCGGTCTGACCCATAAAATTGGCGTGTGCAACTACAATACTGGCCTACTCAATGATTTGATGGCCTACGCAAAGATTAAACCTGCGGTATTACAAGTTGAGTCACACCCTTATCTTACCCAGCAACGTTTGATGCAATTGGCTCGCGATTACGCCATCGAGGTAACCGCATTCTCCCCGCTGGGTGCTTTGTCTTATTTAGAGTTAGACATGGCAGGGGCACAAGAATCCGTTTTAGAGCAAGCAGTAGTCAAACAAGCCGCTAAACGCCTAAACAAAACGCCCGCACAAGTGGTTTTACGCTGGGGTGTGCAACGAGGTAACGCTATTGTGCCCAAGACATCTCGCCCTGAACGCCTTGCAGAAAATTTGGCGATCTTTGATTTTTCCCTCTCAGAGCAAGAAATGGCGGCCATTGATGCATTAAACTGCAACCGACGTTTTAACGATCCTGGTCAGTTCTGTGCTGCAGCATTTCACAAATTTTATCCTATTTACGATTGAGGTAAGCCATGGCCACATCAGCAATTCAATATGTTAGCGTCGCCAATCAATTGCACTGCAACAACAGCGTTTTTCCCAGTGTGATTGTCAACAATGAAAGTGTGAAAACACTGGCCGAGTGCCGGGATTGGATTGCTGAACATCGTGAGGAATTGGAAAGTACCCTACGTGAATCTGGCGCGATTTTATTTCGCGGTTTTCCCATGAATTCTGCAGAAACCTTTGATGAATTCTCCAGTGCCTTTGGTTACCCCAATTTTACTTATCAAGAATCCTTGTCTAACGCAGTAAGGATCAACTTCACTAAGCGGGTTTTTACCGCCAATGAAGCGCCCAAAGAAGTCGAGATCTTCTTACATCACGAAATGGCACAAACGCCGATTTCTCCAACTAAACTGTTTTTCTTTTGTAAAACGGCGGCAGAACAAGGGGGAGCAACACCTTTGTGCCGTTCTGATATGTTGTACGCAGAGTTTGCCCGTCAACAACCAGAGTGGGCAGAACAGTTTGCAAACAAAGGGCTTAAATACACCACACAGATGCCCGCTGAAAATGATATCAATTCTGGCCAAGGACGCAGTTGGAAAAGCACTCTAAACGTTGAAAATACGGCTCAAGCAGAAACTAAATTAACGGAACTGGGTTACACGTGGACTTGGTTAGACGATGGCAGTTTGCGCGCCACTACGCCAATTTTACCCGCTGTGATTGATATTGGTCAGGGTCAAAAAGTGTTCTACAACCAACTGATTGCGGCATTCATGGGTTGGAAGGGAGTCAGAGAGAATCCAGCTAAAGCTATCACCTTTGGTGACGGCAGCCATATTCCCATCGGCGCTTTGGAACTGATGGTTAAACTGTCTGAAGATTATACCTTTGATGTACCGTGGCAAGACGGTGATATGGCCTTGGTCGATAACTACATTGCCATGCATGGTCGTCGTCCTTACTCGGGTGAACGTAAACGTCAAGTCTTAGTTGCCTTAGCCATTGATTGAACAACATTACATAAGCTTATTTTGCTGTAGGTGCTGATATGGACAAGGTAAAAACCTTCATACCCGGTATTGTGGTGGCCACCATAACGGGTTTTGCTGCGCTGTTTTTGTCCGAGCATTATGGCGCGCCTGCCATGTTATTTGCCCTACTCTTAGGCATTGCCCTTTCGTTTCTATACGAAGAAACCAAATGCAAAACGGGCATCGAATTTACCGCTTGTCATATTCTGCGTATTGGCGTTGCCCTGTTGGGTTTGCGCATCGCCTTTGGTGATTTAGCCGCATTGGGCTGGAAAACCGCGCTGGTCCTAATCATCGCCATCGCTACAACCATAACCTTTGGCATGTTGGTCGCCAAAGCCTTTGGTTTGAGTAAACGCTTTGGTGTATTGAGCGGAGGTGCTGTGGGTATTTGTGGTGCATCGGCAGCCATGGCCATTGCCGCTGTATTACCCGAGGGGCCAGAGAAAGAACGCGATACGATTTTGACGGTGATTGGTGTCACGGCTTTATCCACCATTGCCATGGTGTTATACCCCATCATTGCCGGTTTACTCGAGCTTGATCCCACTAGCACCAGCATTTTTCTAGGCGGCACCATTCATGATGTGGCGCAAGTGGTGGGAGCTGGCTATTCAGTATCTGAACAAACCGGTGATTTAGCGACCCTGACAAAATTGGTTCGGGTGGCCTATTTGATGCCTGTAGTTTTGTGCATTTTATTTGTGATAAAACTGAATTTAAGTAAGCAAAACCAAGCGGGTGAATTGCAAGCTAAGTCGCCTGGTTTACCCGGTTTTTTAATCGCATTTATTGTGTTGATGACTCTAAACAGTCTGGTCGAACTGCCCAGTCTTGTGACCACCAGTGCCAACGAGTTGTCACGTTTTGCTCTTGTGGTTGCCATTACCGCCATTGGCATGAAATCCAACCTGCGTCGCCTGTTAACTGTCGGCATTCGCCCCATCTTATTGCTGATCCTCGAAACCCTGTGGATTGCTGGCTTAATTCTGCTTAGCCTACCCTACTTGGCATAAAACAATCGCTCAGGGCACAAATCCCTCGCCTTCACACCTAAAAACAGTAGATCGGGTAAGCAGGACCAGCAGCGATTGACTGCTTCCCATTGACCCTACCATGAATCAAGCAAACAACAGATTTAGACTGGCTAATCGTGCTGGCTAATCGTGTTAAAGCTGAAAAATCATTCTAGGTATGGCCTGCATATTTTCATGGGGCTGAAAGACAAAGACACTAACACTCACTCACGCCACCACAGAATCTCGCCTTGTCGATGTCAGGCAATGTGTGTTTGTGGATTGGGCTTGAGCACAGACGCCCTTGAATGGGTGTGGCAATGCATAGCGTATTAACACAGCGCAACTGGGCACTGCCTGATAGACAAAAGCAAGACAGAAAAAAGGCGCCTTGCGGCGCCCCGGGACACACAAAAACTTAAGTTAGAACTTCGCTCTTAACTGCACACCAAAATACCGATCTGCGTCACGTGGGATCTGATAACGGAAACCGTCACCAGAATAGGTGGTAATAAAACTCTCATCCGTTAAATTTTTACCGATGAGGGTAATCCGGTAGTCATCGTCGTTAAACGAAAACGCTAAACTGGCATTTAAAATCGCATAGTCGGGTAATAAATCCACGGCACTTGGCGTTCCGCCTGGTGCACCCGCATAGATTTCGTCAGTGTAGACATAAGAGCTGTTTAAGATCACATCCATATCAGCCAGTTCCCAGGTGTATTCGCCTACCACTGAGTATTTTAAGTCTG
This sequence comes from Paraglaciecola sp., assembly GCA_009993955.1. Classification (GTDB taxonomy): domain Bacteria; phylum Pseudomonadota; class Gammaproteobacteria; order Enterobacterales; family Alteromonadaceae; genus Paraglaciecola. Next base: position 101,224 of record JAACSL010000009.1, read on the forward strand.
GCGAGAAGGGAATATCAGCACCTGAGCGACCATCACAGGTAGTGGAACCCGCTGGACATAAAAACTCATCAATTTCAGCGTCCACGCTGGCAAAACCGCCGGAAAGCGTGAAGTGCTCAGACACTTGCCACAAAAAGTCTGCTTCGATACCTTGGGTAATCACCGAACCCGCGTTGGTTAAACGGGTGATGGTCACACCATCGAGCAGTTCAGAGTTGTTGGCTTGGAAGCCATCGATGTTGGTGCGGAACAAGGCTGCGTTGAAAATTAAATCGCGGCTTGCATATTTATAGCCCAATTCATAGGCATCCGACGATTCTTTGCCGATGGGCAATGTATCGTTGGTATTCATGTTGTAAAACACGTTAAACGCTGGACCTTTGTACCCTTGCGAATACGTTGCATACACCATGCTGCCTTTGCTTAAATCGTATTGTGCGCCTAACTTAATGGCAAAATTGGTTTCATCGGTTTTGCCCGAATAATTGGTGGCAGAATCACGCACACCGATACCACCACGACCATATTCATCATTGTTACGACGATTATGATTGAAGCTGACTTCATCATCGGTATAACGCATACCAAACAATAAACGTAAGTCTTCGCTTAGGTGATATTTACCGTCACCAAACAAGGCCCAGTTATCAAACTGGGTGTTCATAAATGCCGTGGCACTGACGATGTCATTGCGGTTACACGAGATTAAATTGTCAGCAATAAACTGGTCGGCTTGTTCGGCAGTTGGCGAGGTTTGTCCCAGCTTAGTGCTCAAATAATTTTGAATAGTGGCGGTTAAATTACCTGAGCAACTGGCGTCACGGGTAAAGTTACGCTCAGACTGCTGTTGCCACCAAAAAAAGCCCACTTGATATTCAAGGTCGTTGCCAATCGGTGAGGCGAGACGAAATTCTTGTGAAGTTTGTTTCCAATTCTGAATACCGGTGTCATGTAATAAAAACGTGCCGGTGGGGATGGGCTGCGTGCCGCCAATCGAAGTAAAGTCCCCTTCGCGCAATTCAGTGTTATCCCAACTGCGGAATGCCGTGATAGACGTAAACTCATGGCTGCCCATGGGCTTATCAATTTGCATCGAGAATCCGGTGGTTTCATCTAAGGTGCGAGTTTCAAAATCGTGATCGATCTTGCGTTGATCTAAGTCAAAATCGCCCGCGCCTGAGCTATTGGGCAACGCTTCTGAATTGGGGTGACGGTTACTTGGGGTGAGTTCCAAATCGGCACAGCAATTGTCGTTTGATTTCATGTTTTCGAAAATGAATAACATGTCAGTGTCACCGGCTGCTTCCAATTTCAACATGGCACGCAAACCTTCTTTGTCGTAACCATTGGTCATTTCATTGGTGTATACATTATTAATGTATCCATCATATTGCGACTTCAATACGGTCAGACTACCTTGAGCGTTGTCACTCAACTCCCCTGAAACACTGGTTTTTAAGCGGTATTCGTTGCCTTGGTAAAGGCTAATTTCGGCATTGCCTTCAAAGCCTGTGGTGGGTTTTTTAGTGGTAATGTTCACCACACCGGCTGAGGCATTTTTGCCAAACAACGTGCCTTGTGGGCCACGTAATACCTCGATACGCTCTAAGTCATACAAATCAATAAACGCTTGCCCTGAGCGACCTAATACAACTCCGTCAACCACGGTAGAGACACTGGGCTCGGCGGCGACACTGAAAGAAATCGTGCCTATGCCCCGGATAGTGATGGCTGAGTTACGGTTTGTATTACCTTTACGGAAACTGACAGAAGGGACTAATCCTTGCAAACCTTCGATGTTGGCTGAAAACGCTGCGTTAATTTGATCTTCACGTAATACCGACACCGCCACCGGTACTTCATTCAGGTTTTCCACGCGCTTTTGCGCCGTCACCGTGATTTTTTCCAGTAAGCCTTGATCTTCTTTCGGCTCTTCTTGAGCCATCGCTGTCGAGCTCAGAGCTACATAGCTAGACATAGCCAATGCAGCGGTGATGCCGCTAGTTAGTTTACTTAAAGTGAATCGCATAGTGTGCTCCAGACATTGTCTTTTTTGTAGTGTCTATAATCCCGTTATCTCGCAACAACCTATCCGGCGCCGATGGTGTGCATGCAGCCGTGGTTGAGATAGCTTAGTCGCTGGTATCTTTTGTCTTATATAAGACAAAAGATAAACTAACTAAGTTGTAAAACAATTGCAAATAGTTTGTTAATTTAATTGCATCACACGGAAACGCGTAAAGACTGACTACATTGCAGGGCTGCACTGAGCTACAGCATCATCCAGAAGGGTAAGCCACTGGGGGCCAAAACGCTTAGCAAACCAAGGACGCATTTTTTGACTGGCATCAACAAAAGCTTTTTTCTCTTCGACTGAGAGCCGATAGATAGTGCCACCGGCGGCTTCAAACAAACGATAAGAGTTGGCTTCTTGGTCTTTAACATATTGATTGGCTGCCTGCGCCTGCAGCGCGAAACCTTGCAAAACTAATTGTTGAATATCAGCCGGTAAACCTTGCCACACGGGTTCAGAAAACCACCAAAGAGTGGCCATGTATGAATGCCCATCGAGGATCACATACTTCAAATGCTCTTCTAGTTTCGCACCAATAATATCTTGAATCCCGTTTTTACTGCCTTCCACTACACCAGTTGCCAACGCCGTGTATAGTTCAGCCCACGAGATGGGGGTGGGATTAGCCCCTAGCTGGCGAACCAACTCTTGTTGAATATCAGCCTCTGTGGTGCGAATTTTTAAACCTTTCAGATCATCAGGGCTATGCACCGCTTTATCGGTGGTAGCAAAATTTCGCCAGCCCCCCGTATTTGATACACCAAGCAAACGCAAATTCAGCCCCTGTTGCAGCACTTGTCTGCGCATTTCATCCATTAATGGTCCCCAGAGAACACATTCCGCTTGGCTATCGTCGGTAAAAACATAAGGTAAATCAATAACCTGCGCGGGGCTGAAAAAGTTACCCGTGCCTCCTGCGGTACTGGGGAAAATCTCTAATACACCCTTTTGCAGATTACCAATGCACTCGGCCACACTGCCACAAAATTGCCCCGATGGATAAAGTTGCACCTGCACCCTACCCTGACTTTGTTGTTCGACATACTGCTTAAAAACCAGCAGACCAATGTAGTCTTCGTCTTGAGTGGAAGCCTGAATCGAGGCTTTGATGGTAAATTCGGCATGTTTAACCGTGCTATTGAACAGGCCAATGGCACAGACCATCACTACCGTGGCGTAGATCAACAGTAAGGCCTTGCGTTTGGTTGTCATCTTAGGCAAACCCAAACCAGCGAGGTAAGGTCATGGTTAGCACCGGGAAATAGGTGATGAGCAAGATAACCAAGGCTTCAACGGCTAAAAACGGCAGCATTTCTATGGCAATATTTTCGGTTTTTTCCCCTGACACCGAGGCAGCCACAAATAACACTAAACCCATGGGTGGTGTAGCCAGCCCAACGGTTAAATTCACACACATAATCACAGCAAAGTGCAAGGGGTCGACCCCCAAGGTAATAAAGATCGGCGCCAATACTGGCCCTAAAATCAAAATCGCCGGGCCAGCGTCGAGAAACATGCCAATAGCAAACAAAAATAAGTTGATAATCAACAACAGCAACAAGACATTGTCGGTGATGCCAACTATCTGCTGGGCCATTAAATCGGCCATGCCCGACACCGTGATGATCCAAGCAAAGGTCACGGCCGAACCGACCAATAATAAAATGGTGCCAGACTGAATGGCTGAGTTAACCAAGATTACAGGCAAGGAACTTGACTTCAGGGTTTTGGTAAAGAACAGGGTAATGATCAAAGCATAACCCGCTGCCACTGCTGCAGCTTCAGTGGGTGTGAACACACCAAGCACAATGCCACCGAGCAAGATTACCGGTGTTAACAGCGGCAGAAAGGAGCCTTTAAGGGCTTGACCACGCTCTGTCCACGTTGCTTTAAGGTTAGCCACCGGATAATTGCGTTTTTTCGCAATTCGGCTGGTCACCAGCATCAAACCCACACAAATCAATAAACCCGGTACTATCCCTGCTAAAAACATACCGGCCACCGATACGTTCATAATAAAGGCATATAAAATCATGATCCCAGAGGGCGGAATAATCGGCCCGATCACCGATGAAGCCGCGGTCACCGCTGCGGCAAAACGCCGACTGTAGCCGTTTTGTTCCATGGCCGGGATCAGCATTTTGCCTAAGGCTGAGGTATCGGCTACCGCAGAGCCTGATAAACCTGCAAATAAGACTGAGGACAAAATATTCACTTGCGCCAAACCACCCCGGTAATGACCGATCAGGGTTTGACTAAAACGCACGATGGACTGAGTGATGCCACCTTGATTCATGAGTTCACCCGCGAGGATGAAAAACGGTACCGCCATCAAGGGAAATGAATTCATCCCGGAATACAAACGGGTCAATAAGGCAGAGAAAAATACTTCGTTGCCATCAATAAGCAAACTGACACCAGGGCCAATCAGTAAAGCAAAAACCACCGGAGTACCCGCCGTGAGTAACAGTAAAAACACCCAAAAATAACTTAACGACATGTCAGTATTGCTCGCGAATGAGGGGCTGTGACCAGGTGCTCAGTTGCATGAGCAGCTTTTCGATGCCCACCAGCCAAATTGAGCCAAAGACAAAGGGCGTGCACAAGTAAAAATACGCGAGTTTCACTGGCAGTGAAGACGCATATATTTGCCAACCGCCTTGCACAAATTCAAGGCTTTGCTTAAAAAACAGGCCACTCACTACCAACAACAATAGGGTGATGAGCAAGTTCGATAATTTATATAGGCTAGGTGGTAGCGCGTCAGCAAACATATCAATGGAGACATTAAGATTTTCACGGTAAGCCCAAGGTGCAACCAAACAGGCTATCCACACCATAAAAAACTTGGCCAATTCTTCTGTCCAGCCAAGAGAATTGTTGAGGCCATACCTGAATATCACTTGAGCAATGATCATCACTAACATCAGTGCGAGGAGCACACCAGCCAGATATTTGGCCAGTAAACTGACCGCATAATTGAATTTCGCCAGTCCGTTAAGTAGTGGGGCTAACACGATGCAAAGCCCAGAGTAATGTCGTGCATCAGCGCCAATACTGTGTTTATCAACACTAACACTCACTCCAATAGTGACTGATTTGCACGGTGTTACCCAGTTGTTCGGTGTGTTCGACATCTGGGCCAATGGCTAAGTCGTGACCTTGTTTCACAAAAACGGCCATCTCCTGCCAAGCTAGCTTAAGCTTATGGATACGACCACCGCTAAACACTTGTTTGTCAGCAAAAGCTAACCAGTCGCCCTCTGGTAGGTAAAACTCAACCTCGCCTCCGGGTTGTACGCAGGGTACCACCAAGAGGCTATCACCAAACATAAACTGCAATTCAAAGCCCCAGCTCAAACGTTCCAATGGGAAAGCCAAGGCCATGGCTCGCATCACAGGCAAACCCGTTTCACTGGCTTGTTGCATGGTGCGATAAATATAAGGCAGTAGTTTGTAGCGCAGTTTTAAAGCAATATTCACTGCGGCTTCCGCTTCAGGTCCATAACTCCACGGTTCACGTTGACCGATGCCATGCAAACGCATGTGGGCAGAAAAGACCGCGGTTTGTGACCAGCGTACAAATAATTCTGGATCCCGCATGTCCTTGTAAAAGCCACCCACATCAGTGGCGAAATAAGGAGAACCTGACATGCCCCAAGACAAAGCGCCACGTATGCTGCCCACTAAACCACCCCAATCGGCTTGAGGATCACCCCCCCATTGGCTGGGATAACGTTGTGAGCCAATCCACGCAGAGCGACTGAATAAAAACGGCCCAGATTGACAGTAGGCCTCGGCGGCTTGATAGACACAACGGTTGTATAACAAACTATAAATATTGTGCAGGCGCAAACCAGAGTCACCGTTGTAGGCAAGCATGTTGTCATCTTCTACCTGCTCACCAAAGTCGGCTTTAATCATATCAATACCCAAGTCAAACAAGGGTTTGTGTGATTCTAGCCAAAACTGAAACGCATCGGGGTGAGTGAAGTCGACGATGCCCGATTCAGGCAGCGGGGTGAGCACTTCGGCAAAGGCACTCATGTCCCATTGGTAACGATAGGCTTCGCCAGTACGCTTGTCTTTGAGTAACCAGCCCTTGCGCGCCATCTCTGCAAACAAAGGGTTGGCCACTGAAACCAAGGGATACTCCCAAATACAAATTTTAAAGTTCAGGGCTTTTAGCTGATTAAGCACCGCGGCAGGGTCGGTATAACGCTTTTTGTCCCACTCAAAAGCAAAACGGGTATCGGTGTCCTGCCATGCTCGGCCGTCTAAGGTGATCACATCACAAGGCATGTGGTGCTCACGTACCGCTTTGGCCGTAGCCAGTAACTCTGGCACATCGCGATAATAGGCTTTGGAGAGAATCACCCCCAAACTCCAAAATGGTGGTACAGGGGCTTTACCGGTTAATTGAGTGTAGCCTTCGATAATGGCCTGACCATCTTCACCGCGCAAAATAAACACATCCATGGCGGGATCTTCCACGACCAGACTGTAAGCGCGGTTTGACCACGGCGCATACCCAACCGCATGGGTAACCGGTGCGGGTGTGTGCACAAATGTTCCCCAGCCTTTGGGACTCCAACAAAATGGCGTATTTTTGTAGGATATTTCTGCGTTGACACCCAAGGCATCATGATTGTAGGAGCGCAGCAGTTGCCCACGTTTATTCAAGCCCGCCCATTTTTCCCCGAGACCAAAGACCGGCTCTTCTGGCGCAAGATCAAAACTCAGCAACCACCCTTCTGGTACTTTTGCCAAAGGTGGTAAACGATACTGGCGAACAAAGTGCCCATCGTTTGGTGTGCGTTGGATAAGTGTGTCGCCACAATGTAAAGTAAAGGCAAATGGACGTTTTTGACAGCGTAACCGCCACTCGCCACTATGAATAAGCACAAACTCATCTTGATCGTCTATGCGACAAGGCAATTGTGCAGGTAGGCACTGTAACATGCCGTAATCATGAAGATTTTGTTTGCCTATTTGCAGCCGAACAGCAAAATCAAAAAACATGAGACTCAAGCTACCTTCAGTCGTCTCAATACTTACCTCAAGACCACTTGTAGCCAGGCTGGCTTTGCCAATTAGTTCAAGTTGTTTAACCTTATTCCAATTGGGCGAATTGCAGTCGAGCATGTCTCATTACCTTCAATATTCTGCTGGGTTATTTAGATTGCAATGCTCACAAAACGCAGCTACATTCTTATATAAGACACAAGTTATAACAGTGTTAATTTTTTGTCAATGCACTTAAAGACCACGGGATTTTTGCTGGAAACGATAGATCGTTAGCCATAACAAAAAAAGAGTTATTGTATAAGACTGCAGGAATAACTATGCTGCAAGGCTTATTTTTACAGGCAGGCAATGTAGCAGTTTGAACTATGAAAGAAATTCGCTTCGATAATAAGCTCAGTAGCACTGGACCGGTATTCAAACCACTTTACAAACAAGTGGAAGAACACATTAAACAACTCATTGTCGAGCAGCGCTGGAAACCGGGTGATATGTTACCAAACGAATTTCAGTTGGCGGCAGAGCTGAATGTAAGCCAAGGCACCATGCGTAAAGCCCTAAATAGCCTGACCGATACAAAAGTATTAACCCGAAAACAAGGGGTGGGCACCTTCGTTTCTGAGCACACCGCGCAAAATGGATTATTTCGATTTTTCCCCATCATCGCTGATGGCAACAATCCTGAACTACCCAAAGCGGAACTGCTGTCCATTGATTCACAAGTACCCGATAAACTGGTTGCCAACGCCCTGGAGCTGAGTAACAAAGACAAGGTGATTGTGATGCGCCGCAGACGCATATTAAATGATGAATACTGCATTGCCGAGACAATATACCTGCCCTATGTGTATTTCAAAAACATCCTTGAGATCACGGACATTCCTCACACCTTGTATCACTTTTATCAAACCCACTTTAACCTGACTGTGCACAGCACCCAAGATGCGATAAAAGCTGATTTGGCCGATGAGTTAGATGCGCAGCTGATGAACATTGCCGTAGGCGAGCCGATTTTATCCGTGCAACGCACCGTTCATTCTTTGAATGGAAAGGCTATGGAGTTTCGCATTAGCCGTTGTAGAAGTGACAAATATCACTATTTGGTGAAGCTCAATTAAAAACCTAATGGCAAACAAGGGTAGCGTAGAGCAAAACTCGACATCGCCAACTCGATGTAGACTGCTCAATTAAGCCAGCCCAGTCACCCTCATTTAAACCAGTCTTGCTGCAGAAACTCGTCAATAAACCAGGTCATGGCTTTACCACTTTTGCCCTTTTCGCTGGCCAAGTAGATGGGTAAGGCAGTCCTCGGAAAGGCGCAGCTTTTTGCCACCAACTCACCACTAGCAAGTTGCGCTTTAATTAAGTGCAAGGGCAAAAAACCCACTCCTAAGCCTTGGATCTGCGCTTGAATTTTGCTCTGCATGGATGACACTCGAATTTGCTGTTTGCTGGAAAACAAACCACTGGAACGAGTGGGCAAGGTACGCGAGCTATCTGCCACAACTATGGTGGGATAACCGTTAATGTGTTGGCTTTCAATCAGCCCCACAAAATCAGCCAAAGGATGGGTGGCGGCTACCGCAAACACAAACTCAAGTTGCCCTAACAGATGCACAGTAAACTGTCCTTTGGGTAGTTCTCCCGTCACCCCTAGAGCGATATCAGCACGATGACTATGTAGGGCGTCCCAACCACCACCGAGTACTTCTTCCATCACCGTAATTTCTACGTGTTTGTTGAGCTGGCAAAATCGCTGGATCACCTCAAATACCCCTTGGTCAGGTATTACCGTATCTTTGGCTATGGTCAGGCTTGCTTCCCAACCCGACTCAAGTTGTTGGACTTTGTCTTGCAATTGGTCTGAGGCATTGAGCAGAACAAGTCCTTCTTCTAACAGCAGTTTGCCCGCTGGTGTCAGTACCGCACGTTTTGCACTGCGGTCAAATATGACGATACCCAGATCACTTTCTAATTTCTGCACGGTGTACGTGAGGGCTGACGGCACCTTATGCAAGGCAGTGGCAGCAGCGGCAAAACTGCCTTTTGACTGAATTGCTTCAAGCACCCGAATTGCATCTAGCGTAATGGCATGGCGCATGGTAGTTCATTCCTCATCCACATTTTCCTGCACACCTATGGGCATGCAGAGCAAGTGGTGTTTTACTGCGTTATGGTAATTCAAACAAAAGAGCCATGGCGGTTGAATCGGCCTGAGTACTCACCTGCAAATCACTTATCTCACTGATTTTTAAACCGTCTCCAGCGCTTAAGTCTTGTCCATTCACCGATAACTGACCCTCGACAACATGCACATACCCTCGGCGACCCTGCGCCAAGTGCAGTTGTAGATCGCTATTTTCAGTTAACAGTAACTGACTTAATCGCGCCTGTTGCTTGATTTTCAAGGTGCCATTTTCGCCATCAGGTGTAATGATGGGCGTGACACCCGCTTGCGCAGCAAAGCTTTTTTGCTGGTAACCCGGTTCACCACCCTGACTTTCTGGCACGATCCAAATCTGCAGAAACTTGAGCTTTTCTGTTGGCGAGGCGTTATATTCACTGTGCGTGATACCACGTCCCGCCGACATTAATTGAAACTCCCCTTGTGGCAAGATCTGCACATTGCCCATGCTATCTTTATGCTCCATGGTGCCCTGAGTCACAAAGCTGATGATTTCCATGTCTCGGTGGCCATGGGTGCCAAAACCTGCCCCTCCTTCTACGGTATCATCATTGATCACCCGTAGAGCAGAATGGCCCATGTGTGCGGGATCATAATACGAGCCAAATGAAAAGCTATGGTGACTATCGAGCCAACCGAAATTGGCTTTTCCACGTTCACGTGCTGGTCGACGTTCTAACATATACCCCCCTTTATTGGCTTAATTTTTGACTGAGCATACGGTCAATACTGAGTGCACCAGCACCAGACCATAGCAATGATAAAGATACGGCAAGCAGCGTCAAACCGTATTCATAGCCATTGTTGGCCATAAATAAACCGTTATTAATGTGCACGGCGAAGATGGCGACTAGCATCGTTATCGCCAAAACAAACGACGCCGGACGTGTTAACCAACCAAGCAGTATAAAGATGCCGCCAAAAAACTCTGCCCCCCCGCCATTAGCGCCATCCAGTAACCTGGCTCCAAGCCAATCGACGCAATCCATTGACCCGTGCCCTCTAAACCGTAACCACCAAAGGTACCAAATAGTTTTTGAGCACCATGGGCACTAAAAATAATGCCGACAGGTACACGTAGTAAAAGTGCTGCGATTCCGGCGTCTGAATTAAAAATATTATGCCATGTTTGTGTATTCATGATGGATTCCTCATTAAGTTATGTGAACTATTTTCAACTTACAAGCTTTTTGCTTGTCAGCATTATTGCTGTTGATAAAACTATATACAGATAATCTTTCCCAATAAATCGGAACATTTTGCATTTTTAATTCAAATATTTTGAACAAATCATATCGTCTATTTCAGCCACTTGTAGTTGAATGCAAACTTGCTCACCACACGATAATCCGACACCTAAAAATCCCATGAAGCTCCACATATCTTTCTACTAATTCGAACATTAGCATGTATTTTTCGCGCTATTTTTGTTGTTACACCGTCCATATAGTGGTGGCGTAAAAATAGTAGGTGTAATGGAACGATGTGGCGTAACAGTAAAAACGGCTATGGTTTATGGTCTATTTTCATGCACTGGCTTAGCGCCGTCATGGTGACCACTATGTTTGTTTGCGGCGTATGGATGGTCGACCTGAGCTTTTATGATCCGTGGTATAAAGCCGCGCCTGCTTACCACAAAAGTGTGGGCTTAATACTGAGCCTGATTGTTGTGTTGCGTTTAGTGCTGAATACGATGCAACGCAAACCACAGCAATTAGGAGGGGTATGGGAAAAACGGCTTGCGGGCATAAGCCATCGCTTGTTTTATCTATTACTCGCAAGCCTGTTTTTATCGGGATATTTAATTTCTACCGCTGATGGGCGAGGAATCGACGTGTTTGATTGGTTTGTCTTACCCTCGCTTGGTGAGTGGTTCGATAATCAGGAAGATATTGCTGGCATAGCACATCAATGGCTGGCTTACTGTCTCATTGTTATGGTCGTATTACACGCCCTTGCTGCTGTTAAACACCATGTTGTGAACAAAGATAAAACCCTAATACGAATGTTTAAACCAACTAATCTAAAAGAGGAAAACCCATGAAAAAACTGATGTTAAGTGCCGCTTTATTTGGACTATTAACTGGTCATGTATTTGCTGGCGATTATGTGATTGACACAAAGGGTGCTCACGCATCGATTAATTTTAAAATACAACATTTGGGCTATTCATGGCTAACTGGGCGTTTTAATGATTTTGAGGGCAAGTTCAGTTTTGATGAGGCCAAACCTGAGACATCTACCATTAACGTGACCATCGACACCGCAAGTTTCGATTCTAACCACGCAGACCGTGATAAACACATTAAAAGCGAAGACTTTTTGCACACCAGCAAATACCCGCAAGCGAGTTTTGTCAGCACCAAAGTAGAAAGCTTGGGCGCTGGAAAATTCAAAGTAATCGGTGATTTCACCTTACACGGCGTGACTAATTCAATTGTTATCAATGCCGAAAAAATTGGTGAAGGTAAAGATCCATGGGGTGGCTATCGCGCGGGTTTTGAAGGTAATACACGCATTGCCCTGGCAGATTATGGGATTACTTATAATTTAGGGCCAGCCTCATCTTATGTTGATCTTAATTTACAGATTGAAGGTATTAAGCATTAGGTCTCATAGTGTTGTACTTTAGCCCGTCCCAGTGACGGGCTTTTTTATCTGCCTTTTTTGTTTGTCAGCCAACCCCAAGGTTGTCAGCATTATTTACAACAGAACAATTCAACCACTCAACGCTACATCGTTTGCTTTATAGTCGACAAAACCAGTTTGCTCATTTAACAATCAAATAGGCCAACGAATAGCCAATGCACATTTTTTTCATCACCAACTAGGTGCTAGCCTCCCTCCATATAAGTAAAAACTTAAACCCAAATATCAGTTTTTTTCTGGCCAACACCCTGACGCATATCTATGTGTCAGTTTTATTTACAAAAAATAAAAAAAACAGAAAAATAAAACTTATCTTATTGTATTTAAAAGACATTTTAAAATGGCGTGAAATTTGCTAAAAAAATCTACTTGAGCTGAGTGAATAAAGTCTCATCTTAAGTACATAATTATAATTATTTGGGAAACGTCAATATGTTAAAAGTCAAAAATAAAGTACTCAGTGCCCTTGCACTTAGCACCGCATTACTCACTGGTAATGCCTCCGCATTAAAAATCGAATTAAATCAAGTAACGCCTAGCAACTTCACCGGTGCCAATGGTTTGGCCGCACTCGCAGGCTTTCAAGCAGCTGCAAATTTCTGGGAAAAAGCATTCAGTGATAAAGTGACGTTAAAGTTTGATATCGACTTTGCGGCGCTGAATCCGGGTGTGGTTGGATCAACAGGTTCTAATACCGGTTTATATCTCTATCAAAATGCTTTTGTTGGCTTGATCAATGATGCAAAAAGTAATGGTGATGTTTCTGCTGTCAACAACTTAACTTGCGAAAATCAAGGTGTTGGTGTGTGCGCCTTCTCCTTTTTGGATGAAGAACCAGACGGTTTAGGTGGTTTGCAAACTGTATTAGATAGTGACGGTAGCGTAGACAATTACGCTATTTCCATTAACACAGCAACCGCCAAAGCCTTAGGTTTCAGCGAAGACGACACAGGGTATGTGTTTGGTGATGATGCTGATGCCAGCATTACTTTTAGCAGTGAGTTTGCTTTTGACTTTGACCGTACTGACGGTATCGATTTCGACAAGTTTGACTTTATTGGTGTAGCTATTCATGAAATTGGTCATGCACTGGGTTTTACCAGTGGTGTTGATACTTATGACTTCATAAACCATAACCGTAACCCTGACGGAAGCTTTGATTTAGATGGTTTTGTTGTAGCCGACATTTTAGACCTGTTCCGTTTCTCTGATGAGAGCGTTGCAGCGGGTGCCGGTGTGCTTGACTTCCGCCCAGGTGCTGATGCGTTTTTCTCTATCGATGGCGGCGCCACGGCAATCGCACCATTTTCAACTGGCCGTTTTGGTGGCGATGGCCAACAAGCGAGTCACTGGAAAGATAATTTGGGTTTAGGTATTTTGGATCCAACAGTGGCTTTTGGTGAGTTACTCCAAGTTAGTGTATTAGACTTAGTAGCTTTTGACGTAATTGGTTGGGATATCCGTGTGCCTGCGCCAAGTACCTTGTTAATGTTCATGTTAGCTGCAGCTGGTGTAGCGTACAGAAGAAAACAAGCATAGAAGGTATCGAACTTTAAATGAGGGAAGCTATGGCTTCCCTTTTTTATGGGCAATATTTACGTTTGTTTACAACTTGCTGCGCGCCTGCCTGGAACCAACCTTGCCGTGAGTCATCTCATAGAGACACTATGTCCATTAAACTGCAGGGATCTCTATGCAAACAACGTTCAACTGGTTTTTGAAACACCTTAAACAAAATGTGGGGTTTTTACTGGCCCTCTTGATTCTCTTTGCCTCACGCAGCAGCCTTGCTGATTGGTATTTAGTACCAACGGGGTCGATGCAGCCAACCATTGTTGAGGGTGACCGGATTCTCGTTAATAAAATGGCGTATAACCTCGAAATACCATTCACCGATATCAAGTTGATGGAATTAGCTACACCACAGCGCGGCGACATCGTGGTATTTAACTCCAAAGCGGCGGACAACCGTCTAGTCAAGCGTGTCATTGGTGTACCAGGCGATAGGGTCGCCCTGCTCAACAATCAGTTATTTATCAACGATGAGGCAATTGAACTTGAGACAGATGCGACGACTGGAGCGATGACTGAACATCTAGGGCACAAAAGTCACAAACTGCAGTTTATTGCGGTTAGCCAAGCGATGGATAATTTTGCGCCAGTCACTGTTCCAGCCAAACATTATTTAGTCATGGGTGACAATCGCAATAACAGTGCCGATTCCAGAGTCATTGGTTTTGTGCCAGAAGAAGAGATCCAAGGTAAGGCCATCAAGGTGCTGGTTTCACTCGATCCTGAACAGTATTACTTGCCAAGGTTCGCCCGTAGTTTTTCACCTCTTATCTAAATAACGATATTTTTCAATAGATTAAAATTTTTTTAAATTTTTTTATTGATCACTGTTGAAAATCGAACAAACAAACTTATATCTGTTGTATAGCCGCTGAAAGGGGCTACACAGAGACAAACCGCCGCCGCTTGTCGGGGCAAACTTAACTTATATTGCTTAAATTTGAGGATATACCTATGCGTAATATTGATTTAACTCCACTTTACCGTTCATTCATTGGTTTCGATCACTTAGCATCATTGATCGACAATGCCACACGCAATGAAAAACAATCTTCCTATCCCCCTTACAACATTGAGTTGTTAGCTGAGGATAAATACCGAATTACTATGGCTATCGCTGGCTTCTCTCAAGATGAAGTGAGTATTGAAGTGGTGGAAAACACCTTACAAGTCACCGGTACCAAGCCAGAAAAAGACGAAGAGCGTAAGTTCTTGCACAAAGGCATCTCAGAGCGCAGCTTTGAGCGTAAGTTCCAGTTGGGTGACCACGTGAAAGTGTTGGCCGCTGATTTAGAACATGGCCTCTTACACGTCGACTTAGAGCGTGTGGTGCCAGAAGCGAAGAAACCTCGCAAAATCGAAATTGGCAGTAAATTGATTGAAAATAATCAATAAACGTAGTTAGCTTGCTAACATAGAAACGGCGCTCATTGAGCGCCGTTTTTATTTAAGTCTACTTGGTCGTTTGTCGCCCTGCGCTTAACGAATTTATTCGTAAAACAGGGCTTGAATAGGATTAAGTTTAGAGGCTTTGATTGCCGGGATCATGCCAAAGGTCACCCCAATAAAACTACAAAAGCCCATGCCAAATAAGGCCCATTCATAGGGAATATTGGCATCAAAGCCTGCCACCGCTGAAATAATATTACCCAAACCAAAGCCGATTAATATGCCGATAATGCCGCCGACATTACATAACACAACAGCTTCGATGAGAAACTGGGTGAGAATGTTGTGACGCTTAGCCCCTAAGGACTTGCGAATACCGATTTCTTTGGTACGTTCTGTGACAGAAACTAACATGATGTTCATGATGCCCACACCCGCCACAATCAGAGCAACCGTTCCCATCACAAACGCACCAATTTTCACGGGTTTAGTGGATTCATTAAACTGATCGATCTGACTAAGACTCGTAAAATAATAAAAATTATCTGGCTCATTATATTTTATATTGCGCATGCGGCGCAGTACTTGACGGGTTTCTTCAATGGCATCGGGCAATAATTCGGGTGTTATCGCATGTAAGGTAACGTTGGCAGAACGTTCAAACCCTCGTCCATCAGTTAAACCATAAATTTGTGTATAGGTCGTGCCGGGTATAAGCGCCAATGTTTGATAAGGGCCACCAAAAGCTGATTCTTTTGGCACAAAGGTGCCAATGACCTCGTATTTACGACCATCCACGCGGATTTGTTGCCCAATAGGATCACTGAAAGGGAAAAGTTCTTCGGCTAAAGCACTGCCGAGCACCACCACTCTTCGGTGAGCTGCCATGTCCATGCGTGAAATATTGCGCCCATTGGCGATGAAATGGGTATTGTTCTCTGCGTATTCAGGTGAACCGCCACACAAGGCCACCATGGGTTCTGTGCTATAGCCGTTGAATGTCGCAACTTTGCCACCATCCCAAAATTCAGTACCAACCAAATCCACAGATTGTACTTGCTCACGAATCGCCTGAGCTTCTTCTAAGGTTACCGGTGGCCATTTCATGGCGGCACGACGTTGTTCATCACTGCTAAACCCATTGGGCCATTTCTGCACTTGGAAGGTCTGGGTGCCGAGTACCGTCATTTCCCGTTCCATGGTCTTTTGCACCACGGAAATGGATGTCATTACGCCGATAATCGAAGCGACCCCCAAAATAATGCCAAACAAGGTGAGCCCTGAACGCAATTTATTGCTGCGGATGGCGTTTAACGACATTTTTACCGTATCTATAAAGATCATAGTGTGTTCTCAACTGGTTGCAGGTGTTTGCTCATCCACTTATTCATATCGCAAGGCCTCAATGGGATCCAACTTGGCGCCACGAAAAGCGGGGACAAAACCAGAAATCACGCCCACTAACATGGAAACTACCAAGGCGGTGATAATAATGCCTGGCGATAGGCTCGCGGGCAGCAGGGTTTGATTGATCACTTCAGTGATGGCCGCTGCAATGCTTAAACCAATGATCCCGCCACATAAACAAATCAACAGGGCTTCAAATAAAAACTGCATGAGAATATTGCGACGTTTTGCCCCAATCGCTTTGCGAATACCAATTTCTTTGGTGCGCTCTGTGACTGATACAAACATGATGTTCATTACCCCAACACCACCGACAAATAACGAAATACTGGTAATACCCAAGCCTACCGCCACCACGACACCCATGATGGAGTTATAGGCATCCAATAAGGTGCCAAGTTTGTTAATCGCAAAGTCATCTTCTTCCACGGGTTTCAAACCACGAATTTTGCGCATTTCACCCATAACTTCATATTCAAAGTCCTCCATCACGTCAGGTGAAGGCGCTTTAATAGCAATGTCAATATTGGCTTGGCCCCCATTGTTGCCAAATACCTTGTTGTAGGTTGAAATAGGGATGAAGACCTGACGGTCGTAGTTTGGCCCGCCAAAGGCACTGCCGCCTTGTTCTTCCATAACGCCCACCACTGAAAACCGATAGGCGCCTAATTTGATGTCTTTGCCAACAGGATCAAAGTCACCAAACAAGTTTTCTGCGATTTCAGAGCCAATAACCACCACGTGTTTTTTATAGGTAACGTCAAAAGGCATCAGAAACCGCCCATTCGCCGGTAGCATGTTAGACACAATAACTTGTTTGTCTGTGGTGCCAATTACCCGGGCGTTATCGGTTACCTTGCTTTGGTATTTAAGGCTGATATTTTGACTAATACTGGGATTCACCACGCCACGATTTAGCAGTTTTTTCTCCAGTGCTTCACTGGCTTGCAACGTAATCGGTGGGCGATTACGGAATCGAAACCAAGGACCATTTTGTATCCAAGGTCGCTGAGAGACATAAATCACGTCTGACCCCACCGAAGCAAATGATTCACGAAAGGAAATTTGTAAACCATTGGCTGCGGTCATAGTGATGATCACGGCGACAATGCCAATAATGATCCCTAGGGCGGTTAAACCACCCCGCGCTTTATTGGCTGTTAGCGCGCGCAAGGCGATTTTAAACGACTCTGCAATTTCTACACTCAATTTCATACGGTGCTCCTCGCACACATTTTCCGCTAGTCGGCGGCCAGCGCTGTGGCTATGGGCTGTTTTCCGCTTTGTAGCTTGTCACTTTCGATCACACCGTCTTTTAAGCGCACTACCCGGTGGGCATGTTCAGCAATGTCATCCTCGTGAGTCACCAGCACAATGGTATGACCCTTTTTATGTAAACCACCGAGTATGGTCATGATGTCGTTGCCCGTTTTTGTATCAAGGTTACCCGTAGGTTCATCGGCTAAGATTATCGAGGGGTTACACACCAATGCTCTGGCAATGGCCACACGTTGGCGTTGACCACCAGACAATTCATTAGGTTTGTGATTTTTATGCGAGGTTAAGCCCACCGATTCAATGGCTTGATCAACAATCTTCTGGCGGGTGCTCTTATTCACCCCTTTGTAGATAAGCGGTAGTTCAACATTACTGAAAATGCTGACTCGAGGCACCAGATTAAAGGTTTGAAAAACAAACCCAATTTTTTCGTTGCGGATGGTGGCGAGTTGATCTTCTGACATTTCACCCACAGATTGCCCTTCTAACAAATACGTGCCTGCCGTGGGTACATCCAAGCAGCCAATCATATTCATTAAGGTCGACTTACCCGAACCAGATGGTCCCATGATGGCAACATATTCACCGGCATTGATGGTCAATGAGACACCCTTCAAGGCATGCACGGCTTGCTCACCCATTTGATACACTTTGGTGACGTTGTTGATCACCAAGGTGGCGTCGGAACCTTGGGTAGCACTAGCCATTTTTTGCCTCCGCCGCTTTGACAGTGACTTGACTATCATTCGCCAACTCCCGTGAAATCGCACGGTAGCTGCCTGTTACTATGGTGTCACCTTCATTTACACCCTCAACAATTTCAATCAAAGCCTCGCCTTGAATACCGGTTTTAACTTGACGTGCTTCGGTTTTATCGTTGTTAACGACAAACACCACTTCAACAAAACCATCATCACCCGCCGTATACGTTTTGCCTTCTTTTTCCAATTGTTTGGCGGTGCGTACGGTCACGGATTGCAAGGGCACACTCACCGCTTTCTCTCGAGTATCGGTGACAATGTCTGCACTGGCTGTCATCCCTGGACGCAAGGCACTGACATCGCCTGTAATAGCAATGGTAACTTCAAATTCAGTTTTCTGATTTGCGCTGCCAGCACTTTGATCTACAGCACTGCTGGCTATTTCGCTTACCTCACCCGTTATTTTTTGGCCGAGTAAGGCATCCACTTCAAGGTCCGCTGCTTGACCTAATTTGATTGAAACGATGTCGTTTTCGTCAACTTTCACCAAGGCTTCCATGGCATTTAAGTTGGCGATAATCATGATCACGTCTTCTTGAAACTGAGATCCAATCGCAATTTCGCCCAATTCTTTATTTAATTTACTCACCGTGCCCGACATTGGGGCGTAGATGGTGGTTTTCGACAAGGCATCTTGCGCCTGTTTCAACAGACCACGGCTGCGCTCTACCTGCTCTAAGGATGATTCGTAACGCGCTACTTCAACCTGATAAGCGGCCTCAGCACTATCCAAAGCAGATTGTGAGTCGAGTTTTTTCGCCACTAATTCTTTGGCTCTGTCTAATACTCGCTTGGCTTGTTTGACATTTTCCTGAACCAAATTGGCTTGTGCTTGTGCGGAGCGGACATTGGCCTGTTCGCTTTCTAAACTAGCGACATAACGCTCGCGATCCAGTTCGACCAAGAATTGGCCTTTTTCAACCCAATCCCCTTCTTTGACATCTAAACGGGTTATTTTAGCGCTGACATCGGCGCTGATATTGACTTGTGTCTTCGGTTGAATTTTGCCCGTCGCATTAACCTTTTGCACAATTTTAGCTAACTCAACCCTGCCGGTTTCAACTTCAATGCCCTTATGGTCTTCTTTCTTGAGTATTTGTGTGCCAACCAAGCCTAGGATGACGATTAAACCCACACCTACGAGTATTTTTATTTTCATTTTTTGCTTCCCACAATGCCTTAGTGATCAATACCTTGATAAAGCTAATGTTAGCTTCCTGTAGTGATAAAGCATAATGGGCTTTTGGTCATTCGCCCAAAGCGAATACGTAAGCAGAGTTGTGTAGAAGTAACAAAATCTTTTTACGGTTTACGTTATGCATAGGGTTTTCAATCAACAGGTAAAGAGATAAAACAGCAGGCGAAGGCCACCAGCACTGCCCCAGCGGGACTATGCTTTATCAGGATAGCCGAAAGATTGCTTATAGCTGAGTATTTTATTTGTTACAAATAGACAGGGGTCGAGGGGAACTCGCTGATCATAAGTACCTGAGCAACAGCAACACTAAGTAGCGCACGCAAAGCCAGATAAAAAACAAGATAGCGAAGCATCCAACTTAAGAAGCGGGGAGTGGTATAAAGCTGTTCCTCACCGTGGTATACAAAAAAGCCCACATTTAGTGGGCTTCTTCAAGATTAACGTCTGCGCATTAACCTAACAATGTAGCGAGTTGTTGACTGACTGTCTCCACGGCTTGAGTACCATCAAGTTTGTGATAGGCACATTGGCCTGCCGCAGCTTCAGTTGAATAATAAGCAATCAATGGCTTAGTTTGCTCATGGTAGATACCAAGGCGTTTACGTACGGTTTCTTCTTGGTCATCTGGACGCACAACCAAGGCTTCGCCGGTTTCATCATCGACACCTGCTACTTTGGGTGGATTATAACGAAGATGATAGACTCTGCCTGAGCCAGGATGCACACGTCTACCACTCATGCGTTCAACGATGATTTCATCTTCCACGTCAAACTCAATGACATGATCAACTTTGATACCTGATGCTTTCATGGCATCTGCTTGAGGAATGGTACGAGGAAAGCCATCTAACAAAAATCCTTTTACACAGTCAGCTTTGGCGATGCGCTCTTTCACTAAACCAATAATAAGCTCGTCAGAGACTAATTTACCTTCGTCCATAATTTGCTTAGCAGCTAAACCTAATTCTGTGCCAGCCTCAATGGCTGAGCGAAGCATGTCACCCGTGGAAATTTGGGGGATGCCGTAACGACCCATTAAAAATTGAGCTTGGGTTCCCTTACCTGCTCCTGGCGCTCCGAGAAGGATAATTCGCATACTTTTTCCTCTGCTTAACCCTGCAAAAATAATAGCTCGCAACTTTACACATTCAACTTTGATGTTACAAGAATATTAAGCTATTGAGCACGAGTAAATAATAAATAGACCCTTAATACAAAAGCGGGCTTTAAAGCCCGCTTTTACTGTCTTAACTCAGGAATAAATAGCGTTATTTAACCAAGTTCATGAGTAGCTTGTTTAAATTGTGCACAAAGCTCGCTGGGTCTTTTAAACTACCCTGTTCAGACAATGCCGCTTGATCAAACAAGACTTCTGACCACTGAGCAAACTGCTCTTCATCTTGCACATCCACCAGTAATTTGACTAATTGATGTTCAGGATTTAGCTCAAAATGGTACTGCGCATCAGGCACTGGCTGTCCTGCGGCTTGCATCAACTTAATCATTTGGGTAGTCATACCGTTTTCATCAGCAACGATACATGCAGGAGAGTCAGTCAAACGATGTGTAAATTTCACGTCTTTCACTCTGTCGCCTAGCACCGCTTTTACCCGCTCCGCCAAACCAGAAACTTGCTTTTCTGCCTCTTTCAGAGCGTTTTTACTCTCTTCGTCATCTAAATCACCTAAATCTAATGCACCATGAGTAATCGACTGGAAGGATTTTTCGGCGTATTCATTGAGGTGTGACATCAACCATTCGTCTACACGATCAGACATCAATAAGACTTCAATGCCCTTCTTGCGGAAAATTTCCAAATGTGGACTAGATTTGGCCGCTTTGTAGCTGTCTGCTGTAATGTAATAAATTTTCTCTTGTTTTTCCGCCATGCGCGCAATGTAATCATCCAATGATACATTTTGCGCGTCGGAGTCACCGTGGGTTGAGGCAAAACGCAGCAATGCTGCAATCTTCTCTTTATTGGCAAAATCTTCAGCCGGCCCTTCTTTTAATACATTGCCAAATTCTGCCCAGAATTTTTGGTATTGCTCAGGGTCATTTTTAGCAATTTTCTCCAACATCTGTAACACACGCTTGCTGCACCCTTGACGCATCGCTTGCGTGACTTTGTTGTCTTGCAAAATTTCACGAGATACGTTTAGTGGTAAGTCGTTTGAGTCAAGGAGGCCTTTAACAAACCGCAAGTAAGTCGGTAACATTTGCTCGGCGTCATCCATGATGAACACCCGCTGCACATACAGTTTTAAACCGTGTTTCTGGTCACGATTCCACAGGTCATATGGCGCCTTGCTAGGAATATAGAGCAAGCTAGTATATTCGGTTTTGCCTTCCACTTTATTGTGAGCCCACGTCATGGGGTCAGCAAAGTCGTGAGAAATATGCTTGTAGAATTCTTTGTATTCGTCGTCAGAGACTTCTGATTTGTCACGTGTCCACAAAGCCGTGGCTTTGTTTACCGCTTCCCACGTCGCCGGCACTGCGGCAATCTTTTCACCATCTGGGCCATCGCGCTCAGGCACTTCAGCTTTATACATTTTAACTGGAATACTAATGTGGTCGGAGTATTTACTCACAATGGAACGTAGACGCCAGTCGTCCAAAAACTCTTTTTCTTCGCTGCGTAAGTGCAATACGATCTCGGTGCCACGTCCGGCTTTTTCGATATCCGCTACCGTAAACTCACCTTCACCAGCCGACTGCCATTCTACTCCAGTGTTTTTATCTGCACCCGCTGCACGGCTGCGTACTGTGACTTTGTCGGCAACGATGAAAGCTGAATAGAAACCCACGCCAAACTGTCCGATCAGCTGTGAATCTTTTGCTTGATCACCGGATAACTTACCAAAAAATTCTTTGGTACCAGATTTTGCAATGGTGCCTAAATGCTCGATTGCCTCGGCTTTACTCATACCAATACCATTATCGGCAATCGTGATGGTGCCAGCGTCTTTATCCACTGATAATTTAACGTGTAAATCGCCATCACCTTCGTACAAGCTATCTTGCGACAAGGCTTTGAAACGTAATTTATCTGCCGCATCGGCAGCGTTAGAGATAAGCTCTCTTAAGAAAATTTCTTTATTTGAGTAAAGTGAATGGATCATCAACTGGAGTAGTTGTTTTACTTCAGTTTGGAAACCATGAGTTTCTTGATGGACTGCTTCAGCCATGGCCAAAAATCTCCTATTGTGTGTTTGCTAATTGACCGTAAGGAGATAGGGACTAATGTTGGCTTTTCAAGTTTTGTGTGGTGATTAAAACGTAATAATCAGCCATGTTGTTCAGAAAGTAGGCATACACTACTTTGCCAACTTATGGACTAACACGCATGCTCGCGATCACGGTGATGTGCCGCTCGTCTTAGCGATTGAATTAAATGGCACGACGCCCACTGAATGCGTGGATCAAGGTATTGCCATCGATAAATTCAAGCTCGCCCCCGACGGGTACACCATGCGCTATGCGGGTAGCTTCGATACCATGGCTTTTGCACATTTGCCCAATGTAATGCGCCGTGGCTGCGCCTTCTACGGTGGGATTGGTGGCCAGAATAACCTCACTGATCCCACCTTTTTGCAAGATCTTGTCAAGTTGATCTAAACCAATATCAGTGGGACCAATACCATCTATCGGCGACAAGTGCCCCATTAACACAAAGTAGCGCCCCTTAAACTCTAATGTCTGTTCAACGGCCAGTACATCTTGTGGTGATTCCACAATACATAACAATGTCGCCGCTTGGCGTTGTGGATTGGCACAGATTTCACACAGATTATTTTCGCAAAACGTGCGGCATTGTTGACAATGCTGAACATGTTCCATGGCGTTGTGCAGCACGTGGCTGAGTTGCAAGGCCCCTTGCCGATTCCGTTCAAGCAAATGAAATGCCATACGTTGGGCACTTTTTGGCCCAACCCCAGGCAGAATTTTCAGGGAATCGATGAGTTGTTTAATTAAGGGGCTAAATTGCATGCTCAAAATTGACTCGGTTGGTTAAAACGGCATCTTAAAGCCAGGAGGCAAAGGCATGCCACCGGTTACACCTGCCATTTTCTCTTTTGTCGTTTCTTGTACCTTGCGCACCGCATCGTTGGTGGCTGCAGCCACTAAGTCTTCTAACATTTCCTTGTCGTCTTGCATCAGGCTTTCATCGATTTCAACGCGACGCACCCCGTGGTCACAAGTCATCGTTACTTTGACTAGGCCTGCACCCGATTGCCCGGTGACTTCCATTTTTGCTAATTCTTCTTGGCTTTTTTGCATGCGCTCCTGCATTTGCTGCGCTTGCTTCATGATATTGCCCATTCCACCTTTAAACATAATTTTCTCCCCTATAACTGATAATTGTTCTGTGACATGCTCTGGGTGTCACACACTGGGTGTCACACACTGGGTGTCACACACTGGGTGTCACACACTGGGTGTCACACACTGGGTGTCACACACTGGGTGTCACACACTGGGTGTCACACATTTTGTGCATACACCGGTTGGCGTGACTATCTTGCTTGAATACTGTCTTGATCGATCTTTGCCGCAAAAAGGTTTTGTAACTGAGCAATATTCTCGTCCGTGTTCACCACTTGACGCGCATAAACCTGCCGCTGACTATTAATTTTTTGCTGCAAACCAAAGGGCGTGTTGTTGGGGCGACCCAACTGAATTTCAAGCTTAACCGTTTGACCAAGATAGTCGCTTAAGGCTGCGCTGAGTTGTTGCAAGGCCGAGGGCGTATTGAGATGCGCCTTATTGTGCAGCAACTCCAACACGATGGTATCACCGTGGCGTGTAAACGCAGAGTGCAAAGCAAGTTGCTTAGTCAGGGCGGCGATAGGCATGGCTTCTATCACACTACTCCACTCATCAACCTGACTCGCCGAGATCACTTTGGTTTGATCGCCCAAAAACAATGGAATAACAGCATCTACTTCGCCGTATTCACCGTGACTGTCGCCGTCTTCTGCGTCGTATGCCGCTGTATCCTGGAGCGGTGCGACCTGCATAGGTGCGGCCTGCATAGGTGCGGCCTGCATAGGTGCGGTCTGCATAGACTCAACGTTCCTTTGCGATGCATCCATTGTCACGCGCTGGTCTGCGTTGTTTGACGCTGTGCCAAGCTCAAGGTCAACTGCAGCCGTGTCTTGGGCCGCATAAGGCATATCCTCATCCATTGACCAAGGCGGTATGTCATCTTGACTGTCAATATCGTGCGATACCGGCTGTGTATCGTCGGACGGCAGCGGCTGAGGTGATGGCTGGATTGGTGGTTTTTCTAATGCTGTCTGTTTGTTGGCTTGATGCTCACGGATCGCCGCGAGTTGCGAAAAATCCTGGTTACCTGACTTTTTTGGCAAATCATTTGCGTCCTCCCCTAGCGCAGCAGATTGTTGCAGTTTTTTACGCAAGGCAATCAAACTCTCTGTGGTATTTAAAGAGGCGATATCAGGCTCAATGGCGGATGGCGCTTTTTCGGTCGGCGGTGTCTCACCTTGACCAGTCATCACCTCTGCTTGTAAAAAAATAGCTTCTTGCTGTGCAAACAAATCCCCTGCGGCATAATCTTCTTCAGGATTAGGTTCATCGTCGTGCCAGGTATGCTGGTCTTCGTCTGCATCCCACTTTGCTGATGATGCAGCGGATGGTGAGGCTGCTGCCCCCGCTGAATTTGTGTTTGTTTGCGCTGTCAATGATGAACTTTCAAGCGGCTTGCTTGGTATTTGTGTATCAACATTGGCTTCAATACTTGCCATCTGGTCACGAGGTGTATTTGATGCGGCAGGCGCAGATTCAGCCTCAACACGTTGCTCAACACGTTGCCCTACACCTTCCCCTACATCTTCTGCCTTGAAGCTAGGGATGTGTTGTTGAGCAGCAACTTGCACCGATAGAGTGGCAATCTCAATGGGTGCTAAGCTAAGTTGGCTAGGACTAAAGGCCATCATCCGTAACAAGGTCATTTCTAAACCAATGCGAGGCTCTGCCGCGTAAGGCAAATCTTTTTTACCTGTCAGGGCAATCTGATACAGCAACTGCACATGCTCTGGGGTAACAGCCTTCGCGACATCGTAGATTGCCCTTGCCGCTATCGTCTCAAGTTTACAGGCTTCTGGTACTAATTGTGTTAACGCAACTTGATGCAGCAAGCTCATCAACTCAGCCAGCACTTGCGCATAGTCGGCGGCTTGCACGGCCATCTGTTCAACTATCTGCAAAACGTCGCTATTTTTCTTCTGCAAAATGGCATGTAATAACTTTAAGACTTTGTTTTTATCCATCAAACCAAGCATGGCCGTGACAATGGCCAAAGAAACCTGCCCATTGCCTTGAGCGATGGCCTGATCCGTTAAACTCAAGGCATCACGCATACTGCCCTGTGCCGCCCGGGCCAATTGCGACAGAGCCTCCGGCTCATTGGCAATTTTTTCTTGAGTGAGGATGTGTGCCAACTGTTCGCTTATTTGACTACGCGACAGCGCTTTGAGATTAAATTGCAAACAACGCGATAAAATGGTCACGGGGAGTTTTTGTGGATCCGTGGTGGCCAATAAAAATTTAACGTGGGGCGGCGGTTCTTCTAAGGTTTTTAACAACGCATTGAAGCTATGTTTGGATAACATGTGTACTTCATCGATGAGATACACTTTGTAGCGCCCACGACTGGGTCGGTACTGCACGTTGTCTAATAATTCACGGGTATCTTCTACTTTGGTGCGCGACGCCGCATCAATTTCTAATAGGTCAATGAAGTTACCTTGCTCAATTTCCGTACAAGTACTGCACTCACCGCAAGGCGTAGAGCCTAAACCGCGTTCACAATTCAGACTTTTTGAGAATATGCGGGCAATGGTCGTCTTTCCCACACCACGCGTACCTGTGAATAGGTAGGCGTGATGCAGGCGATCATTATCTAGGGCATTAGAGATAGCAGTGACCACATGTTCTTGGCCAACCAATTCTGCAAATTTGTTGGGACGCCATTTACGTGCAAGAACCTGATAACTCATATTACGCCTCTGATTGACTCAGGATTGATGTCCTATTCACCATCAAATTGGCAGATAGAGAAACTTTTCACACCACAATCGAGTAGTTTTTGCTCACCGCCCAATTCAGGCAAAGAAATCACAAAACCCGCGTGCTCGACGATGCCGCCAAGACGACGGATTAACGTTGCCGTGGCGATCATGGTACCGCCGGTTGCCAGCAGATCATCTAACATTAAGACTTTCTCACCGGGTTTAACCGCGTCACGATGAATTTCCAGAGAATCGGTGCCGTATTCCAAGGCATAACTCTCAGCGATCACTTCACGTGGTAATTTGCGAGGTTTACGCACCGGAATAAAGCCGATACCCAGTTCAATGGCTAGCGGCGCGCCAAACAAAAATCCGCGCGCTTCGGTACCTGCTACTTTAGCAAAACCCATAGGCGCAAAATGCTCAACAAGCATGGCGATAGTTTGTGAGTAAGCTCGATGGTCTTCGAGTACCGACGTCACATCACGAAACATTATCCCAGCTTTAGGATAATCAGGCACGGTCTTAATGACCGACTTAATATAGGCGGCGGACACAAATTTCCCCGGAGTTAAGTTCAGAACAGACGTGGATTAGAGATAAAAAACCAGCCAGCCAAGAATGACATGCATAAGCGGTAATGCCAGCAGCACAGCGACTGCGCCAAATAGGTAAGACCAATTAAATGGATCGTTTGAACTGTTGTCATGTTGCATAGAGACACTCCCAACACCAAAAATAAAATGCATGAAACGAAGCCGCAGATGGTAATGCAAAGCGCCATAAATTGGTAGTCAATCATCACCCATGAGAGCAAATTGCTGGGGTTTATTGCTTATTTTACCAACAAAATTTGCGCTTTTAACATTTGTACGATTATTTCTTGCATGGCACTGTGCAGAATTTGCTCAGTGAGTTGTGGCAAGGCAGCTGCCATGTCTTTTTGTAGTTGTAAGAGCTGGATAGATTCTGCTTGTTGCACCGTTTCCAATAGAAATGCCGTAACCTGATTGACCAAAGTAAAATTAACCTCGTCATCCGAATTGCGCGCAACCACAATAAATACTGTCTCACCCGGTTCTTGAGGTTGGAAATCCTGACTGATTTGATGCACCGGAAATGTATAACTGACCAAACTGGCAAGGTCAGAGAAACACAGGGTGTCGATGGGCGCAATGCCATCCCAAGGACCCGCCACCTGCTGACTCTTGCGGGTGCCCACCGACAATTCCAACCATTCGTAGTGAGCCAGTTCTTGCAGAAAAGGCGGATCTTGCTCGCTTCTTTCATGTTCTGTGGCCAGATACTCAACAAACTCTAAACTGATATCCACAAAATAAGGAGAACGACAATCATGTTTGGCAAAAAACTGTCGAGCCAAGGCCCGCCAAGCCTCAGGGGTATACAGACTTTCCAAAACAGGAAAACCATTGCTGAGGAAACTACAGATATTGTTGAAAAACAGATCTTGATAAATGGCTAAGCGACGTGGCTCTATCCCATAGTCAAAGGGTTGGGCATCGGGGTCTTTGATAAAACCTGTGAAGGCTTGTTGGATAGTCATGAAGTCTGACATTAGGCTGACATCTGCTTGGTCATTGTTGGCCGATGTTGCTGTTGAATGCTGGCAATTCTATTGACTTCTGCCAATAGCTCCTCCACGGGCGGAATATTAAAATCGCGTTCCAATAATGTCGGAAACACCCCATGGATTGCGTAGGCTTTGTCTAACAAGTTCCAAACGGGTTCAATCACATCAGCGCCATGGGTATCGACTTTGAGATCGTCAGCTTCGTCATAGTGGCCAGCAATATGCCCATACACAATCTGCTTAGTGGGTAAGGCTGCTAAAAATTGCTCGGCGTCATAACCATGATTGATGGAATTCACATAGATGTTATTCACATCAAGTAAAAGACCACAACCAGAGCCCTGCAATACGGCTAAGGTGAAGTCGAGTTCACTCATTTGTTGTCCTGGCGCACAGTAGTAGGACACGTTTTCTAGAATCAGAGGACGCTCGATAATATCCTGTACTTGTTTTACCCGTGCAACCACATGCTGAACAGCCTCTTCGGTGAAAGGGATGGGCATAAGGTCATACAAATGCCCTTGCCCAGAACAATAACTCAGGTGTTCGCTATAGTGCTGAATATGATGCTCATCTAGAAAGTGTTTTACCGATTTAACAAAGTTAACATCTAAAGGGGCTGGACTGCCTATCGACAATGACAAACCATGACAGACAAACTGCGCTTTCGCACTCAGTTCGGCCAAAATTTTTTGATATTTACCGCCTAAGGGGATCCAATTTTCAGGGGCAATCTCCCAAAAACTAACATCGTTTGGCAAGGGATTTAATTGTGCCAATGACTCGCGGCGTAAACCGAGCCCGGCGCCTGTTAACTTGTCATTTTTGTACATGGTATTCACCAAAAATTAAGGCCGGTTTATCGCCGGCCTTTGTGTAAGATTTAACTAAAAATTAAGCTTGGCCACCACATTTACCTTCGCCACATTTGCCTTCTTTTTTCATCTTGTCTTTGGCAGCGTCTTTGGCTTTATCGCCACCACATTTACCTTCGCCGCACTTGCCTTCTTTTTTCATTTTGTCTTTGGCAGCGTCTTTGGCTTTATCCCCACCACATTTGCCTTCGCCGCATTTACCTTCTTTCATGGTTTTCGCAGCGTCTTTGGCTTTATCGCCACCGCATTTGCCTTCACCACATTTGCCTTCTTTCATGGTTTTCGCAGCGTCTTTGGCTTTATCGCCACCGCACTTGCCTTCACCACATTTGCCTTCTTTGGTTTCTTTCGTTTCGTCTTTTGCTTTGTCGCCACCACAGCTGCCCTCGGCAACAGACAACATATAGCCAGTTTCAAGGGATTGCATGCCAAAAGGGTTAGCATTGGCTTGCATACTAATCGTAGCTAGAGAACCGATAACAACGGCACCGATAGAAGCAGCAATAGTAGTTTTCTTAATTTGTTTCATGTTGAATATCCTTCAGTTGTGATAAAGCGGGTTTTGTTACATTCGGGTGATTAGACCCAAGCGCTTTAACATTTATTTCACTTCATATTTTTTTTAGCAGTATTTGTCGACCAAAGCACCACAAATTCAGATAACTGACTGTTTTTCATCCGCGTGAACTTAACTTCGTGTAACAAACTAAACTGCTTCTTCGTTTTCTTCACCTGTACGAATTCTAATCACACGTTCGACGTCATATACAAATATTTTACCATCGCCTATTTTACCCGTTTGCGCGGTTTGCATGATGGCTTCAATAACCCGCTCTAGTGCCTCATCGCCGATGACAATTTCTATTTTCATTTTGGGCAAGAAGTCGACATTGTACTCTGCACCACGATACATTTCAGTGTGACCTTTTTGGCGGCCGAAGCCTTTGACCTCGGTGACCGTCATACCATTAACGCCAACAAGGGCAAGCGCTTCACGTACATCATCTAGTTTGAATGGTTTAATAATCGCTTCTACTTTTTTCATGTAAGGTCTCAGTTTGTGGCTGTATCGTAAATAGTAGGAATAGGCACGCGTTTGTGCTGAGTTTTTACAAAAATGTCGACTAACTTTGAGCTGACATGCTCCGGCACCGCTTTCCCTTCAAGGAAATCATCTATCTGATCATAGCTCAATCCCAAGGCCTGCTCATCTGTCTTTTGTGGATTAAGCGTTTCAAGGTCAGCAGTGGGAGCTTTATTGATGATATGTGCGGGTGCCCCTAAATACGCGGCTACTTGACGCACTTGGCGTTTATTCAAACCAAACAGAGGAGCCAAATCACAGGCACCATCACCGTATTTGGTGTAAAAACCGGTGATGTTTTCTGCTGAGTGATCGGTACCTAAGACCAAAGCATCAAGCATGCCCGCGATTTCATACTGTATCACCATGCGAGTACGTGCTTTCACATTGCCTTTAACAAAATCACACTTACTGGCATTTGCAGGCAATAACTGCTGAGCTTGAAGGGCCGCGCACGTTTCACGGTCAATGGCGTCTGCGCCTGGTTGAACATTTACCGCTAGACTATAGTTTGGTTGAATAAAATCGATGGATTGCTGCGCATCCACCTCATCGGCTTGCACATTGTAGGGGAGTCGCACGGCGACAAATTTATAAGGCTCTGTTTGAGCGGCATTAAGTTCATTCACTGCCAACTGGGCTAGACGTCCTAAGGTACAGGAGTCAATGCCACCGCTGATACCAAGTACGAGGGTGCGTAAACCACTGCTGAGCAATTGCGTTTTTATAAATTCGATCCGCCGAGCGGCTTCAGCAGCAGGGTCAATAATTGGCAGTACGCGCATTTGTTCAATCACTGTCGTCGCTAACATATTTTATTCTCTCACTTTGTCACTATTTCGGATTATTGCTGGGCGCGTGTATCGTAATCTTAACCATGCCATGGCAATTTATACCAAATAATTTTTAATTTAGTTTATGTTAGGGTGTATTTAATCTTTTCATTCGCCTATTGGCGATGGCTGCAACACTAAAGAGGTACCTCAGGTGAACAAGCAAACAGG
Organism: Paraglaciecola sp.; assembly: GCA_009993955.1. Taxonomy (GTDB): domain Bacteria; phylum Pseudomonadota; class Gammaproteobacteria; order Enterobacterales; family Alteromonadaceae; genus Paraglaciecola. The sequence continues at coordinate 132,353 of JAACSL010000009.1, forward strand.
GCTCACCCTCATTGAAATGATGATTAGCTTGGCCATTTTGGCCATCATGATAACAACCGTGGCGCCAAGTATACAAAGTATCCTGATCAAAAATCGTGCGGTTTCAGAGATCAATGAGTTGAGCTCTGTGATCCAATTTGCCCGCAACAATGCCATCGATGAACAAATTAATACCATTGTTTGTCCATCCGCAGACTTTTCAGTATGCAGTACTAACTGGAATGATCCCAAGATTGTTTTTGTTGATGCTGACAACAATGCTGTCCGCGGCGCAGGTGAAGATCTGCTCGTCACCAGTGGAGCCATCAATGCCACTAACTTGATGATTTCAAGTAACAACATTCTACAATTTTCTGCCAGCGGTGAAGCAAATGCCAATATCCGTATTTTGTTATGTCACGAAGATAAAGCCCCAGAGTATGCCCGAGCCTTATTTGTTACCTTACAGGGTCGAGTAAAAATGAGCGGCGACAGTGACAAAGACGGCGTAAACGAGGATCTAAATGGCAATGCTTTAAGCTGTTTGTAACAACTCTACGCGCCGCGCTGTTGTGCAATGTGTCATTGCTGCGGAAAAGCTTTGGCGTTTATCTGGTAACAACAAACAAGCTGGCATGAATGAACAGGTGCTTAGGTCATGGCTGACGCCACCATTATGCAAACAGGCACTAGTGCAATAATTTCCAAAGCCGTCGTAGGCTAGTACTGGATTTTACTCTCTGCCTCTCATTCTTTGCGCCCTCGGTCTAACCTCTTATTCAACCTGCAGCGACACGCTCAGTTTATTGGCATGGTGGTCAACAGTTTGGCTATATACCTTCAGCGCTTAATTGGCATTACAAAACACAAGGGCGATAGAAGGTGCTGGGTGATTTTGTGATTGGCAGACCCATGCATATTACCCACAGGTAAAAAGCGGCTTAGGCAGTTGCGATTGGTGAGATAGGGCGAACAATACACGCCTGCATACACTTACTATAAGGTGGATGGAGGCGCGATAAGCTGAGGGTAAGCTAATACCTGCGTCGAACTAATACAATACGTTTAGCAAGCCCAGCAATATTCCGTGCTGGCAATGGCCCCGTTATTGTCCTGATCCCACGCCTTGCGGCCATCACTGTAAAAAAATAATGAGCCATCACCTGCCTGAGTGCTACTTGTATAAGGGCGGGCTTCGATGACGTAAGTATTGGCACTGGCTTGGCTAATACGTAGTTCATATTTACGACTGGCAAAAGGCTCAGAGGACGGCGAATGTTTGTGAAAAATAGCCGGCGAGCCGGTATCAGCGGCTGCATCTGCTGCACCTTGATAGCTGAATCGTGCCGCTTTGTGTCTTTCCATGGCAGCAGCCAATGACATTAAATCAGCTTGGGCAGCAGCACGGTTACTGCCCTTGATGAAACCTTGATAAGAGGGATAGGCAATCATGCTCACAATGCCAACTATGGCGACAACCACCATCAACTCAACCAATGAAAAGCCTTGACTATTTTGTTGAGCCAGTGAGATTTTTTGCATGATTATTGCCTTTCTGTTTCAGTTTTCCAGCTACTACGCTGGACTCGTTCAAAGTTACTGTAGATATTTTCGGCCAAACATTCGAAATCTGAACCACAGGCTTTTTGATTGCCGTCTTCATCCAACTCAATGACCGTTGATGCACATTCAGTCCCCAAACAGACAATAGGTTTGATGATGTTTTCTATCAAGATTTTTGTGTCTGGGGCAATACCCGTTTGTTTTAATTGGGCAAAACGATCATTGTGCTCACGTTCGCCATTGCGATTCAAATCTGTCACTGCATTACCATTGATTAATTCAACCAAGTAGGCGCGACTATTACCCGTTGGTGGAGCACAAGTACTGGTACTGGCTGTCGCAGGCACGTAAGTGGTAAAAATTATCTGGTAATCTAGGATCAAAGGAGAGGCAAGAACTTTTTCGCCACCGCCACCAAGACGAATCATCCAACCTGAGGCATCTGCAAACTGCTCTGCTGCCAATTCCTGTGCCGCACTGTCAGACGAACTCAATAGATGGTCGGTGGCATCGTATAAATCACTGGTACTGAGGCCGACTGCTGGCAAGCCATAATTTCCATCCTCATCAATACTGAATACCCCATAATCTTTAATCATGTAGAAATGATCATTGATTTCGCTGTTGAGGGGATGGGCGCGATAGCCAGATCCAAGGGCAACGGCATAATAATGGTCGGTACCTAAACTGATTTCACTGACGTCAGGGCCATAATAGAAGCGACGATTATCTTCTGCACTGCTGCCACCAAAATCGGCCATCAAGCCACCTGTCACCAAATCACTGAGTGACGCACCGTTATGAATGTCAAGGCGGAATAATTGTCCCCCCATGTCAGCGACATACATATGATCAGCGACACCATCATTTTCGCGGTCGATAACCGAAATACGTGCTGGAATGCTGTAGGTCATGGTATCCAGATTTAAATTGGCATCGGCATTGCTGGCAGACCAAATTAACGCCCCCGTTTGTGCATCAACAATAAACACCGCGTTGCCGATGTTGTCGGCGCTACGATATTGTTTAGCATCCTGATCGGCGTCATACCCACCGCCAAAGATCAGTACACTACGCACGGAGCCGCCAACATTGATTTTAGTAAAGGTTGGTTTTGACCATGTCTGGCCAAGTTTGGCAAAGTCACCTACCCCACCGGTTATTTTGAACAACAACGAGGGCGCGGTTTTATTGGTTATGTCAAATGCATAATAATTTTGACCGCCTCGACGCATGCCCACATACAAATACTTACTGGTTGAAGTGGTACGCAACACCATGTCACCGTCTAGGCCATAAATATGGCTGAAGGTTGAACTATCCCGATAAAAATCATAAAGATTACCTAATAGTTCTTTGGGGGTGATGGCAAAATTTTCTGCTCCTGTCTCAGGATCAAAGGAGTGTAAGAAACCCTGATTGGTGGCCACTAACACTGCGCTGTCAGTGGCAGAATAGTTCACGATAACAGGCTGTGAGTGAATGGGATCGCCCATTTGTTGGCGGGCATCATCATACAAACCGTCGGCATCATCGTCACGAACGTCCACACCCCGCGCCCATTTCAATAAGGTTTCGCGCATGGTACCTGCATCCGCCAAGGCGCTGATGGCCAAGTCGGCTTCGGTAAAGTTGCTGTTGTCTTCATGCAACTCGTTAGCATCCGTCATGATCGCCCCTGCACCCGAAAATGCATACACTCGTCGTGGTAATCCGAGTTGACTGGACGCACCGCCATCTCTTACATCGTTACCGTCTGCTAATACCGACCAATAACTGTGTGAGGTATCTTTGAAAAAGCCCGTTTGGCCATCTACCGCATCTAAGCCATTTTTGTCTTTGATATCGGAGCCATCCAGCTTGTATTTTTTCAAATTGCCCGGCCAAATTGTCCCTTCGGCTGGTTTGAATAAGGCAAAATACAGTTCGTCATTGTGCGTCAAACGGTTCAATTGATTCACCGCTACACCGGGTGATACGAAGGTCGCATTCACGTCTTTGACGGTTTTTAAGATGGTTTGGAAAACATCCACCAGATCATCGGTATTCGTAGCAGTATAAAAACCACCGTTACCATTTATCGCCAAATTGTTCAAAAATGCGTTGGCAGCCCCGGAAGTAGCAAAACCAATGGTATGAGTGTAAATCCTAGAATCAATCACTGAGGTGTAGGTATCACCAATATTTCGCACTAAATCCAGACCGCATTTTTCACCGCCAGACCCTGTACATGCTTGACCCAACAAAGATTCAATTTTACTCACGCTGTGATTATTATTGGCTTCACCATCAGACAACAATACGATGTGGTTATTGGTTTGACATTGGCGATCTTCAATAGGGGATATATATTTGGCGCCACTGGGAATATATTCATTGATACACTCAGATGAGCTCAAGTTATCCAAGGTACATCCGCTAGGTTGCACAGCATCCGCTCCCACGTAACTCAAGCGACTACTAACGCGGGTACTGCGACGCACACTGGATGCCGTTGAACTCTCACCACGTTTTAAACCGTAGTCAACATCTAGACCACCGTAGTAATGTGTTGCCTCTAACAAGGTATCAACAATGGGGGTGAAACCTTTGGCGCTAAGCGAATCAACTTGGCTAATCAAGTGGTCACGCACCGTTGATGATTGACCGGCTACAGCTTGACCTTCAAATTCAATCACTAATCTTACTGCACTTGATGGCTGTCCATTGTATGTATAGGCGCCACGGGTACCATTAAAGTTAGACAAGATGAACATCATATCGTTGCCCGAGTCCCAATTTGTGCGATTTACCAAGGACTGCACAATACTGGTGATAGCGGGGCTCTGATAAACATTATTGCGATACCAGCGCGGAATACCGTTCCAAGCAACAGCACTAGTCTTGGGTTTGTCTCTGAGTAAATACCGTGGATAAGAGCTAAAACCACTCGGGTCATCTTGGGCGGCCGCAGATATATTAAATGAGGCAAAGCTATCAGGGCTATTCTGGTAAGCGGTAAACTCTAGATAGGCATTCGAAATAGTAGCGTTTTTAGGCAAAGCGACATTTCTAAAGCGCATAGCAGCATAGGCATTGGAACTCGCATTTAAGGTAAGTTCATCACCCGTTGATTGATAACCGCCATTACGTTCTTCCGCGTTATCTGACTGACGTGCAACTTGATAGCTCAGTTCACCTTTTACGCAGCCAGTAGCCGTGGTGTCGTCATAAACGATAACTAATTGCGGCGATAAACCCGTCCCTTCCTCGGATGCCTTGGATTTGCGCGCGCTAGCAGTGGTTTGCCCTGTGCTTGTGACAAACAAATTTAGATCACTACCTCCGCACCAAGACGATTGATTAACTATTTCTTGGACGACGGATGCGATATTGGGGGAAGAAATAGTTTCACTGCTAACCGGCCAGTCATTATCCGTATTCCACAACACCGCATTACTGGTTTTTGGGCGGCTCGAAAGGTTATTACTTGTGGCGCTGAACGTGCTTGCATTACCCACCAATTCTCCAGTAATGGTCATATCAGTGGGGCCACTATTAAAACCATGCGAAGTAAAGCGAATATAAGCATTGGTGATGGTCGCACCGCGGGGTATATTTAGTTGTTGGTAGCGCAATCCCACTATCACTGTTGATGTACTTTCGGAGAGTTTAAGTACAGTATTATTGGTCGACACCACCGAGCTTATTTCGTATGCATCATCACTACCTTCAGATATCGAGGTAATAATTTCAGGCACTACCGCACTATCGATGGGTCTGACGGGATAAAGTACGGGGCCGCCAAAATCGGAAAAACGCATCAAACCAGCGTTGATGTTGGTGACTTGCGATAAGGTTTGTTTCAAGGCATTTTGCACCCGCAACATACGTGACTCTGTAGTGTCATCCTTATCGGCCATACTGCCGGAGGTATCCATAATGAACAGTACGTTGGGATTGTAGGTGGTTTGTTCACCGTTGGTGCCTAAGTATATTTCTAAATCGTCGGCGTAACTGATAACGCTGGTAAAAACCAAACTCAGCACCAGGCCGAGTTTTTGTAGTGTTTTAACTGCTTTCATTTGTGACTCCTATTGGGCCGCTGGAGCAAATACTGAAGCGTTGAGGGTATTAGCGACGACCAAATTGCTACCCTGCAACTGGCCACATCCCCTAACGATAAAAACGTGACAACTAATATTGCTTCCACCAATAACATTGCTTGAGCCTACACAAGGTTGCTCACGCAAAAATGCGGTACGTGACCAACTTTGTACACCGGGAGAATCCACATAGTCTCCCACCGTTGTATGTCGTGTGCCTTTTACTAAGCCATCTTTGGTGACGGCACGATTTGTCCATGTTGCATTATCTAAGCAACTCAGCGTTTGTGTGGCCAAGTCAATTTGATTGCCACCTCTTGCATCTGATAAAGGATCATTGAGGGCGGCATCACCCAACACAGCTTTGTCTTCCGATTCAAAAATAACACCGGCAATGGCTGATTCAGCGGCATCAAAGGCAAGCGATCGACGTTCCATGGAGACCGCCATCTTGCTTTGCATCAAACTGCTGGCCACCGACGTTACCCCTAAAATGGTCAAGCTCAACAAAATCAGCAGGGCAAAAACCATCACCATGCCAGCTTGCTCTCTCATTGCTATTGGTTTCATATATTTCTACTTCTAATAAAGTTTTTGACATTCCGCAGGCTGATGGTGGTCTCAAATTGTCTGAACAGACTTTGCTGTGCAGGTTGCACCGCCACTTCGTCGAGAAGTCGGAAGGTTGGCACTGAATCAACGACAACGTCGGCATCAGCGCGGATCAGTAAAGCAATGCGTATGGCCACAACTTGTGAGCCTGCGTTGCGCAAAGCGGGTAGCGCATCGGCATCCACAAATCTCACCGGACGCGAAGAGTTATCTTGGGAGGCTAATACATCCGTTACCCCGTATTGAATTTGAAAACTGTAGACCTCGTCTAACAGCGTGTAAGCTTGGTCACCGTCATTACCAACCGCGACCTTTTGACCACGCAGTACTCGGCCATCAAAGCCGCGACACTGCAACGATGTGCCATTAACAAAGTATTGATTAACTACAAAAAACTCTTCATCCACGGCATAGCCTAATTTATATCCTCGACAGTCAGTCGCTGCTTGCATCGTCACCACTAACGTATCGTTTCCACCCGACGCCCCTTCTATTACACCAATGGCAGGATCAGCGGCAAAATCACCTGGCAAGGCAACCGGGTTGTTTTGAATATAAGCGGCTTCCACCACAACATCTGTGCCCGGATCACGATTGAGTTGTGGTGACAGCAAGTCATAACGACCTGTCATTAACAAGTCATTGCGCAAGCGCGATACGATAAAACGTCCGCTTTCTTGCACTTGGGCCATGCCTTGGTTCAGCTTTTCCGTCACGTTGTTACCTAACATGATTTGGATAACGGCTGCAGAAATGAGCAAACCGAGGGTCAATGAAATCATTAACTCGATGAGGGTAAAACCTTGTTGTTTGGTCATGTTTTTCATAGGGTGATGTCAACTGCCACACAATCGTGAGGGCTGGTTTCGTCCACATTGCATTTTGCATTCAAGGTACGGTCAATATTTTGCCAATTTTCTACCGGCCAACTCAGAGTCACGATATGTTTAGAGCCAACACTGCAGGCTTGCCCATCAGCTAAATTATTGTCCTCACAACGAAGTGCAACTTTGATTTGTGGATTAGACTGAACCGCAGCGCATGACATTTCATAAGCATCAAAGGCCGCCAATTGGGAGGTAGAGCAGGTATTAGCATGACAATTTGGTATGGTTGCCGGGCGTGTCAAACAGTAGCAGTCATAGGGTAAGCCCCCACTAGGACAAGTTAGATTTTCAAAATTGTATAAATCAGGATCAAAATAATCGTTATCCACAACTAAGCCTTCACCTTGGATGGAAAAGGTTGCGTTTGCTCGCAAACGTTCACTGAATTGTTGGGCCACCATCACGGATTGGGTGCGGTTGAGCGATTCAGCATTGGTAAATGAACCAACAAATTGCAAATAGGCAACACCCAATAAACCCACAGACAAAATAAACAAGGTCACTAAAATTTCAATCATACCCACACCACCCATTCTGGCGGTGTTTAAGCAGCGAAGCTGGTTACTCTGAGAATGTGAATAAAATCTAATGGCCTGTGAGGTGCAGGAACAATCACCCCGCTGAGAATGTTGCGTATATGCAAGCAAACCTGTATTGGTGGCACGGGTCTGGTGGGTAAACTGCATGTTGCTGATCGCTATAACCAACGTCTTTACCTTGGCAAATGAGCCTAAAAACCTTTATCTGTGATTAGTATGGTAGCTAAATTCACGAGGAATAGGTTATTAGAGGCAAATTAAAGGTATAAAAATAGAGGTAATTGTAAAACACGCTGAGGTTTTTGCACTGGCTTGGAGAGTATAAGTCTGTGGTTAGAGGCTTAGATCAATAATGTAGGATGGGAAAACTGGCGTCTTGAATTAGCCCAGCAATATTGCCCTGCAAGATGACTTGTTGCTCATTACCTTGTCTATCTAGCCAACTCACCTGAACGTTCACTACTTTTAATGTACCAAGGTTATTGTCTGGTGATAATGGTGCCATGCCGCTCTCTGTAAGCCATTGATCAGCTATCCCATCATCATCCGTATCAACAAAATATACCTGTGTTACTTGCCAAGACAAGTCAAAATCATAGGTATTGCTCGGATCTTTACTCAGCGTAAGGGTGGTAGTGCCTGCGGGCAATTGCCCGCCTAACTCAGATTGAAGTTGAGCAAAGATTGGCGTGCCATCGTCATCATTTGTTTGTGAAAACCGATATAGGTCATCCAATTTTTGTTGAGCAAGTTGCAGTGCGATGCTGCGTAGGTTCAATGTTGCTTGAGCCCTTACGTATTGACTTTGTAAACTAATATAGCCTGTTACGCCCAACATCATCATCAGGGCTGCAACTAGCACTTCCACTAATGAAAAACCTTTTACTGCTTGCATCAGAAGTCCCTCCAACTGCCTGGGACCCGCGCGACATGGCGAAATTTGGCGTCGCTCAATAGAAGATTTAACTCAGCGAGTTGGTAAACCACATTGACTTGACCACCCAGTTGTCCGAGGCGAAAGTTTGCCACCACAGCCCCCATTATTAGACTGTTTGCCTGCATCTGGATGTCTAGGGTGTCGATGGTTGCGGTGTCATCGATCACGATGACTAAGCCAAAAAGCTTAGTATTTGTGTCCATCACAAGGTTACCATCATGGATTATCACTAGGAGGGGATTAAGTGGCTCGCCGACAATGGCATCAGCTTCAATTGTGCAATCATTTTCAACCCAAACAAACCCACTGGCACTGGTTGGTAATGCGCTGCATCCCTCCAAACGCACGTTAGCCAAGTTCTTTAATGACAAACTTTCACTGGTGGGTAAAGCAAACAGATGATGCACAAGATCAACGGGAAATTCACTGTTGTTTGCCACGATATCGCTGCCTGGCGAGCCATTGCTTGATAGTGCGGCGCTGGCACACTCACCATTCTCATAGGCAACAAGTTCGCAACTCACACCATTTAAAACGTTCATGTCTACCTCCCCATCTGAAAAAATACTCAAGGGGTTTCCATCACCTAAACCATTGGCGTTGGCTACCAGCATAAACCTCAAGCTCGTAGCCAAACCACCGGCTACGGTTAACGGGGCGTCAGGTACCTTGACCAACAACTGAAATAGCATAGCCTGTTCACTCACGGTAACACTGGCTAAACCGTCCGCCGATTGCCCTGATGAACTCAAGGTGTATAAATCAAGCTGTCGTAATGGCGTAGTGATTGATTCCAGTGTAGCGCTGACTTGGTAACGCTGTTGACCATGCAACTCACCTGCAACAATATCGAGCGGCCACGTTTTAGCGCCCTGTAATTGCGCAAATCCTTGCATTAGACCTGCCTGTGCGGCACGAAAAGCAAGATGCTGGTTTTGGCCGTTTAACAGAATTCGATGCTCAAAGGATTGAATACGCCCGGTGTACAGTGTCACCAAGGTGATCATAATTAATAGCAGACTGACGGTAACCAACATGATTGCCCCCCGCTGACTTGCGCAACAGATCGGGGGTGGGCGATGTGAAACCACTGATTTAAGGAGTATAAGCATAATTCTGCGCCACAAAACCAGTATGAATACGCCGCGAAATAGATGGAAAGTCGACTAATTCTGCTTCAAGAGTCAGATCCACAGACATAAGACTTAATCCGTGCCGAGTCTGAGTTTGCAGAGTAAACTGCAAAAGCGTTATCTTTACGGTGTTTGGGTCACTAAGATCCTGCCAACCGCCTCCTTCGCAGGCCAGGCCATCCTGCCGAATTTCTATAGCGCCATCATGCAAACGAAAACCATAATTTTCATTGGTATCATCGGTGTCAAGTTGGCCATTTTGATTGCGATCGTAAGCAAACATGATGCAACTATTAGTGGATTCACTCATGTGCTGTGAAACGTGCAAGGTGTGGGAAAAAGGCGCTGGTGCCGATGTAGGATCGCTGAAACGTTGTGATGTAGCGGCCGAATAACCGGCTCGCCGAATATCATTGACTAACAGTGCAACAATAGTGTCTAACTCTTCGTCTAAACGCGCCTTGGCAAGCAGCTGGGCGTTAAGGGCAATACCATGTCCTACCAAGGAACTCATGGCTGACAGAGAAGCCAGCCCTATTGCCATGGAAACGAGTAACTCGACGAGACTGGTGCCTGCGATGCGATGGATAGAGGTTAACATGGCTTATATCCGCTCACTGCGCCCCTTGCCACACATAACCTTACTCTCCCCATATTGCTGACTATGAGTTTCAGGGCGTTGTCGCCATCGCTAATTATCGTTGAGCCAGCATTTCCTATGGCTAAGCCCCGCACACCATCAAAAATTGCCAAACGATCCGCGCCGAAGCGGATATCGTCTAGGTGCACCAAGCGAAAATCAGTGGCAGCAATTTTGTGTTCAACGCCAGACACCAAACAATTCCCGGCAACTTGACAATCACATGCTCCCGCATCACTTAGGGCAATGCACCAATTGCTGCCCGCTTGAAAAACAGTAGCGATTGCTTGACGACGACTAATGGCCTGGGAACGAGCTTGTTGCAATAAGAAGTAACTGAGTTCTGCTGCGCCTTTTAATTGCATGGTTTTCTGTGCACCCAAAAAAGTGGGCACGCCCAAGGTTAACACTAGGGTGGTAATAGCAATGGTAAAAAGTAGTTCAAGCAGAGAGAGGGCACGATGCTGATGCATAATGAGTATCCTTACCACAGGTTCAATACCTGTCACAAAATCCGTTTTATTGACTATAGTTCAATTTCTAAGATTGTGAAAAAAGGAATTTATTATGGCAATTGATGTAGGGACGCGAGGCAAGATAAAAGTGTTTAACACTCACCAAGGCTGGAATCTTATTGAATTAATGGTGGTATTAGCCATTATCGGCATCTTGGCCACCTTAATTTTTCCGAGTTTGCAGGACCACATTGTTAAAGCGCGGCGTGGTGATGCACAAAACGAATTATTTAAGCTAAAAATCAAACAAGAAGACTACCGTTTGAGTCATGTGAGTTTTGCGACGAGCAGCGAATTACCGCTGCCCGTGAGTGAATACTACGAATTTTCAATTGTGAATGTCAGTGCTACCACATTTACCCTGGTCGCACTTGCCACCGAAAAACAGGCTGCCGATAGCCGTTGTCAAACCCTAGCCCTCGATCAATCGATGACACGCACCCCAGCAGACTGTTGGTGATTATCAAGCCTTGGTTTTAGTCGATTTGTTTGATACGCAGTTCTTTTGGCACGGCAAACTCGATATTCTCGGCACGCCCGGGGCGTTCATTAGCATGTTCTGCTCCCCATTCTTGCAGGCGTTGCACGACGCCTTGCACTAGTACCTCTGGGGCAGATGCACCGGCGGTGACACCCACCCGTTGAGCATGAGTAAACCATTCTTTTTGAATGCAATTTGCATCCGCAATAAGGTGGGCTTGGGCACCAATTTTTTCGGCTAATTCTTTGAGGCGATTCGAGTTTGAGCTATTTTGTGCACCTACCACCAACACAACATCACACTCTGCTGCCAACTCACGTACCGCGTCTTGTCTATTTTGGGTGGCATAACAAATATCGTCTTTACGTGGCCCTTCAATGGCAGGGAATTTTTCCCGCAGGGCATCGATAACATCGGCAGTATCGTCAACTGACAAAGTTGTTTGGCTACAGTAGTATAAATGTTTGGGATTTTTGACCACTAGCTTAGCTACGTCACCCACTGATTCAACCAGATAAATGCCACCTTTTGCGTTGTCATATTGGCCCATGGTGCCCTCGACTTCAGGATGGCCATGGTGTCCGATGAGGATACATTCAGTGCCTTTTTTACTGGCACGCATGACTTCCATGTGCACTTTGGTAACCAGCGGACAGGTAGCGTCAAATACCTTTAGTCCTCGACTTTCAGCTTGATTGCGCACCGCTTGAGACACACCGTGGGCTGAAAAAATAACGATACTGTCATCCGGCACTTCGGCAATTTCATCAACAAATACCGCGCCACGTTGTTTCAAGCCATCCACCACAAAACGATTGTGCACCACTTCGTGACGCACAAAAATCGGCGGTGAGAATAACTCCAAGGCCCGCTCCACAATCGTAATGGCGCGATCAACGCCGGCACAAAAACCCCGTGGATTAGCTAAGTGTATTTGCATAGTATGCTTCCTTTAAAAGCCTCAGACTGGTGGTGCTACTACCGAGATGATTTCTACGTCGAAGGTTATCTCTTGACCGGCTAAAGGGTGATTGAAATCAACCGTCACCGAATCACCCGCTACCGCTCGTACTATACCAGGGAGTTCTGAACCATCGGGTTGTGAAAAAGCAATGATCATACCCTCTTCAGCCGGCGTGTCAGCACTGAATTTACTGCGGTCCATGTAATAAATGTTGTCTGGATTAGGCAGTCCAAACGCATCTGCCGGGGCAAGGGTAAAGGATTTTTTGTCGCCCGCAGCCAGCCCCAGTAAACAGGCTTCAAAATTTGCCGTGACATTGCCGTCACCCATGATTAACTTAGCGGGTTTATTGTTGACTCGCGTGCTGTCTGCCGCAGAACCATCGCTCAGTTTTAAATCAAAATGCAACACTACCTCACTGCCAGGCTCAATACACACGGTGTTATTCGCTTGACTGTCTAGGGCTTGGTTAGTCATGTTTTTGCTCTTTGTTCTTAAACATATCGATTATCAATAGCAGTGCCCCTAAACTGATTGCACTGTCCGCCACATTAAAAGCAGGCCAGGACCAATTTTGGTAATACACCACAAGAAAGTCCACTACGTGACCGAGCACTAAACGATCATAGGCATTGCCAATGGCACCACCAATAATCAAACAAAAGGCGATGGGCAACATGATTTGTTGTTTAGACGTCTGTTTCAACCACCACAAAATCAACACGCTGACAACAAGGGCTATCACGGTGAAAAACCAGCGTTGCCAGCCTCCTGCGTCATGCAAGAAACTGAATGCTGCGCCGGTATTGTAGACGTGAGTCAAATTGAAAAACGGTAGCACTTCTATAGCTTGATACAATTCAATATGACGCATGACCAGTGTTTTAGTGTATTGATCAAGGATAATGGTCAGCAGCGCTAGCCACAAAAAACGCCAGCCTGTTTGGCTAAAAAGTTTAAGCATAGGCGCGTTGCTCACCTTCACCATCAACGTTTTCAACACACCGTAAACAAATCTCGGGGTGTTTGGGATCACTGCCAACATCTTCACGATGATGCCAGCAACGACTGCATTTTTGTCCATCAGAAGCGCTGATAGTCAGCCACAAACCCGCTAGCTCTGTTGCGCTTGCTTGCTCAGGTGCACTGTCAACACTCACCACCTTCGCAGCTGAGGTAATTAATACAAACCGTAATTCATCTTGCAGTTTGAGCAGTTGTTGAGCCAAGGCGGGTAAGGCATATAACCTCACCTCTGCTTGCAAAGAGCCTTTGATAACCCCTGCTTTGCGCGCCCCTTCAATGGCTTTGTTGACCTGTTCTTTAACATCTAATACCTGCAACCAGAAATCATGATTGAACTGTGAGCTCATATTGACGTTGTTTAAAACGGGGTACCAAACACCAGTGAAAACAAATTCGTCTTGTTGCCATGGCAATTCCTGCCATAACTCCTGAGCGGTAAAACTCATGATCGGTGCCATCCAGCGCACCAAACCTTCAATGATATGGTACAAAGCGGTTTGACAAGAGCGCCGCGCGTGGCTGTCATGTTTTGCCGTGTATTGGCGATCTTTGATGATGTCTAAGTAGAAACTGCCAAGTTCAATGGAACAAAAGTGCATCAATTTTTGGCTTACCACTAACAGATCGTAACTGTCGTATGCGGAGATAATATCTCGCTGTACACTGGCCGCACGATCCACCGCCCATTTATCTAACTCAACCAAATCGTCTAGCGCAACCAAGTCACGTTTAGGATCGAAGCCATTGAGATTAGCCAGTAAAAATCTGGCGGTATTTCGAATACGACGATACGCATCGGCGGAGCGGTTCAAGATCTCGTCAGACACCGCAATTTCACTGCGATAATCGGTTGATGCCACCCATAGGCGCAGAATATCTGCCCCTAATTTGTTGATCACTTGCTGCGGTGCAACGGTATTGCCTAAAGACTTAGACATTTTTTTGCCTTCACCATCCACCGTAAAACCATGGGTTAATACTTGTTTGTAGGGTGCCACACCTGTAGCGGCAACCGAGGTCATTAATGACGACATAAACCAGCCGCGATGTTGGTCTGACCCTTCCAAATACAAGTCGGCTGAGGCCGGAATATCATCACGTTGGTCCACCACAAAAAAGTGGGTGACACCAGAATCAAACCATACATCGAGGGTGTCTTGTACTTTGACAAACTGCGCCGCATCATCACCGAGTAGACTGGCGGCATCGAGATCCCACCACGCCTGAATACCTTGTTTTTCAACGAGTTTGGCGACCTGCTCTAACAAGGTATCAGTATTGGGGTGCAATTCTCCGCTGTCTTTGTGAACAAATAATGCAATGGGCACACCCCAAGTACGCTGACGTGAAATACACCAATCGGGTCGACCTGCAACCATCGATTCTATGCGATTTTGACCCCACTCTGGGATCCACTGAGTTTGATGAATTTGCTCAATAGACGCTTCACGCAGACCTTTTTTATCCATACTGATAAACCACTGCGGTGTCGCGCGGAATATAATCGGAGTTTTGTGGCGCCAACAATGGGGATAACTGTGGGTATAGGCGTGATGATGAACCAGCGCTCCATGTTCTTTTAATACATCAATGACATGCTGATTTGCTTTAAATACATGTTCACCGGCAAACAGCGGCGTATCCTCTAAATACACGCCATTAGCACCCACAGGGTTAGCCACTTCAAGATTGTAATGGCGACCTACATTAAAGTCGTCAACACCATGACCAGGAGCAGTGTGCACACAACCTGTACCTGAGTCAGTGGTAACGTGGTCACCGAGTATCAGTGGCACCTGAAAATCGTAGAACGGATGTTGTAGCAGTTGGTTTTCAAGGGCCGCACCGTGGCAATAACCCAAGGCGTGATAATGGGTAAAACCAAAGCGGTCCATACATTCCGTCACGAGTTCAGAAGCAATGATTAAGCGTTCTAATCCGGCAGGCGCTTCCACTTGTACCAAGGTGTATTCCAGTTTTGGATTAATACACACAGCGCGGTTTGCTGGCAATGTCCACGGCGTTGTTGTCCAAATCACAACCGACACTGGGCCCTGCCCTACCTTTCCTTCAGGATGAGCAAAACATTCAACCACTAGGTCTGGCGAGGTAACATTAAAACGCACATCAATAGAAGGCGAGGATTTATCCTGATATTCCACTTCCGCTTCAGCTAAGGCAGAACCGCAGTCTGTGCACCAATGCACCGGTTTAAAACCTTTTTCCAAGTGGCCAGAGCTAACAATGTTACCTAACTCACGAATGATGTCGGCTTCTGAGCTAAAATCCATGGTTTTGTAGGGTTTATCCCACTCACCCAGTACACCTAGGCGAATAAAATCTTTTTTCTGTCCGGCAATTTGTTGCTCAGCGTACTCACGGCACTTTTGACGAAATTCAGCAGTGCTGATTTTATGGCCTGGCTTGCCCACTTTTTTCTCTACCACCAATTCGATGGGCAGACCATGGCAATCCCAACCCGGTACATAGGGCGCATCAAAATCAGCCAAGGTTTTTGACTTGACGATAATGTCTTTGAGAATTTTATTCACAGCGTGACCAATATGGATGTCGCCGTTGGCGTAGGGAGGACCATCGTGCAGAATAAAAGGTGTTTTACCTTTTTTAGCCTGTCTTATTTGTTTATATAATTCCTTGGCCGTCCACTGTTCCAGCATCTTCGGCTCGCGCTCCGCTAAAGCACCACGCATGGGGAAGCCAGTTTCAGGCAAATTTAAGGTATGTTTATAATCACTCATTGATGGTTTGGTCCATTCTGGTCACTGGGCTAAGTGTATCAAGACGCGCCTAATAATTGTCTGGCTTTTTGTGCATCTTGTTGAATTTGTTGTCGTAATAAATCGAAGCTAGCAAATTTTATTTCGTCTCGAATTTTCGCTTTTAACGCCACCGCAATAAACTGACCATAGAGATTTTGGTCAAAATCAAATAGGTGCACTTCTAACTGTGAGCGCTGACCATCGACAGTAGGGCGATGACCAATATTTGCCACCCCCTTGTATTGTTGGTGACCAATCGTCACGTGTACTGCAAATACCCCATTTACCGGCGCTTTGCAGCGTTTAAGCAATAAGTTGGCCGTGGGAAACCCGATGGTTCGGCCTAATTTCTCACCATGTAGCACTTTCCCGGCGATCTCAAAAGGGTGGCCCAACATGTTTTCTACCAAGGTAAAATCGCTTTCTGCCAGTGCTTGACGCACGGCTGTTGAACTGATTCGGCAATCGGCAACTCGAAAACTTTGGGTGCTGGCAACCTCAAAGTCCCATTGTTTGCCTGCCTGCTGCAACATTTTAAAATCCCCTACCCGCGCGCGACCGAAGTGGAAGTCGTCACCCACAACAAGGAATTTCACGCCTAATTGTTTGATTAAGAGTTGCTCCACAAACTCTTCGGCACTGCGACTGGCAAATTGGCGATTAAATTTCACACACAATAAACGGTCAATGCCTAAATCTTGCAAATAATTGTATTTGTGACGCAGTAAACTCAAACGTGCTGGGGCTGTAGCAGGCGAAAACAGCTCTTCTGGCTGGGGCTCAAACACCATCACCGTAGCAGGCAAAGCCAAACGTTTTGCAATATCAACCACTTGACGCAACACCGCTTGATGACCCAAATGCACACCATCAAACTTACCAATAGTGAGCACGCAACCGTGGTGCTTATCTCTTAAATTGTGTAGTCCACGGATTAATTCCACTTAGGCTCTCGTTATCAGCGCCCGGAAAAAGGCGTTACTTACCAAACGGCGTTATTCTTACAAAAAAGTAAAGGCGCGGATTATAACCAACTACCAGATGATTAAAAGGGCTGGACGGGTAGTTCATCCAAATTTACTCATACTCATACTCAGTGAAGTAGATATGGGCACCACCCTAGCTTATCAAGAACTCAATGGGCCGGAAAAACTGGCTTTACGTGTGCCTAAGATTACCATGCACAGCACAAAACTCACCATGCCAAGTACGAGTAGCTCAGTCAGTCGCCATATTTTGCTGATCAGGTCCAAATTAATCCACTCACTCACGGCTGGACACACCCACAACAGTGCGCCAGCCATTACACCTGAACTCACAACGATATTAACCACTAAGCGCACTGTGCTGCGGCTAGCGATATACACGCCTTTTTTGCGTAAGGCCCAATACAGTAAACCAGCGTTCATGGTGGCTGACAGCGACGTTGCCATGGCTAAGCCCACATAGTCAAACGGCCAGACTAGTATGAGATTGAATAGCATGTTGGCAGCCATGCACCAGATGCCAAATTTGACTGGCGTTTTGGTATCTTGGCGCGAGTAAAAACCTGGCGCCAACACTTTCACCAACATAAAACTTAATAAACCAAAGGAATAAGCCATTAAACTGTGTGCGGCATAATTAGCGTCTGCGGGACTGAATGCGCCGCGTTGAAAAATTGTCAGTAACATCGGTTCAGCTAATACAAACAGGCCAGTTGCCGCGGGGATCCCAAGCACACAAACCATCTTCACTGCCCAATCCATATTATTACGAAAGGCATTGTCATCTTTACTGACGTGATTACGTGATAGTGTTGGCAAAATCACGGTGGCGATGGCAATGCCAAAAAGCCCCAAGGGAAATTCGAGTAAACGATCAGAATAATACAGCCAAGAAATGGAGCCTGTGGCTAAAAAGCTGGCGATCATGGTGTCTAACAATAAATTAAGTTGCCCGACAGACACACCAAATAATGCTGGGATCATCAGAGTCCGGACTTTTTTGATATCAGGATCAGACCAGCCCCATGTTGGTTTGACGAGTACCTTTGCTTTGAGCAAAAAAGGAATCAAAAACAACAATTGCAGCACACCACCTATAAACACCCCCCAAGCTAAAGCAAAACCCGGCTGAGCAAAGTGATCTGCAAACAATAATGCAGAAGTGATGATAGCTACATTTAGCAGGACTGGGGTAAAAGCCGCCGCGCCAAACTTGTTAAGGGTGTTCAAAATGGCACCCGCTAAGCCAGCCAAAGAAATGAATAACAAATACGGGAAGGTGATCTTTAGCATTAAGGCGGCCAGTTCAAACTTTTCACCGTCCGGTTTATCATGCAAATAATCGACAAACCAGCCTGAACCAAAAAGTGCCGCCAGCAATGGCGACCCAATGACACCAACCACGGTCACCAAGGTGACAATTACACCTAATGTCCCTGAAATCTTGGCGATAAATTGGCGTAAATGGGCGTCGTCACCTGCGTTTTTCACATCCGTCAGAACTGGAATAAAGGCTTGGGAAAACGCTCCCTCAACAAATAAACGACGTAAAAAGTTGGGGATGCGATTGGCAAACAAAAACACATCAGCGTTCACCCCTGCCCCAAGTAAGTTCGCCACCACGGCGTCTCTTACTAACCCTAAAATACGCGAAATAAAGGTCATGACGCTGACAATCACGCCTGACTTCAGTAAATTCCTCGACACCCAAATAATCCCATGTTTATGTTGTTAAATAGTATGCTGGACAGCTAGTTCGCTCGTCTATGCTTATTGGCTTTTGTAACCCGTTCTATTTGTCTGCTTGTGCGTCACGTTGTGCATAGGCTTGTTGACTGATCTGCGAAACTCGCTCCCATGCTTCGTTTGGCACTAAAAAAGACAGGGAATAATGGGCAATTTTCCATTGCCCTTGAATCTTGTGCATTACACCAGTACCTCGAAACCTTCCCCAAGTAGGTGAGACAGTAATTTCATCAAACCACGCTATTTTTTGCTCAGGCGCTACATTGATCTTTCGTTGCACCGAGGTGTATTGCCACCCTGTGCCGTCTTTGAATCGGTCAGTGACGTAAGCATCCAAGGTGTCTGGCCGCGACCAACGCTCCCAATCGTCTGTGCCCATAAATACGCCGTCATCGGTATAAGCGCGCAAATATGCAGCCAAGTCAGCCCGGCTAGCCGCAGCATGCATGCCGTCGATAACCTGCGCGATCGCCTCCTGCTCTGTTTGCAGTGGTAAGATGGCCTCGTTACTCTGTGTTTGCTGATAGCTGAATAGGCACAACGTAAAGACACAAAGCAAGGCAAAACTAATGAAGACTTTTTTCATGTGACGCTTGTCCTGGTTGATGCTGCTGGAGGAGAATATCGAATAGTATTTGCCTTGTCTTTAACTAATACGCACCGAAAACATTGGCGGAATAAGCCCAAGGCAAGGGATACAGAGAAATACAGCGAAAAGCTGGCGTTGTTTGTCTATAAAAGCCGCAAAAGCATTTGACAACCTGCGTTGCAATCAGGATAATCCGCACCCTTGAATTTTGACTAGAATTTTTTGGGAGTTTCCACTTGGCTAACATCAAGTCTGCAAAGAAACGTGCCATCACATCGGAAAAGCGTCGTCAGCACAACGCTAGCCGTCGTTCAATGACTCGTACATCTTTGAAAAAAGTAATCGCTGCGATTGCTACTGGTAATAAAGAAGCTGCGCAAGCTGCATTTGCTGCTGCTACGCCAATACTTGACCGTATGGCAACTAAAGGTTTGATCCACAAAAACAAAGCTGCTCGTCACAAGAGCCGTTTGTCTGCACAGATCAAAGCCTTAGCTTAATTGTCACCAAACTGTATGCAAGAAAGCGCCTAAGGGCGCTTTTTTTATTGGGGCTAATGAAACTTGCTTATCAATGGTTTCAGCCACTCAACTACCATCACTTCTGGTTCTAATGTTTCACAGGCATCCACTTCTAACATGTCAGCAAGTGCTTGCCCTTGTAACTCTGACAACAATTCAAATATTTGCCGCCCTGCCCCACAAAACGTTTCTCCGTAGCTGCTGTCACCAAGTGCGGCCACCACAAAAGGTTTATGGTTCATAAGTGGAAACTGCTCACGCAGGTCATGGATAAAAAATTCTAAATTTGGTGGAATATCACCCTGTCCTGTCGTTGAACTGATGACAATAATGCCACTGCTTTGAGTAAAGTCATCAATGCTGGGGTCGTCGTAAATTGTTGCAGTTAAACCTTGGCTGTCCAACAACGCTTTAACCTCTTCAGCAACATGCTGGGCATTACCATAAACAGTGCCAACCAAAATACTCAGGTTACTCATTCTGTGCTGATTCCTTATACAAATTCTGTTCTATTAATTGATGGAGTTGTGTGGGCGTGAGTTGCCACTGTGATAATAAGCCTACCATGCTATCGCTAGGATCAGCACGAAGTGTTAAACGGGTATGGCTCACTGGATGATGTATTGTCATGCCGATGCAACTCAACGCTAGGCCAGAGTAAGCAAATTCATTTCGTAAAAAAATATTGTGTTTACCATCGCCATGGGTGGTATCACCGACTATAGGATGGTTGATGTGAGCTAAGTGCCGTCGGATCTGATGTTTACGCCCTGTTTTTGGCGACACCAACAGCAAAGAATAGCGGGCGGTTTGATAACGGCCCACTGCGTATTCAAGCTCGAAATTTGCCACACGCTGATAGCTAGTCTGTGCGCTTTGGGCGGCTTTATCCTGGTTTGCTAACTTGTCCGCTATTTTGTCTAATTGTTCTTTCAATGCATAGTCTATCAAACCTGATGCGGGAGCATGGCCACGCACGATTGTCAGATAGTATTTTTCAATGGCATTTGCGCTAAATTGTTCGCCTAAAGCCCTAGCCATATCTGGGGTGAGGGCAAATAGTAGCACGCCGGATGTCGGTCTATCTAAGCGGTGTACCGGAAAGACATGCTGACCAATTTGATCTCTAACCAACTGCAAAGCAAACTGTGTTTCATGTTTATCCAGCATGCTACGATGCACTAACAAACCTGAGGGTTTGTCTACTGCAACGATAAACTCATCTTGATATAAGATTTTAAGTAACATGGTCTTGCTGGCTATGGTCTTGCTGACAAAAGTGACGATCTAAACTTGCCAAGACAGGCAAAATACGTTGTTGACTGCGCTGATCAATAAAACACATCTGTGCCATAGGGGATAAACTCATCGCCTGAGGTAAGGTTTTTTCGGTATGCAAATACTCATGCATTTTCGGAATGAAGATAAATTGTAGCCATTGTTCAAAAGACATAATGTCACAAGCAAAGGGGGCTTGGCTGATTAACGAGCTGGGCGGTAACGCACTCCACCTAGCACATGCTCTGAGGGCGTCCTGTAACTGCTGTAAGAGACTTTCGACTTCGTTTCGACTACATGGCATGATCGGAGTTTTGTAATATATCGCCCGAGTTCTCAAGCTTAAGTAAATGACTGGGTATAAGGATATCATGAGTAATATTAATACGATCAGTGAATTTCTGTTGCATGCAGGTACTGATTTTAGGGTTTTCGATATGGGCCGAACCATACGCCCTATGACAGGCCAAGCGTTTTTTGATATTGAATCGAGTATCACTGTAGCGCCCCATCCTCGCCAACAACATGCTTGGTTTGGCTTAGTGTTTTTCCAAGCACTACACACGCAAACTCACTTTGTGTGGTTTGTTAAACTGCCATTGGACGAACGGGGCGCAGTCGTTGCTGCCCCGCGCAAACAATTTCTCGACATTATCGTCACGGCCTTGGCTCAGGAGGTGAACCAAGCACTGCCTCAGCAACAGCAGTTACCAGATAACCCGTATACATTTGTGCCAAGCCAACAACAACTTGCAGACTTTAATAGTGCCTGTCGATATACACTTAATTTACCGGCGTCCTCTCATTTTGCAGACGTATTGACGTATTTAAAAAATCCGCAAACCGCTCCATGGCAAACCTTGCAGCTGCAAGGCATTGCAGACTTGGCAGTCAGAGTCAATGAAGATCCAGTATCTAGCTTGTTAGAAGCCAATTTCACCCAATTACACCTTGAGGTGCAACAAGCTATCTGTCGATCGTTGGAAAATTATCATGTCCTCGACACGATGACGCAGGTCTTGGGTGATTGGTGGCTAAATAATCCTGACAATCGGCATATCGTAATCGCGGTGTTACGCGCCACAGCACAAAGTTCAGCTATCGAATCGGTCAAAGCTCTTTTAATGCGCGTGTTGACATGCCAGTGGGGAGATGACACTGACATCTTAATGTTGTTAGCAGCCAGACATTGGCCAAAGCTCAACGACCCGCACATCCTCAATCTTTATATCAGCAAACTATGCGCGCAAGACCATGACTTATTTTCGGGTTTGTACCGTGATTTAGTGCAAATTCCACTGATCCGCACTAGCATACTGGGCATTCTTCAATGGCAAGACAAGTCAGCCGAATTAACTGATGCCATTGCCAATTTAAACCAGAGCCACAAGTTGTGAATTTATACGATCTTCTCCTATTTATGGTCATCGCCTTTGTTATTTTTCAGTTTTGGCGTTTCCGCGCGATTACTGAGGGGGCTTACGAATACTTAAGACAGTATTGCGATAATCATGATCTGCAATTGCTTAGTGTATCTCGGGTGAAAAGCCGCATCGGTAGCTACCGTGGTAAACTCGATTGGCAAAGTGAATTTGCCTTTGAATTTTCAGGGAATGGCGAAGACAGTGATCGAGGGTTCATGTATATGGCTGGCACAAAAGTAATTCAAGTTGATACGCCAGCTTACCGTGTTCATTAGGGCCACAGGTAAGGGCCCTAGCTTACTAATAAGGTATGTGTGGTTTAAGGTTTGACGACCAAGACATCACAATCGATGTCTTTTACTAAACTAAATGCCGTATCGCCAAATAATTTAGCGAGTATGCCTTTATCCACATTATTGCCAATGACTACTAACTCAGCATGGAGTTCAGCGACAAGATCTGGAATAGCAAAATCAGGTGTACCGGCAATTAAATGCACGCCATTATCGGCCACACTGTAGTCAGCAACATAGGCATCAATTAACTGCTGATGCTGCAACTTCACGCTAGTTGTGCGTTTAAACTCACCAGAATCTTCCTGTTCAAAAGACATTGAGCAGACTTCACCGAAGAAACAATCGATGACATGCAGATCGCCAGACAGCTTGCGAGCCATCTCATCAGCACTGGCCAAAATACGGGTGTTTAACTGATGATTAGCTGGCGTATCATCTTCTAAATCAAGACAAGCCAATACTTGAATCGTGTCATCCCACACATAAGGTTTCACAATCCACACCGGGTAAGTACTGTGCGCAACTAAATATTGCTCTAACTTATCTTTAAAAAACCCTTCAAAAAACCGCTGTCCTGAGTGCATTTTGACGATGACATCGGGTTTCAATCCCAGCAAAATTGAATCAAAATCAGCGTTATTAAAAAGTCGTGAGTAAAAGACAATTTCTATTTTTAACTGGGACGAGATAGCTGATAAAACAGCGTTGATTGCATCTCGTTCGATTTGTTGCTCAGAGGCATCGTGCATGGTGAGACTGAGTCGATAAATAGTGAGGCGTTGTAGCTCCTCACCTTCACGTTGAACCAAGCGAGTCAAAGCACAATAATTGCTGTGCTTGTCTTCTACTATTACCATCGCATGATTAAAACTAGCCATTGCCTACGCCTCAGTTGATATCAACTTAATGAATATTATTTCACCAGTGTAGCTGATAAAAATACTTGGAGTAAAACGGATTTACAGTAATAAAATTAAAATTATCAATAAGATGCAACATATCAATGGAATAAAGCGTGCTACATCCCATGCATAAAAAAAGGCGCATGTTGGAGTTCCAATATGCGCCTTTTTGCTGAATTTTGAGAATCCGTCTCTGCTATCCCTTGCAAAATCTATCCTGATAATGTCCTTATTACGCCCTTTCCATCACATCCCATCATCCTCATGGGGCGTCTTTCCTAAACGGGTTCCCACTTCCTTGTCACTCAACTTACCTGTTGAGACCACATCCGTATTTCGTCCATTTCCCTGTATCTGCAATCATTGCAAATAAGCATCCTTTCTTTCCATTCCCTAAGATCGTTATCCTAACAATCTAAGCGCTCCGCTTGTCCTTCGTCCTTGATTGAGTTTCCTTGCACTCATTTCATCTTCCTGATGATGTCCAGTTTCATCCTTGTGTCATCCTGACTCGTCGTGTTTCCGTGTGACGCAGTAACTATAAATTAATTAGGATTGTTTACCACTGGGGGGATTTTAATTTGCTGTGGATTTTCGCTAGATAACAAGAAAAGATTTTTTAACCTAATATAAATCAATTACTTAAAATTCATACCCATTTAAATACTGACTATTTTTACGCCTAAGCTTACAGTTTTGTAAGAGATCGCTTACACACTACCTAGGTGATTGACACATTGATTCTTGCAGCAATATAAATTCCCTGCTTTCATCGCACTAACACTTATGTTGCTTGTCGGTATCTGAACATGAGATGGCCATTAATTCTGCCCACTTGCAGTGTTTTTACCAAACTGTACTCACCATCTTCAAAAAAACTGAGGCACTTCGGTAACGTGACAAACATGCCAACCCCTTCACTTTTCGGGTCGTCCAACATGACACTGTCTATAGCACGCATCAATACATGGCCAAGACCGTGATGTTGCTGGTCAGGATGAACGCCAATAAAAGAAAGCATATGATAATACTGACTAGGTATGTGCTCTCTCACCATGGCCTCTTTATCAACCATTTGTTTAGTGCTTAAGTACCCAGCAGTGAGCAGCATTTTTAATCGCCAGTGCCAGAATCTATTGGGTCTGAGAGTGGTTTCAGGTGCAGTCAAACATGCTACGGCTAATAATCTATCTTGATCAAATAACCCTATCATGGGTTGTCTGGCTTGCCAAAAGGCACTCAGTTCTTCGCGAATGGCGGAACGTAAACGAGATTCGTAGCCCTCTTTTTCTGCATCAAAAATCGACACAAACAAAGGGTCGTCATGGTAGGCAAGGTATAATATTGACGCGGCTATCTTTAAATCTTCCGCGGTGAGGTAGATGGCTTTTAGGTTATTTTTATCTACTACCGGTGCATCGCTTGTGGCAAGCATAGTCAAATTCTCTGGCGCTTTTTGCTTACTGTAACCTAAGTTTAAACGGTTGTTAACATTATATTAATATTCAAGGAGGTAAACCTGTGGAACATTATCATACGGAGTTAAAAGATTTATTTGAGCAATTAGGCTTAGCTGTAGATGAGCTTAGTCAGCTTGATTTTGTGAAGAAAAATCAAGGCCTTGCGGCAAACATTAAACTACACGATGCCAGTTTTTGGACAGATCAACAACGCGAGTTTTTACGATCAGCATTACAAGAAGACAGCGAGTGGGCCGAGCTTATCGACCAGCTCGACGCCTTATTGCGTGCTTAATGCGTGTTAACTAGTTTTTCATGAGGTTGTAGGCCGTGTCTCCCCAACCATTTAATGCACCATTTTTGAAAATTAGTGGCGTGCATTCATCTTTAGTCGTCACGCCATCTTCTTCGCGACGCTGGGTGCGGTAAAAGAATATTTGATAGGTATCGCCATCTTTTTCGTAAAGTTCATTAAAATCTGGGATACCCATGCGTTTCTCAACGTCATTGACGCTCAGGCCCGGCACTAGTTTAGTTAAGGCTTGGCGGTTGCTTTTCTCTTGGTTTTGCCAAGATGATTTGTAACTAACCTGAGATCGGTTTAAGCAGCCACCATCGCATTTCTCTCAACGTCGCTAATATTAAGGGATGGCTTATTTTTCTTGAGGCAATATGC
>JAACSL010000031.1 GCA_009993955.1 Paraglaciecola sp.
GGGATACCTCAGGGTCAGGGTTAACTTAAATATCAGTTTAGGTATTGTTTTTTCTCCACCCCTCAGGACGCCCTATTTTTTGCGGTATCATGCTTAATAACAGAATAACTGGGTCAGAGTTAACTTAAATTTACACTTCTAGATCAAAAAATATCCCGCTTACTCAAACTAGTTGGCAAAATCCTTCAGTAATCTGTCGATGATCACTTTGTTGGCTGCGGGGAAATCGTAGTGGGCTAAGTCAGTGATGTGAACCCAACGGGCTTGTTGGCCTTCTTGGGGACTGGGCTCGTGTGCAAACTTATCGACAACGCGCACGTCCAACCGTACCTTTCCGTCGCCGTAATCGTGTTCTATCACCAGCAATGCTTGCTGGTGTTCGACCACAATGCCCACTTCTTCCAAAAGCTCCCTGCTCAGAGCTTGGTCAATGCTTTCGCTGCCTTCGCGCTTACCGCCGGGAAATTCCCAAAGGCCGCCTTGATGCAGGGTATCAGCGCGCTTGCTGATGTAAATATCTTGCCCACGTTTGATTACACCTACCGCAACTTCGACAATTTTCATGACATCATTCACCTTATACAAAAAAGTCGAACCGAAGTTCGACTTTTATTTTAACGTTAGTCTGGCACCTTAACTGAGTTTGCCATGACATTGTTTGTATTTTTTACCTGAACCACAGGGGCACAAATCATTCCGACTGATTTTAGGGCCATTACGCAAGCCGCTATCTGGCGCCTTGGGTGCTTCACTGGCTGCAGAGGCACTTTGGTGTTCAAACACCTTGGCCTGTTTTTCGTTGGCAAGCCGCTGTTTTTCTTCCATGGCTTGCACTTCTTCTTCGGCGCGAACTTTCACTTTACTGAGAATTGTCACCACTTCAATTTTCAAGTTTTCTAACATCTGAGAAAACAGTTCAAAGGATTCACGTTTGTACTCTTGCTTGGGGTTTTTCTGCGCAAAACCACGTAAGTGGATGCCTTGACGCAAATAATCCATGGCCGCCAAATGCTCTTTCCAGTGGCTGTCGAGGTTTTGCAGCATCACGGCTTTTTCGAAATGACGAATGACTTGTTCACCCACCACCGCTTCTTTGGCTTTGTATGCGCCTACGACTTCATCCAATAAACGTTCACGTAGTTTTTCTTCAAACAATTTGTTGTCATCGGCGAGCCACTGTTTGATCGGTAGATCAAGCAGGAAGTCACTTTTAAAGCGTTCTTCTAAGCCGGGGATATCCCACATCTCATCCAATGATTGGGGCGGAATATATTGGTCGATAACACTGTTAACCACATCGGCACGGATGGCTTCAATAGTGCTGCTGATCTCACCCTCATCGAGCAATTCATTACGTTGCTGATAAATCACTTTACGCTGATCGTTGGCGACGTCATCGTATTCAAGCAATTGTTTACGAATGTCGAAGTTACGGCCTTCTACCTTACGTTGGGCGTTTTCAATGGC
Organism: Paraglaciecola sp.; assembly: GCA_009993955.1. Lineage (GTDB taxonomy): Bacteria > Pseudomonadota > Gammaproteobacteria > Enterobacterales > Alteromonadaceae > Paraglaciecola. The sequence continues at coordinate 1,468 of JAACSL010000031.1, forward strand.
TCGTGTAACCCAAGGGTGTTCGATGGCTTCGCCACGCTCCATGCCCAAGCGTTTCATCATGTTGCCCATTTTTTCTGAGGCAAAAATACGCATAAGGGCATCGTCGAGTGACAGATAAAAACGTGATGAACCTGGATCGCCTTGACGGCCAGCACGACCCCGCAACTGGTTGTCGATACGACGTGATTCGTGGCGTTCAGTACCAATTATATGTAAACCACCGGCGGCCAATACAGCATCGTGATCGGCCTTCCATTCAGCCTTGATTTTTTCTACGGTACCTGGCTTGGGATCATTGATTTTATCAATGGCTGCCTGCCAGTTGCCGCCCAATACGATGTCGGTACCACGACCAGCCATGTTGGTGGCAATGGTAATCGCACCGGGTTTGCCTGCTTGAGCAATGATGTCTGCTTCCTGCTCGTGAAACTTGGCATTTAATACTTTGTGGGGGATCTTCGCTTTCTTCAAAATGTTTGATAACAATTCTGAGTTTTCGATGGAAACCGTGCCCACTAAAGCCGGTTGGCCGCGTTTTACGCAGTCTTTAATGTCTTCAATTATGGCTTCGTATTTTTCTTCCGCTGTTAAATAAATCAGATCCGCTTTGTCCTTACGGATCATGGGTTTATTGGTGGGAATAACGATGGTTTCAAGGCCATAGATATGCTGAAATTCAAAGGCTTCGGTATCTGCCGTACCAGTCATACCAGCTAGCTTGTCGTATAGGCGGAAATAGTTTTGGAAGGTAATTGACGCAAGGGTTTGGTTTTCGTTTTGAATTTTCACCCCTTCTTTTGCTTCAACGGCTTGATGCAAACCTTCTGACCAGCGACGTCCTTCCATGGTGCGGCCGGTATGTTCATCAACGATAACAATTTCGTTATCTTTTACGATGTAATCTACGTCACGAGAGAACAATTTATGCGCTTTGAGGGCGGCATTAACGTGGTGTAAAAAGGAAATATTGGCCGCCGCAAACAGAGACTCATCGGCAGGTAATATGCCTTCACGTTGCAATATTTGCTCAACATGGATTTGACCGTTTTCTGTCAGGTGGATCTGCTTGGCTTTTTCATCAATGGTAAAGTCACCTTCGCCATTTTTGCCCTCTTCATCTTCTTTGTCTTGTTTAACTAACTCAGGAATGATCAGGTTTATTTTTCGATACAGTTCAGAACTGTCTTCTGCTTGCCCTGAAATAATCAAGGGTGTACGCGCTTCGTCGATTAAAATTGAGTCAACTTCATCGATAACCGCAAAATGTAAGCCGCGTTGCACACGATCATTCGGACTGAACGCCATGTTGTCACGCAAGTAGTCAAAGCCAAACTCGTTGTTAGTGCCGTAAGTAATATCGGCCGCATAGGCTTCTTTTTTCTGCTGGTGATTCATACCCGGGACATTGCACCCAACCGTCAAACCTAAGAATTCAAATAAGGGACGGCTCCATTCAGCGTCACGTCGCGCCAAATAGTCATTCACTGTAATGACGTGCACCCCTTTACCACCGAGGGCATTTAGATAAGTGGGTAGGGTTGAGGTCAACGTTTTACCTTCACCCGTGCGCATTTCTGCGATTTTACCTTGGTGTAAAACTTGTCCACCCACCATTTGTACATCGAAGTGGCGCATGTTGAACACACGCTTACTGGCTTCACGGACCACCGCAAAAGCTTCCACCAGAATGTCGTCTGTGGTCTTGCCATCTGCCAGACTTTGTTTGAATTCTGCGGTTTTAGCCTTTAATTCATCGTCGTTGAGTTCGGCAAATGATGCTTCTAGTTGATTAATTTGCTCGACAGCAACGTTAAGTTTTTTAAGAAGACGGTCGTTACGGCTACCGAAAATTTTGGTGAGAATACTAGAAAACATCGAATTACAGCTTCCAATCTAAATATTGATGTCTGCATGGACGTGCTTGGCAGAACATCAGCTAAAAAATAAAATAATCGGCCAAAGGCCGATTATCAATGTATTACCTTTGCACCCAATAAAGGTGCCTGCTATCTATTCGCGATAGACGTAGGGCAAAGGATCAAGCTGGCGACCTTTTTGGATCACCTCGTAGTGCACATGGGCTCCCGTTGAACGTCCGGTATTACCCATCAGAGCAATAGCTTGCCCTTTAGTTACCACATCGCCTACTTTTACGTTGATTGTTTTGTTGTGACCATACCTCGTCACTAAACCATCACCATGATCAATTTCTACTAAGTTGCCATAACCGTAACGCTCGTCGGCCCAGGTAACAATGCCTGCTGCTGTCGCCATGATTTCATCACCTTCTTTGCCGGCGAAATCTACGCCTTTATGCATAGCAGGCAAGCCACTAAACGGATCTTTGCGTACCCCGTAGTGAGACGACAGCCAACCGGATGACACAGGACGCCCTGTCAATCGGCTTTGGTCAGTAATATGGTGACTCATTAACAGAGATTCAAGGGCACTGAGTTGCTGAGTTTTATGCTGAATCACTGCTAGGGTTTGATCCATCTGATTGATGAGATCGTCGGTGACATTGATGGTAAATGCCGTACTTTCTTCAGGACCACCCATGGCCGGGTTCTGGTTAAAGCTAAATTCTTCAGGATTTAAATTGGCCTGTTCAACGAGGCGTGCACCTAAGGCGTCTAAACGCAAAATATGACTTTGCATATCGGCGAGTTTGAGGGTCATTCCCGCAAGCTTCTGTGAAGTCTGCGTTTTTAGTTCTTCCACCTGCTGAGCTTGCTGCTCTAAACCCGTTTTCGCGAAGTTGACGCGAGCGAAATCTTCATCAGGGTGTGAGGTGGAACGACTGGAAATCAAACACAGCAAACTCACTGCTATAACAGCAAGCGTCAGCTTATGTTTGTCTGCGTGCAATTTAAGGCGGGTTCTTTCGCCTCGCACAAGGAGCGTTAATCTCATCGGGATACTTACCTTTTTACAACATGTTGTGTTAACTCTTATCACTTTGTGCGAGCAGACTTTGCGGCGCTACATCAACAAGATAATTAACCCTTAATTATGTTGTGGTTTTTATCATATCAACCACATTTTTGAAAGTGTGGTTTTTGGTACCTAGGTACGTTATCGGCAGCAAATCTTTGGCTGCCAGCCTCAAGTCATCACCAATCCAAGCCAAAATTCAAGGGGCGATAAAAATGAAAATGCCGCTAAAAAGCGGCATGTCATGCAAAAACAAATTAACTAGATAAGACAGGAGAAGCAAAGCGTATGGGCAGGGCTTCAGGGGTCTCGTAGCTGACAAACTCCCAACACTTTTGGTTATTCAACAAGGCATTGAGCAATTTGTTATTCAAACCGTGACCCGTTTTATAGGCACGTAATTCACCAATTATGCTGTGTCCACCTAAATACAAATCACCAATTGCATCAAGGATTTTGTGTTTCAAAAACTCATCGCTGTAACGCAAACCTTCGGGATTTAATACCCGATACTCATCAAGGGCAACGGCGTTTTCCATGCTTCCGCCAAGTGCTAGGTTATGAGCGTTCATGTACTCAAGATCTTTCATGAACCCGAAGGTACGCGCACGGCTCACTTCGTCGACATAAGAACTTGAATCAAAATCTAATACCATGTGCTGGCGTGTTTGACTGATGACTGGATGCGCGAAATCAATGCGAAAATCCACTCTGAAACCGTCGTGAGGGCGCAATTCGGCCCATTTATCACCGTCGGTGACTTTCACTGGTTTAGTAATTTTGATGAAGCGCTTGGGGGCATTCAATTCTTGAATGCCCGCCGTTTGTAACAAAAAGATAAACGGGCTCGCACTACCATCCATAATGGGTAATTCATCACTGTCAACTTCAACAATAATATTATCGATGCCCAAACCGGCTAAAGCCGACGCTAAATGTTCCACGGTTGAGATAGTCGCACCTTGTTCATTGCTGATGCATGTACACAACATCGTATCACCCACCGCATTAGCACGCGCTGGGATATCTGCATAAGGCTCAAGGTCAACGCGGCGAAATACAATACCTGTATTTGCCGGCGCAGGCCGGAGAGTCATAGTGACCTTGTCACCTTTATGCAAGCCAATCCCCGTTTCTTGGACTGACTGTTTGATAGTACGTTGTTTGATCATCGACCTCAGGCTCTATCGCAAAACATTATAAAAAAGGGGGCGCATGGTACTAAAAATGCTTAGCCTTGTCAAAAAAGTGTCACAAACCCTTAAGCCACATAGCTTATGCCGAATTTGCAATTAATCAATACCTTGACAACATTCTCAGTATAAAGTGCCCCGCGTCAGCATTAATCCGCTTGTTTACGCAAAAACGCAGGAATATCTAAATATTCCAAATCGTTATGGCTGTCGTGTTTATCTTCTTGCATGCTACTGCGCATATTATCAGGCGCTGCACTTGGTGTAGCAGTGCCAACACCGGCACCATTACCTTGCAATTTAAACTCGCTATAATCATTCATCGCACGTTGAGCTCGGTTTGAAACCAATGAAATATCTGGCTTGCGTTCATTGCCAATGCCCGTTGCAACCACGGTCACGCGCAGCTCATCCGTCATATCCATATCGATAACTGTACCGATAACCACGGTGGCATTTTCAGAAGCAAAAGCTTTAACGGCGTTACCCACAGTTTCAAATTCATCGATAGAGAAGCTTGGGCCAGCGGTGATGTTCACCAAAATACCGCGTGCGCCAGACAAATCGATGTCTTCTAACAAGGGGCTAGCAATGGCGATCTCTGCTGCTTCTTCAGCACGATCATCACCAGAGGCAGAACCATTGCCCATCATGGCCGTACCCATTTCTGACATCACCGTACGTACGTCTGCAAAGTCCACGTTGATCAAACCTGGGCGGGTGATCAATTCGGCGATACCCTGCACTGCACCACGCAATATGTCGTTGGCTGCACTGAAGGCTTGCAACAAGGGGGTATTCTTGGGCAAAACTTTCAATAATTTTTCATTGGGTATGGTGATCAATGAATCCACATATTTGGATAATTCAGCGATACCTTGCTCAGCAAAATCTGTGCGCTTACGGCCTTCAAACGGAAAGGGCTTAGTTACCACCGCAACCGTTAAAATGCCCATTTCTTTGGCGATTTTAGCTACTTCTGGTGCGGCACCCGTACCAGTACCACCCCCCATACCAGCCGTGATGAAGACCATGTCGGCACCTTCCAGACTCTGACGAATGGTCTCAGCATCTTCTTCTGCCGCTTGACGTCCAATATTTGGGTTAGCGCCAGCACCTAGGCCTTTGGTCACGCCTGAGCCTATTTGCAAAGTAACATTGGCAGCTGAGCTACGTAGGACTTGTGCATCAGTATTGATGGCAATAAATTCAACGCCCTCTATTGAGTGCTTCACCATGTGTTCGATGGCATTACCACCGCCACCGCCCACACCAATCACTTTAATGACTGCTTCTTCGTTGTGACTATCCATTAATTCAAACATGCTTCTTCTCCGGTCTTAACAATTAGGCAAACAAGCGCATTCCATGCCTGCTGCCAATACAAGGTTTAAATACAAATCGGCTAAAACTCGCCTTTAAACCAACTTTGAATTCGTTGCCATGGTCCTTCACTGGCTTTATTTTTACTCGCTAATCGATTAATCAAGTGGATCTTGCCGTATTGCAGCAAGCCCACAGCAGTGGCAAATTTACTGTCTTCTACGTATTCGGATAAACCCTTGATCCCGAGGGGAATACCCACCCTAACGGGCATTTGGAAAATCTCTTCAGCAAATTCTACTGCGCCTTCCATTTTGGCCGTGCCACCCGTCAACACGATGCCAGCGGCAATTTGTTCAGAAAAACCACTGGCGCGAATTTCGTCGTGCACCAGTTCAAACAACTCTTGATAGCGCGGTTCAATCACTTCCGCCAAGGTATGGCGTGACATCGCCCGTGCAGGTCGACCACCAACACTGTGTACTTCAATGCTCTCTTCCATGCTCACCATGTCTTTGAGGGCACAGGCATAGTTGATCTTAATTTCTTCTGCATGATTAATCGGTGTACGGAAAATCTTGGCAATATCACTGGTGATCTGATTACCCGCCACCGGAATAACTGCCGTATGGCGAATAGCGCCATCGGTATAAATCACCATGTCCATGGTGCCACCGCCAATATCCACCACACATACACCGAGTTCTTTTTCGTCATCAGTCAGTACCGCATAACTCGAAGCCAGGGCAGAAAAAATCATGTGGTCAGCGGTTAATTCACAGCGCTCTACACATTTCACTAAATTTTTAGCCATGTCATCAGCACAGGTAATGATGTGGGCTTCCGCTTCCATCCTAACCCCAGACATGCCAATCGGATTTTTAATGCCCTCTTGCACATCAATAGTAAATTCTTGTGGTAATACATGGAGCAACTTACGCTCAGCGGCAATAGGCACTGAACGCGCCGCATGCACCACGTTGTCGACGTCTTCTTGGGTAACTTCCTGATTGTTAATTGGCACCATGCCACTTTCATTCTGACACTTAACATGGCGACCAGAGATAGACATAAACACCGACGACACACGGCAGTCGGCCATTAATTCCATTTCGTGTACCGCACGTTTTACCGATTGCACTACCAAGTTGAGGTCGTTCACCCCACCTTTGTCCATGCCCTTAGATGAGTGGCTGCCAACCCCCACAATGCTGATGTTATTGTCATCCAGCAACTCACCTACCACCGCTTTCACGTTGCTTGTTCCTATGTCTAAGCCGACGATAAGATTGCGTTCTACACCCTTAGACATGTTTACCTATTCTCACTGTCATTAACTCTCTTGTTGTTTATTGTCGCTAGACTTTTCTGCTGGTTTTAACCAACCCACCGCCAAACCAGTGTCGTAGCGCAAATCCACGTAATCTATGGCTTTGTTTTGTTGCGAAATTAACGGCAACACATCCACAAAGCGTTGTAAACGGTCGATAAATTCACTGCGACCTAAATTCAATTTGATGCCATTAGTCAGCTGCACATTCCACGCAAACCGTTCACTCAAAAACAATTCATTAATCTGCAACTGGGTGGATTCCAGTAACGACTGCATATCACGATACCCCTGCAGCGCTGTCTGCTCGCTACCGCCTGGCCCAAATAAACGGGGCAAAGGCAGTTGTTTGGCATCAGCGATGGCAATGCCATCAAAAACTTCACCGTACTGATTGAGCAACAAATCATCATTCCAACGTGCAGCAGGCACTTGCTCCACCACATAAATCTCTAAACCATTTGGCCAGCGTTTGCGCACTGATGCGCGATACACCCAAGGCATGGCTTCCACTAACTGATGGGTTTGTTCCACATCCAGTTCAAAAAAACTGCCGGGTTGAGCCGCCCTCACCAATCGTTCAATCGTTTTGTCATCGAGATAAGTGCGTTGTCCCGATATCACCACCCGATTTAAAGGGGTTTTTTGCTCATCTTCTAACCACTGCATGAGCTGCAACACACCCCACAGCATCACCATCAACAGCGCAAATAAAAATGCCATGCCGATGTACAAATTGACACGTTGTGCTGCTGGCATCGGTGTTTTGCTGCGAGTGGCTGAAACGGGCAATTGGCTCGGCTTGCTCATCGTTATCGACTCTGTGCCATTGAACTGTCGAGAACGGCCAGCGACAATTTAGCAAAACTTAAGCCTGCTTGTTTGGCGGCCATGGGCACCAAACTTTTTTCTGTCATGCCAGGCACCGTATTGGCCTCTAATAAATAAAACTGCCCTGCTGCATCCTGCATAAAATCAATGCGCCCCCAACCACTGCCATCCAGTGCCATAAAGGCTTGTTGGGCAATGTTGGCCAGTTCAGCCTCTGCTGTTGCAGACAAACCACTGGGGCAAAAATACTGGGTGCTATCCGCTTGATATTTCGCGGTATAGTCATAGAAAATGCGTGGAGTAGACATACGAATAGAGGGCAGCGCCTTGCCATTAAGCAGGCTGACAGTGAATTCAGAACCTTGAATGAACTGCTCGATCAATACATGTTCGTCATACTCGAACGCGTTTTGAATGGCTGTTTCTAATTGTTGTGTATTATTTACTCTGGCCATGCCTATGCTTGATCCCTCTTGCGCAGGCTTAACCATGACCTCATTCCCCAAGGCCGCCATTATAGCCTCGCACGATCCCGCATCAAAGGAACTTTTATCAGCAATTGCATATTGTGCAGTAGGTAAACCAAGGCTTTGCCAAATTTGCTTGCTGCGAATTTTATCCATGCACAATGCCGAGCCTAAAACACCACTGCCAGTGTAAGGAATGTGTAACTGTTGCAAAGCACCTTGCAAGCTGCCGTCTTCGCCACCACGCCCATGCAACATGATTAAAACTCGGTCAAAACCCTGTGTTATCAAACCTGTTAACGCTTGTTCAGCAGGATCAAAACCATGCGCGTCCACGCCTTGGCTGAGCAATGCGTTTAACACGGCATTACCGGAACGCAGAGAAACTTCTCGTTCCGCGCTGCGCCCGCCAAACATCACCGCTACTTTGCCGTATTTTGTCATACTCATGCAGGTAAACCCTTATGCAAAGCGTCGCTGTGCAAACCCGTGCTCTGCAAAAACTTGGCAATTTGTCCGATATTACCTGCCCCTTGGGTCAGAACAATATCTTGATCTTGCAAAATGTCGGCTAATATCTTGGGCAATTCTTGCACACTGGCCACATACACGGGCTCTAGCTCGCCACGCTGACGGATAGAGCGGCACAATGCCTTGCTGTCAGCGCCGTCAATTGCTGTTTCACCCGCCGAGTACACCTCCAATAACAACAATACATCTACCTGTGATAGTACCTGAACAAAATCTTCATAGAGGTCGCGGGTCCGCGTGAACCGGTGAGGTTGATAAGCCATAACTAAACGTCGATCAGGCCAGTTATTGCGGGCAACAGCGATGGTCGCCGCCACCTCGGTGGGATGATGACCATAGTCATCAACCAGAATGTGTTGGCCCTTACTGGTAGTAAAATCGCCAAGGAGTTCGAAACGCCGTCCGATGCCTGAAAAACCATTTAAGGCTTGCACTATGGCCGTGTCAGCTACCCCTTCGTCACTCGCCACAGCGATGGCTGCCAAAGCGTTTAAAACATTATGTTTGCCAGGAATATTCAAGCGAATATGCAGATCAGCCATACCTTTGCGCTTAGCGGTAAATTCACTTTGATTGAAACCTAATTTAACGTCTACCGCTCTGACATCGGCGTCTTCAGACATGCCGTAGCCTAAAATCTTACGGCCAATACGGGGTAATAATTTAGTGATGGTCGGATCGTCAATACACAACACCGCCAATCCGTAAAAAGGTAGGTTATGCAAAAAATCAATGTAGGTATCTTCCATCTTATGGATATCACCTTGATAGGTATCCATATGATCGGCTTCGATATTGGTAACCACAGACACCATGGGCTGCAAGTGAATAAATGACGCGTCACTTTCATCCGCTTCAGCAATCAAATAACGACTCGCTCCTAATCTTGCATTGGTGCCCGCAGAGTTGAGCAAACCACCGATTACAAACGTTGGATCAAGGTCTGCTTGAGCAAATATCGTCGCAATTAAGCTGGTTGTGGTGGTTTTACCGTGGGTACCTGCAATGGCGATACCGTGTCTAAAACGCATCAATTCAGCCAACATTTCTGCACGACGAATCACCGGAATGCGTTGCTCCATGGCTGCATTTACTTCCGCATTGCTGGGGTCGATGGCGCTGGACACCACCACCACATTGGCATTGTCAATGTGCTTAGCATCGTGACCGATAAAAATCTGCGCCCCAAGGCGGGTTAAGCGTGCCGTCATGCCATTACTTTGTCTGTCTGAACCCGAGATGCGGTAACCTTCATTCAGCAATACTTCGGCAATGCCCCCCATACCCGCACCACCAATACCCACAAAGTGCATGTGTTTAATACGGCGCATTTCTGGCACATGATAATGGATGGCTGGGTTACTCATAATTGACTGCTCATGGTTAATTGTTCACATATATTGGCGACTTGCGCCGTCGCATCCAGGCGAGCCAACTGCTTAGCGTGTTGACTTTTGCTCAGCACGTCTTGTGGCTGGGCAATACACTGTGCGATCAAAGTGGCTAGACTTGCTGGATTAAAATCAGTCTGAGGCAACAAAAATGCGGCGTCTGCTTTGACGAGGATCTGCGCGTTTTTAGTTTGATGATCATCCACTGCATAAGGCAGCGGCACAAAAATCGCACATACACCCGCCGCCGCAACCTCGGCCACTGTCAATGCTCCCGCACGACACACCACTAAATCAGCCCACTGGTAAGCGGCTGCCATATCGTCAATAAACTCACTGGCTTGCCAGCTTTGTGCCTTGTTAAAATATTGCTGATAGGCCTTGTTTACTGCACTGATATGGCCCTTGCCAGTTTGATGACGCACGGCAACGTTGCCAAGCGTCGCCAATGCCTGAGGCACCACTTCATTCAGCACCTGCGCACCTAAACTGCCTCCCACCACTAGAATGTTTAAGGGCAAGGTGATGGTAGTTTTTGTTGGCAAGTCGCTAAATTCTGCGCGCACGGGGTTGCCAACCCATTGGTATTTTTGTGGTGCACTTTGTTCACCTGAAAACGTGCCAGCAAAACCGGTCAGCACACGTTTCGCCAAACGAGCTAAGATACGATTAGTCATGCCCGGGGCCGCGTTTTGTTCGTGCACGACCAATGGTTTTCCACTTAGCCATGCCGCCACACCACCGGGTCCGCTGGCAAAGCCTCCCAAGCCCAGTACCACATCTGGTTCAAATCGGCTGATGATTTGGCGTGCTTGCCATATTGACTTGATAATTTTAAACGGCGCGGCTAACAGTCGAAGCAGGCCGTTTTTGCGTACCCCCGCCACGTCAATAAAACTAATGGGAAACCCAGCTTTAGGCACGAGCTGAGCTTCCATGCGGTCCCGGGTGCCCAACCAATGAATTTGCCACTGTTGCTTGCTAAGCAGTTCAGCCACGGCCAAACCCGGAAATACATGCCCGCCGGTACCCCCTGCCATCACTAATAAACGTTTAGTCATGAGCCCCTCCAGCCATGTGCCAATCAGGCTGACTTCGGGTATTTAATTCATTTAGGGTGCGTTGCAAACTTGCTTTGCCAGCTGAAGAGCTGCCACTTGCACCATCAACATTTTTTGTGCTTCGTAAACTTTTACCTTTGTTGATGGCTTGAATGCCATCCACCCGCAGTTCGAAGTCGATGCGTACCAAGATAGCCACGGCGACGGCCATCACTATTAAGCTCGACCCACCGTAACTCAGCAGCGGAAAGGTGAGTCCTTTAGTGGGCAAAATGCCAGAACTTGCCCCAACATTCACTGCTGTTTGTAAGCTGAACCAGATACCGATGGAATAGGCTAAGTAAGCATCAAAGGGACGTTCTTTGCGCAGCGCAGCATTGCCCATACTCATGGCTTTCACCACGATGCAAGCCATCAAAAATAAAACCGTCAGTACCCCAGCAAAGCCAAACTCCTCTGCTAAAATTGCCATAATGAAATCGGTATGCGCTTCGGGTAAATATTCCAGTTTTTGCAGGCTGTTCCCTAGCCCCTGACCAAATACATCACCACGCCCGTATGCCATCAATGATTGGGTAAGCTGATAGCCGCTGCCAAAGGGGTCAGCCCACGGATCTAAGAAGGAGGTAATCCGTTTCCAGCGGTATTCTTCAAAGACAATCAACATGATCACAGCCAAACTACCGGTGATGGCCAAACTAAAAAACTGCCACAACTTGGCACCGGCAAGAAACAAAAGCCCGATGGTGGTACATAACATCACCACCACGGTGCCCAAATCCGGCTGCATCAATAAGAGTACGGCCAAGATAAAAAACACAATGAGAGGTTTAATAAAGCCTTTAATATTTTCGGTGACTTCTTCAAAGCGTCTGACCAAGTATCCCGCCAGATAACAGAAAAAGAACAACTTCGCCGGTTCAGCCGCTTGCACAGTGATGGGCCCCAACACCAACCAGCGTGTACTGCCGTTCACTGAGCGGCCAATCAGCAGCACAGCAATCAACAATGCCACCGCTGACAGCAACAACCACACGTTGGTCAATCGCCACCAGCGCATGGGAATTTGCATCACAACTAAGGCGGCAAAAATCGCCAATGCGATATAAATGCCGTGACGAATGGCAAAGTAAAATGGATTGCCATACAAACGATCGGCAACGGGCATTGACGCCGACGTCACGATGACCAAACCAATGGACATGATGGCTAAACTCAATAGCAACAAGCCAATATCATAGGGTCGTGGGACTTGCCGATGACTGGCGGTGTTGCTTGCTTGGTCATGGCGCTGCATGAACAGTGCGCGCAAAGCTTGACCTTTTTCGTGGAATTTGTCTGGGAAAAAACTCATGAGGCTAGGGCCTCCACTGCTTGCGCGAAACATTCACCACGATGCATATAATTGTTAAACATGTCCAAGCTAGAACAGGCTGGAGACAGTAACACGGTGTCATTGGCTTGGGCGTGTTGGGCGGCGACGCTTACGGCTTCTTGCAGACTGGTGACTTTGATTGCCCCAGTTTTTAAGGCGGCGATTTTCTCGCCATCTTTACCCAAGGTAATCAGCACACTCACCGCGTTATTCAGCAAACTGGCCAGTGGACTGAAGTCCGCTCCTTTACCCTCACCACCCGCAATTAAAATAAGTTGGCCCGCACAGGCGTCAATAATGCCCTCAAGTGCAGCCAAGGTGGCACCCACATTGGTGGCTTTTGAGTCATTGATCCAACGCACTTGTTTGAACATGGATACCGTTTGACAACGATGTGGTAACCCACCAAAACGGCTGCCACCTTCACACATAGCTTGACGGTCAACACCAGCGAAACGGACTAAAGCCGCAGCAGCCATGATGTTCAGCATATTGTGCGCCCCGACTAATAAACAATCCTGAGCCGCCAACAAGGCTGTACCTTGGTAATAAATACTGGCACTGGTTTTATCCCAACTAAATTGTTCATGACTTGGGCTTAAGCCAAAACTGGCATCAGCAACACGACCGGCCAAATGGGTTAAGGGATCATCACGATTGACCACAATATGTTGAGCATGATGATAAATGCTCTGTTTAATTTTTTGGTAATTCTCAAGGCTGCCATGCCTGTCTAAGTGGTCATCACAAATATTCAACACGGTGGCTGCCAGAGGCCTTAGCGAATAAGTTGTTTCGAGCTGAAAACTGGAGAGTTCCAGCACCACGATATCTGCATCTTGATTGAGTAAGTCCAAAGCGGGTACACCAATGTTGCCCCCCATCAACACTCTCATGCCTGCTGCTTGGCACATCTGTACCACTAAGTGGGTGACAGTGGACTTGCCGTTTGAACCCGTAATAGCAATCACCGGTAAGGTATTGAAACGTGCAAATAACTCAATATCACCAATCACACTGACGCCAGCAGCACTTGCCTCAACAATGGCAGGATGCTGCAAACTCACACCGGGACTGACCACAATCAGGTCGGCATGACATAAACGTGCTGCATCAAAATCACCGAAGTACAAAGGAATGTCTAAGGCAAGGGTTAGCTCTTTACGACTATCCATGGCACTCACCTGTGCGCCTTGCTGACTCAAAAATTGCACGCAGGAAAGGCCGGTAAGACCCATCCCTACTACTACAACTTTTTTATCTGCTAAGACCATGCCTTGCATACCGATGTAATGTTCCGTCTACCTGAGTTTTAAGGTGGCTAAGCCAACTAAAACCAAAATGAGTGAAATGATCCAAAAACGCACGATTACCCGTGGCTCTGGCCAACCTTTTAATTCGTAATGATGGTGAATAGGCGCCATGCGGAAAATCCGCTGTCCTCTTAACTTGTATGAACCCACCTGCAAAATCACCGACAGGGTTTCGATGACAAACACCCCGCCCATGATAAACAGCACAATTTCTTGTCTCACTAACACGGCCAGAATGCCTAAGGTACCACCGAGGGCTAGGGAGCCCACATCACCCATAAACACTTGGGCTGGATAGGTGTTGAACCATAAAAAGCCCAGCCCAGCGCCAACAATGGCAGTGCACACCACAACCAGTTCACTGGTGAGTGGTAGATGAGGAATATTCAGGTAGGCAGAAAAATTTACGTTGCCCGTAGTGTAGGCAAAAATAGCAAAAGCCCCGGCCACTAAAATGGTGGGTACGATGGCCAAGCCATCTAAACCATCAGTCAAATTCACCGCATTACTGGTTCCCACAATCACAAAGTAAGTTGAGACCAAAAAAAACAAACCCATCTGCGGCATGACTTCTTTGAAAAACGGCACTAATAACGCGGTTTCCGCCGGATTTTGTTGGGCGGCATACAAATAAAACGCTACGGCAATAGCCACCACCGACTGCCAAAAGTACTTCCAGCGAGCAATTAAACCCTTTGCATCTTTGCGGATCACCTTACGATAATCATCAATAAATCCAATCAAGCCATAACTGGCGACGATAAACAGCGTCACCCACACATAACGATTAGTTAAATCAGCCCACAACAGCACACTGACAACGATGGCAGCTAGGATCAACAAGCCGCCCATGGTGGGCGTACCCGATTTGACCAAATGAGTTTGTGGACCATCGCTTCTCACGGTTTGACCGATTTGCATAGTCTGTAACCAGCGGATCATGCGCGGGCCAATCAACAGAGCAATCATTAATGCTGTTAGGGTGCTCAAAATGGCGCGCAGGGTCAGGTAAGTGAATACATTAAATCCGGCATCAAATTGTTGTAGCCACTGGGCTAGCCAAATTAACATGCGATGCGCTCCCTAACCCGTTCAAGCTTTCCCAAAGCGGATTGCTCCAGCGCTTCCACTACTCGTTCCATTTTGGCGCTACGTGAGCCTTTTACCAAAATGGTAATGTCCCGCTGTTCAGCGCTTAACTCATTGAGGAGGTGGTCTTTTAAGGCGCTGATGTCACTAAAATGTTTGCCCTGTGCAGCGAATACAGCACTGGCACATTGACTCAACACACCAAGACTAAGAACCTGATCGATGCCTTTTTCCTTGGCATACTCCCCCACTTGACCATGGTAAAAACGCGCTTTTTCGCCCAGCTCGCCCATGTCACCTAAGATTAAGATGCGACGGCCAGCAAAGCTTGCCAACAAATCGATGGCTGCGTTGACTGAGGCCACGTTAGCATTGTAGGTGTCGTCTAATATTTTTACTTGATTGGTCAGTTGTTTAACTTGTAAACGTCCGGCCACATGAGGCATAGCTCTCAGACCATCTGCCACATCACGTAAACTTGCACCAACCTGCAAGGCAAGCGCTGCAGCAAGCAGGGCATTAGCCACGTTGTGCATACCAGGTAAACTTAGCGAGATGTTGACTTTGCCCTGTGGCGAAACCAACTCAAATTGCGCACAGCCGTCTAAACCGAGGATGACATCTTCAGCACAAAAATCTGCGCTTTTGTGCATGGAAAAACTTTGTGTAGAAACAAGGCGTAATTTGCTTTGCCAAAACTCGTAAAACTGGCTGTCGACATTTAATATCGCCACGCCGTTGTCTGGTAAGCCTTTGAAAATTTCACTTTTCGCCCGCGCTACGCCAAGCAAGCTACCAAAGCCTTCGAGGTGAGCCGCTGCCGCATTAACAATCGTGGCGACATTGGGTTTCACCAATTCTGTGGTGTAAGCAATTTCACCTAAGTGGTTTGCACCCATCTCGATCACCGCAAACTCATGGTCGGCTTCTAATCGTAACAAGGTAAGTGGCACACCAATATCATTGTTAAAATTGCCTTTGGTAGCTAAGACTTTGCCACGACGCGCAAGAATAGCCGCTACCATCTCTTTCACGGTGGTTTTGCCGCTGCTGCCAGTAATGCCAACCGTTAACGGTGCCACTTTGGCTTTCACCGCACCAGCCAGTAAGCCCAAGGCAACTTTGCTGTCAGCTACCACAATTTGTGGCAAGTCAACATGGCTTGGCTCACTCACAATGGCTGCTGCCGCCCCTGCCGCCTTGGCTTTTTCCACAAAGGTATTGCCATCAAAATTAGGGCCTTGCAGGGCAATAAACAAATCGCCACTTTGGATAGTGCGTGTATCCGTGCTCACTCCAGCGATGATCACCTGCTGTTTATCGTCTTTTAGCAAGTTGCCCTGCACCTGCTCCGCCACCCAAGAGAGTGAAACTGGGATCATAGGTTTTTCCCCTGTTGTAACTGTTTTACAAATTCGCGTTCATCATAAGGAAGGCGTGTTTGACCAATAATCTGGTAATTTTCGTGGCCTTTTCCCGCCACTAAAATGACGTCTTCCTCGGCACTTTGCTGCAAGGCTAAACTGATTGCCTTGGCACGATTGTGCTCTACTTGGATCTGCTGCGGTGCATGACAACCCGCTAGGATCTGCTGAATAATCTGTGCTGGGTCTTCACTGCGCACATTGTCATCGGTAACAATCACTGCATCTGCAAGGCGCTCAGCAATTTCCCCCATCAGCGGACGTTTACCGCTATCGCGATCGCCGCCGCAGCCAAAAATGCACCACAACTTACCGTGACAATGCTGGCGAATAGCTAATAAGGTTTTTTCCAAGGCATCGGGGGTATGGGCGTAATCGACAACAATGGCAGCCTGGGCTGGTTGACTGAATAATTCCATACGCCCCGCGACAGGACGCAGCTTCTGCGCCACATACACAATACTTTTTAAGCTTTTACCCAGGCACAGCTGCCCGGTAATGGCGGCCAGCACATTGGCCACATTAAATGGGCCTATCAGGCTAATGCGTAACTCACCGTTCCCCCAAGAAGACTGTAAGCTAAAGCGCACGCCATCACGGGTGTATTGCAAATTGGAGGCAATACAATAGCGATGAGTTTTGGCAATGCTGGAAACATTGATATTGAGGCCATAAATCACCGCAGTGACAGCGTCGGGTTTGTGATTAAGCCATTGTGTATGTTCTGCGTCATTGCCGTTGACCACCACAAAACCAAGGCCAGGCTGATGCAACAAACGACGTTTAGCCGCTGCATAGTTCTCCATGCTGTGGTGATAATCCAAATGGTCACGTGTCAGATTGGTGAATATCGCCACATCCGTTTTCAGTGCAGCCAAGCGCTGCTGCACCAAGGCATGAGACGAGGCCTCCAGTGCCACTTGCGCCACCCCTTCTCCAACAAATTCGGCCAATAAACGCTGCATACTGATGGCATCGGGGGTGGTATTGCTGGTTTCAACCAAGGTTTGACCACTTTGATACACCCCCGCCCCTAAGGTACCAATAGAAGCAGAGCGCTCACCGAGTAAGTGGGCCAGTTGGTTACTCAATTGCACCACCGAGGTTTTACCGTTGGTGCCCGTTACCGCGATCACCGATAAGGATGTGGCAGGCTGCTGATAGAAATGCGCAGCAAGCTGGGAAAGTTGCTCAGGTAATTGGTAAAAATCAATGATCACACTTTGTTCACGCATGCTCAACTCACCATGTAAGTGAGCGTCGTCACACTGCCGAATAATGACCTTGGCACCCAAACTAATGGCTTGGGGGATAAAATCTCGTCCGTCTTGTTGATGCCCTTTCAAGGCAACAAACGCAGAGTGCACCGCCACTTCACGGCTATCTAAAACCAAAGCACTGACCATAATATCTGGCGCATCAATGGCAAACGGCGCCAACAAAGTTCGAATACTTTGCGCAAAAGGTTGAGCAAATTGGTTATTGATGGAGACCATATCAACCTGCATTGTGGCCTCCCTGCACAGCGGCAAGCGATGACACATTTTTAGCATCCGGCGCCACATTCAATAACTGCAGGCTACCCGCCATAACTTTGGCAAACACAGGCGCTGCAGTATCACCGGCATAATACAAATCACCCTTGGGTTCATTGATCAAAATGACCACCGCCAACTCGGGATTCGATACTGGGGCAACCCCCGCAAAAATATTCACGTACTCTTCGCCATAGCCGTTAGCAATGGCTTTACGACTGGTGCCGGTTTTACCAGCAATGCGATAACCCGGTACCGCCGCTTTGCGGGCCGACCCCCCTTCTTGCAATACGCTTTCCATCATGTGTAATACATCGCGGGCAGCCTTGGCACTGATCACTCGCTCACTCTCTACTGCTTGGTCGGTTTTGATAATGCTTAGCGGTCTTTTCATGCCACCGTCACCTAAAATACTGTACATGCGCGCAAGTTGCAGCGCCGTCACGGAGATGCCGTAGCCAAATGACAAGGTAGCAATATCGAAGTCAGACCAACGTGGGCGTTCATTAAAAATCCCGTTGGTTTCACCCAGTAGATTAGCCCCGCTATCACTCATTAAACCTACGTTGTAAAACATGTCGATGAGGTATTCTTTGGGCACCGACAAGGCCAGTTTCGAGGTGCCCATATTGCTCGAATGACGAATGATGTCGGTTAAGTCCAGTTCACCGTAGTTGCGTGCATCGCGGACTATCTTGCCACCTAAATGCATCCAGCCTGGCGCCGTGTTAATTTTGGAATGAATGTTGGCTGAACCAAACTCCAAGGCACTTAGCACCGCTAAAGGTTTCACCGACGAGCCAGGTTCATAGGCATCAGTGACCGCGCGATTACGAATACGATGGGCGGACACACCCTGACGATTATTGGGGTTGTAAGAGGGGCTGTTGACTAGGGCTAGAATTTCACCGGTTTTGACGTCAGTGACCACTGCCGAGCCTGAGGCTGCCTTGTAGTAACTCACCGCCCACTTAATTTCCTTGTAGGCTAACGCTTGGATGCGCTGATCAATAGTTAACTGGATATTGTGAGCTTGTTTGCCCTCTTCACTGGACAAAATTTCAACTTGGCGACCTTTGCCATCGCGCCGAATTTCACGACTCCCAGGCGTGCCACTTAACCAATCGTTGTATAATTTTTCGATGCCTTCGATGCCCTTATCATCCACGTTGGTAAAACCAATAACATGGGCAGATACTTCACCAGCGGGGTAATAGCGACGAGACTCGTTGCGCAGATAAATGCCATCTAAATCCAATTGCTCCACATAGTCTGCCATGGCTGGTGAGACTTGGCGTTGCAGGTAAACAAATCGCTTTGTGGGATCACTGATCTTGGCAATAAGTTCGTCGGTGTTTTGCCCCAATACTTCGGCTAATGCTTGCCAGCGACGGCGATCGTCAAAACCGCCGCCTTCCGCGACTTTCTTAGGATCAGCAAAAATGGCTCTCACCGGCACACTGACGGCCAGTTGCTGGCCATTGCGATCGGTGATAATGCCACGATACACAGGATCATTGCGGGTGCGTAAGGTGCGATTATCCCCTTGTTGGATCAACTGGTCTGGGGCGACAACTTGGATGTATGCAGCACGCACCCCCAAACCGATAAACACCAATAAAATCACCACCAAGACCAATAAAAAACGCCATTGCAGAATGGTAGGGGCATTGATATTTTTGGCTTGAGCGCCGCGGCTCTGTGTCGATTTTACACCCGCCACTTGCAGTTTATCTTTAAAATTACTCATTTGATGCGCACCACCACTTCTTCCGCTGGGCTTGGGCGATGCATGTCTAACTGCTTTTTCACTAAGGTTTCAATGCGGTTATTTTCCGCTAAAGCGCTTTGCTCCAAAACCAAGTGACGCCATTCTACATCCAAGTGATCTTGGCGTAACATCAAGCTCTCAAGGGCAATCGCCATTTGACGATTGTGATGGGCACTGAGGATGACAGCTGCAGCGCTGACCATCACTGCCAGAAACAACAAAACCCGCACTGGATGGCGGGCTAAATCAGCAAGCATAAAACTGAGTAAATTGAAGTTGGTATTAGGAGTGGTCATAGCTTTTCTGCCACCCTTAATACCGCGCTGCGCGAGCGCACATTTTGTTTAAGTTCAGCCTCACTGGGCATGATCGCTTTGCCTATTAACTTCATGGCTTTGGCAGCATCAATTTGTGCCTGCATGATGGGCATGCCATGGGGCACATCAAGGCCCTTGCTTTGTTCACGCACAAAACGCTTCACAATCCTGTCTTCTAAGGAATGAAAGCTGATGACGGCGAGTCTTCCCCCTGGTTTTAATGCCACCAAGGCGGATTTTAAGGCACTGCGGATTTCGTCCAATTCACTATTGATATACATACGAATGGCTTGAAAACTGCGCGTAGCTGGGTGTTTAAATTTATCTTTTACCGGTACGGCTTGATCAATGATGGCAGCCAGTTGCGTGGTGGTTTCGATGGCCGCGAGTTTGCGGGCATTAACGATACCGTGAGCAATACGCTTACCAAATTTCTCCTCGCCCAGCTCCTTGATCACTTGGGTAATATCTTGCTCATCTGCACTGGCCAACCATTGTGCAGCGCTTTGCCCACGGCTAGTGTCCATGCGCATGTCCAAGGGCCCTTCACGCATAAAACTAAAACCACGTCCTGCATCATCCAACTGAGGTGATGACACGCCGAGGTCTAACAAAATGCCGTCTAACTTGCCGAGCAGATGCTCTTGCTCAGCCACATCCTGCAGTTGCGAAAAAGCAACGTGACGAATAGAAAAACGTGGATCATGAGCAAACTTCTGAGCGGCCGCAATGGCTTGAGGATCGCGGTCAAGGGCGATAAGACGCCCTGTGTCAGATAGCTCATTAAGAATGGCTTGGCTATGACCACCGCGACCAAAGGTGCAATCAAGATAGACACCATCTGGTTTGATTGCTAAGGCGTCGATGGATTCCGTCAATAAGACAGAAATATGAGAATGATCAGCAGACATTAGAGCGCAAAATCCTGCAAGCGCTCGGTCAATTCAAAATCGGCTTGCTGCTCAGTTGCTACATCCAAACTGATTTGTTGTTGCCAAACGTCCGCATCCCACAATTCAAACTTGTTGAATTGCCCCACTAACATGATTTGTTTATCGAGCTTGGCGTGTTGACGAAGGGGGGCGCTCAGCAGAAGGCGCCCATTTTTATCCATTTCTCCTTCCATGGCATAACCCAGCAACAAGCGTTGCAGGCGACGTTCATGGGGATTCATGCTGGATAAGCGGCTGAGTTTTAGCTCAATTTCTTCCCATTCGGGAAGTGGGTAAAGCAGCAAGCAGGGTTGTTGTGTATCGATAGTGCAAACCAGTTGTCCCTGACAATCGTCCAGCAAAGACTGACGATACCGAGTGGGTATCGTTACGCGTCCTTTGAGATCCAGACTGATTGCATTAGCGCCGCGGAACATTCCCCTAACCTTTTTTAATTATTTTTTATCGAATTTGAACTGGTTGCGCGGTAAATCGACCTCTTTGATCCACTTTGTGCCACTTTTACCCACAATGCACAGTTTAGGTACCACACGCACCTCATGTCAAGGACTAAAAAGGTCTATTTGATCAGGTCTTAAGCCGCTGAAAATGTGGCTCGAGGGAAGTGTTTGATAACAATGAAAAAAGCGCTAAATGGCGCTAAAGTGCGACAGCTCAAGGAGGCGAAGCAGGGGTTATTTTGAGTCGTGAAATTTACCTGTTATGCTGATTGCTATGTGACTATGTAGATACACTTATGGCAAATAATCCTGAAGCATTGTCGTTAACTACCGTTCGCAATACGCTCAGTAATGTGCTGCTACTCAGTGCCACTGCGATGATCACATTTGTCGTTGCCAGTTCCCTGTTGAGGATACCCGTCACCGGTGTCCTGCCCATTATGTATTTCCATGTCGGCTGTTTCATTGTCTTCATTTTTTTATTTGGTTTTCGTCGTTCTTTGTCCTTCGCCCCCAAGACTTGGGCCATCTGTGTGTTATTTTTTGCCGCTGGTGTATTTGGTCTGCATGCCTTTGGTCTGCTGGGGAACGGCATCTATTTACTGATTGCCGCCAGTTTTTACAGTAGTTTTATATTAGGCAGCCGAGTGGCAATTGGTTTTGGGGTAGCAGGAGGCGGGGTCATTCTGAGCTATATGTACCTTGCCACCCAGAATATCTATGGTTTTAATGTTGAACAAACCACTTACTCACTGAGTTTCAGTGCTTGGCTTACTGCTTTTGTGGTTTATACCTACATAGTGGGTCTTGGCTTATTTGTGGTATTGTACTTTTTTCGCTACTTGCAAAGCTTATTACTCACACAACACGATACGATTCATTCGCAAAGTTCCCAAATCGCGCAATCTGAAGCCATCTTGCAAACCGTAGTGAATCACCTTCCTTACGGCATATTTTGGAAAGATAAGGCGCTACGGTATTTAGGGGCGAATAATATTTTTCTGGCAGAGTATGGTTTAAAACACGAAGGGGAATTAATTGGTAAAACTGACTACGATCTGACCACCACAGAATTAGCGGACAAATTCACGGCGATGGACCGCAGCATTATCAACGCACAAGTGCCGCAAATTCGATATGAAGAGCAACACGCTGATGGCACAGGCGCCACCTTATACAGTCAAGTGAACAAGCTTCCGTTGTATACCAAAGACAAGCAATTACTGGGGGTGTTGACGGCCTTTCATGATGTCACTGAGCGTAAACTTTTGGCGCTCAGTGCCCAACATGCACAACAACAAGCTGAATTAGCCAACCAAGCAAAATCCATGTTTTTAGCCAACATGTCTCACGAACTGCGCACCCCCGTGAATGGCTTGCTCGGACTCATCGATTTAACCTTGCAAACAACCCTTAGCCCACAGCAATGCGAATACCTCACACGCGCAGAGTTTTTGGCTAAGTTGTTACGTCAACTCGTTGATGATGTGTTGGATTTATCAAAGATTGAAGCTGGAAAACTAGCCTTGGAAAGCATTCCCTTTTGTTTTGTGACTATCATGCAGCAAGTCAACGATATGTTTGAACATCAAGCAGAGAGTCGGGGCATAGGGTTTTCCTGCCAGTTTAGTGGTGCAATACAGCTTGATTTAGTGGGTGATCCGACGCGGATCCTGCAAATACTGATGAATTTGTGTTCAAACGCGATCAAATTCACTTTGCAGGGCAATGTATCAGTCTCCCTCCATATTGAGCCCCAGGACTCAGACGCTAAGGTCGTCATTCAAGTGCGTGATACTGGTGTGGGCATTGCCCCTGAGCGCGTCGATCAACTGTTTGAAAAATTTACCCAAGCCGATGACACCGTCACCCGTCAATTTGGCGGGACAGGATTAGGTTTATCCATCGTCAAACAATTGGTAGAAAGTATGGGTGGGACGATAAACGTGCACAGTGAACTAGGACAAGGCGCTGAATTCACCGTCTCCCTGGTATTTCCGATTAATGTTGAACAGCCGATTGTAGAAGAGCAAAACAACCAGTACATCGATCTCAGCATGCAGCGGATTTTACTGGTGGAGGACAATCTCATTAACCAACAAATCGCTGCGAGTATGCTGCAAGACCATGGCGCAGTCATCCACATCGCTGACAATGGCCAAGATGCCTTAGAAGCGCTGCACCACGGCGATTTTGATTTAGTGTTAATGGACATTCAAATGCCCGTAATGGATGGTTGCTCTGCCATTAAAATTATTCGTAGTGAAACGAAATGGCGTAACTTGCCAGTAGTAGCGCTTACCGCTAACGTAATGGCTGATGACATTGAACGATATAAAACCATGGGTTTTAACGCACATTTAGCTAAACCTTTTGCTCGCCATCAATTACTGCAGATGGTGCAAAACTGCTTAAACAAATGAGATATAGCGCCCTTTGCAGCGAATAATTCAGGACACAGCCATGTTACAGCAAGCGATTTTTGGCCATCTCTCCGATGGCAGAGCCGTTCGACAGTTCCAACTCAGCAATGCGGCGGGTACACAAGTCGATATACTAGATTTAGGTGGCATCATTCGCCGTTGGCAAGTGAGCACAAAAGCACAACAAGCCCTCGACATAGTGTTGGGTTTCGACTCAGTCGACGCCTACTTAGCAGACCAAGCCTATGTTGGTACCGTTGTCGGCCGCTATGCAAATCGCATAAAATCAGGACGATTTCCCTTGGCAGGCAACATCTATCAAGTGGATGTTAATCAAGGCGGGAATTGTTTACATGGTGGCCACGATGGTTTCCATCACCGACTATGGCAGGCCACAGTGGTATCGGATGCTGACGAGCCAAGTCTGCGTTTAGACATTGTCAGTGCGGATGGCGACCAAGGCTTTCCTGGCAACTTGCAGGCACGGGTAACTTACACCCTAAAGGAAAATTCATCGCTACACATTGAATATCAAGCAAGCAGTGACCAAGACACTGTTTTTAATCCCACACAACACAGTTACTTTAATTTAGCAGGACATGCCGCCGGCACACTGGCAGGACACAAGGTACAAATCTTTAGCAGTCGATTTACCCCAACGGATGAGCTAAGTATTCCCACCGGGCAATTTGCCGATGTTAGCCATACTCCTTTTGATTTTCGACAAGCTACGCCTATTGTCGATGGATTTTTGTGCCAGCACGAGCAACTGATCTCAGGCAACGGTTACGACCATAATTGGTGTTTAGATAATTACCAGCCCAACTTGCAACAACCAACATTAGCCGCAATTGCCAGCCATGAAACAACGGGATTGTGCATGCACGTGCTCACAACTATGCCGGGCATGCAACTCTATTCAGCCAATTATTTAGGACCCCAGCCATTAGGCAAAGAGGGCACAGCCTATAGCGCTAGGGGCGCTTTGTGTTTTGAAACCCAGTTTTATCCTGACTCCCCCAATCACGCGCATTTTCCCAGCGCAACCTTGCGCAAAGGCGAGCGCTTTCGCTCGGTGACGGAATATCAAATAAGGGCGCAGTAAACTAAAAATCAGGCATAAAAAAACCTCGATAACCTGTCGTTAAAAACGGCGAGCTATCGAGGTTTTGTGGTGATTTGAACCCTTATGCTTTAGCTGGCTCGGCTTGTGCCGCCTTGGCCGCTTTAGCGCTATCATCAAGTTTTAAGTGCAAAGATTGAATGGGTGATGCACCGGTGCTAGATAACTGCACAAGGTTATTCATTTGACCTAAAGACAACAACACAGCGTAAATGGCACCTAAGAACCCTGCTTTGTGCAATTCAACCACTTGCTCGTCGCTCAATTCATGTAAGCGTTTTTCGCTGATGCTCTGCATACCGTTGATGTTGCGTTGCTGACCAGACGCGTATTGAACACGCAATACGATGGGATCAAACAAATCCAATTCAATCAATTTGTTGATAAAACGTTGGGTGGCCATTTCGCTATTCGCGAGGTCAGACAATAGCTGCTGACGGTTTAATAAAAACGGGCTGGCTTCACCTGTTTCGGTGAACAAAGGCTCACCTTCAGTGCCAACTAAATCCGAGTTTTCATCGAAGAAAACCCCTAACTTGTCACCGTCAGGTCTCACATCAAACGGATAACGCTGGATGTTTAAAGGGATGCTGTTGGCATGCCATTTGTCGTCTTTCACAAACAAGTTAACCCCTTGTTCGGTACCTAACATGGCAACACTGTGGGTGATTTTGGTGTTTGGATCTTGCACAAACACGATGGGCATTGAACTGGCCAATTGCGCGTATTCACGTAATGAGGCCGCAGCTAAATGCGCATCTTTTGCATGGGCAAAGTTATGTTGAGTCTTAACGCGCAGGTCTTTATGTTTATCTTTGTCTAGCGGAATATAATTAATAGCCATGGAATACTTCTCTAATAGTTTTAATAAATGAAATAGTGATTTGCTGAATTGCCGACTTTATTGTTGGTGTTACCAAGGTAAAGTTGAAGATGGTTGACGCCGTTACTCACATCGGTAAGTAACGCAATCTGTAGGGGCTAAACCTAGCAAAAACGGCGGAAAGTATCGTATATTTACAGGCCTTTGTCACCCCATGGCAGTGGCTAATTTTGAACTTTATCGACGCTTTCTGCGTGTTATGCATTTAACTCAATAAAAACAAAAAGATAGCAAGCGCCCCACGCCAGGCTTTGGATCAGGCTTTGGGCGCTCGACCTGGTTATTTCTTGTCTGCGTCCTGTTTGGCAACCAAGGTTTTGTATTCATCCAACTTTGCTTGCGCCTCGTCACCAAATAATATCTCACAGGCCTCTTTTAGGCCTGGTGCAGCTAAAATGGTCTCTTCAGGCACGACCAGCGAAATTTTCGAACGACGCCGCAGAAAATCATCCAAGGTAGTCACCATTTCACGTTCGGCAGCATGTTCGATTTCTACCCGTAAATATTCAGAATTTTCAATCAACAATTCCGCTTTTTTAGGATTCTCGCGAATTTTCTCCAACATGTTAATGGCGTTGCGGCCATAGCGGCGCCAAAAACGCAGCGTCAGTGGTTCCGATGATGTACTCGGGGTCAGGGCATCTAAATTCATTAGTTTGGCACGATGCATAAACTCGTGTTTTACCGAGTCATCCGGTTCTCCATACCATTTAAAATCTTTATAAGGCAGGGTAATGCCTAATGCCGTCACCAAGTCGCAGACCTCTTCACCCACGTTGATACAATCCGTTAATTTGCCACCGAATATGGATAAATATTGGTCGTTTTTATTGGTATCAATGGCATGTTTACGTGACAACTGCACCCAATCCGCCTTGCCGCCCTTGCCTTTAATTGCCAAAGGCCTTACGCCACAGCGTTCGGCAATTATATCGTCGACGCTAAGCGCTTTGTCTAAACTCAAACGTTTATTGACGTTGTCTAAGACAAACTGCCGGTCGGCACTGCTCACCGATGAATGAGGGTTGTCGACTTGAGTATCAGTGGTGCCGATACAGGTGACCGGACCCATGGGGATAACAAAAAACATCCGTCCATCATCAGCAAAAAAGGTAAGTACTTTATTGCTGCGGGTGAGTCTTGGCACAATTAAATGAATGCCCTTAGAAAATACATGGTGATGTTCAGTTTGCTGCTGATTGATTTGGTTTAACGCATCAACAAAAGGGCCTGCCGCGTTGATCATAATCTTGGCTTTAATGGCAAAGGTATGGCCGCTCATTTCATCTTTCACACTGGCTAGCCATTTTCCGTTTTCACGAATGGCGCGCTGACAACTGACATAGTTGGCAGCGATACAGCCATAACTGATGCTTGAGCGAATAAAATTAAACACAAAACGGGCATCGTTATCATGTAGATATGCATCAGAATATTCAAAACCGGCCTGCACATCTTGGGTATTAATGATGTTTTCCATGGCCTTTATTTTCTTAGCGCTGAGATAACTGGGTGGCGCAGTAAAAAAGCGTCCCATTAACCAATACAACAATGTGCCCATATAAATGAAAAAGGCAGGCATTCTAAAACCACGTTGAATACTGGTCAGAAAACGGATTTCTTTTACCGTGGAGGGATAACTGCGCATCAGATGATTGCGACTTTTACACAGTTTATTAACTAAGCCGTATTCGAAACTTTCAAGATATTTGATGCCGCCCCAAGCCAAATTCGACGAGTTAGAACTGGTAAAACCGGCAAAATCCCCCTTATCGATGAGCGCTACTTTGACCCCTTTGGCAGCCAAAGCCGCGGCAGATACCGCACCGTTTATGCCCCCGCCGACAATCAATACATCAAACTCTGTATGCTGTAGTTTCGCTAAATTACTGGTTCTGAGGGTGGTCACAAGGGCTCAACTTTTTAAGTCTTCTATAAGAGTGGACAGTTATATAACAATACCCCGATACTTGACCACCCCGTTGTGCATAAATATTTGTGCAATCTCTGTGCTGGGTTACTTGTGTGGTGCAAAACAAGCAGAGAATGGCCATTAATGCATCACCAACTCCCTTTGACCCATTGAGCTATTCCACTTTGTGACACAACTTGTTAGGCTACGAGTTACTGTGTTTTTCAGAATTTTTAGGACCCATGCATGCCATTAAAAATGCCTTTCAATAAGCAAATAATATTACCCGCGGTGGTACTCGGTTCAAGTCTACTTTGCTCAACATGGGCAGTCGCCTCTGCGCCAATCGTTGTCAGTGACAAAGCAAAACAATTGGCCCAACAGCACATTCTTATCGATACCCATATTGATGTGCCTTATCGCCTCAACAATAAGTGGGAAGATGTGACACAGGCTACTCAAGGCGGTGATTTTGATTATCCTCGCGCTCGCCAAGGCGGTTTAAATGCACCTTTCATGTCAATTTATGTGCCGGCAAGTTTAGATAAATCTGCGGAATCAACCGCCCTCGCAGACAAGTTAATTGATTATGTTGAGGCCATTGTCGGTCGTGCTCCCGATAAATTTGCTATCGCAACCAGCACTGCCGACATCGAAGCACAATTCAAACAAGGGTTAATTTCACTGCCTATGGGCATGGAAAATGGCTCTCCCATTCAAGGTGATTTGGCCAATCTTAAACATTTTTATCAACGTGGGATCCGTTACATCACCTTGGCACATTCTCAAAGCAATCACATTTCTGATTCTTCGTATGATTTACGTCGCCAGTGGAAGGGTTTGAGTCCTTTTGGCAAAGAATTAGTTGTTGAGATGAACAAAATAGGCATATTGGTGGACATTTCTCATGTGTCAGACGATGCGTTTTTTCAGGCTGTAGAAATATCCAAAGTGCCCGTCATTGCCTCTCACTCCTCGTTACGCAGCTACACCCCTGGCTTTGAGCGCAACATGAGCGACGACATGTTGAAAACCCTCGCTAAAAACGGCGGAGTCATTCAGATTAACTTCGGCTCAACTTTTGTGAGCAAGGGCGCGCGGGCATGGAGTGATCTGTTTACCAGCAAACGTAAAGTGGTTGAAGATCAGGCGGGTAAAGACAGCGAGCAGGCTAAAGCCTTCGCCAAAGCTTATACCGAAGAAAACCCGCTGCCTTACGCCACCTTAGAGACCGTGCTTGATCACATCGACCACGTGGTAAAACTTATTGGTATTGACTACGTTGGTATTGGTTCAGATTATGATGGTGTGGGTGATACGCTTCCCGTCGGTTTGAAAGACGTATCGTCTTACCCAAATTTGATTCAAGGCCTGCTTGACCGTGGTTACAGTGATGCTGACATTATTAAAATAATGGGTGGCAACTTACTGCGGGTATGGAAGGCTACTGAAGACTACGCGGCGAGCCATTAAGCACCAAACGTATTACAAGCTGCATAGGTTTCAGGCAAGGCAACTCAAACTCACCATCCCTGCCTGAAACCTCGCTCACTGATGGGGCGCTGCTTACACCTCAACAAACATTTCAAAACTACCAAAAATCATACGTTTACCGTCAAATGGGATGGGATTTTTACTCATATCAAAACGTGGATCTTGTAAAATCCGTGGCATGGCTTGATCGCGCACGCTCTTTGATGGCCATTCAATCCACGAGAACACCACCGTCTCCTCGGGCTGACATTTAACCGCCATAGGGAAAGAGGTCACTTTACCTTCTGGCACCTCGCTACCCCAACATTCAACTACCTTCAATGCCCCCATTTCCCTGAACAACTCGGCAACGTCTAGGGCAAATTTTTGATAAATTTCTCGGTTGGCGGTTGGCACGGCTAAAACAAACCCATCGACATATTTCATGTTAATCCTCCTGCAGAAAATTGCTTAATTTGACTGGTAGATTGCGTCAATCAGCGGCCTTAATCATCCACCAGCGCGGCTTCGAGTGCGGCGATGTCAATTTTTGCCATGTTCAATCTCCTTCGGATTGTGCTTGATAACCTTTATCTACACATGCCTTACATAACATCACTTACACATCCAAATCATTGAAAAATATACTCTTTTCTCATTGTTCGATTTCAGGCTCTACCAGTTTTGCCAGTTTTAGCAGGCTTTGTTGCCAGCCGAGATAACAAGCTTCAAGAGGAATGACCTCAGGTATCCCTCGTTGTTCGATAGTCATTTCGGTACCCACCAGCACTGCTTTTAAGGTCACGATGTCGGTCATTTCACCTGGCAGATTGGGATCGTCAAATCTGATGGTGTAAACCAACCGCTCGTTTGCAACAAGTTCCAAAAATTCTCCAGCAAAGGAATGACTGTCACCTGTGGTAAAGTTACGAAACGAAGCCTGGTGTTTACCCCCTACTTTGGCATCTAGCTCATGTACCGTGCAAACAAAACCATCAGGTGGCAGCCAACTGGCGAAGGCATCTGCTTCGATAAACGCGCGGTATATCTTTTCCGGTTTACAAGTAAAAACGCGATGCAGATTAACGGTATTTGGCATGTTAAAGTCCTTCAGTTTTTTGTGGTTTTTGTATTTGTAATGAGTAAGTGTGACCTACAAAAAAACTACACCATTACCTTCAACACCCGCGACTAGCTTGACCGTCTCGCTGGTAAAGGAAAAAGTGGCCTGATTTCCACCGTACCTTTGTTGGCAGGTGGCAAACGACTGGCAATGTCCAGCGCCTCATCTAAATGTTCAACATCAATGATGTAGTAACCACCTAACTGCTCGGTGGTTTCGGCAAATGGCCGGTCCGTTACCTGCCGTTTATTGTTGATCATCCTTAAACTGGTTGCCGTTGAGACTGAATGCAAAGGTGAAGCAGCAATAAGTTTACCCTGAGCGGTAAGTTCGTCACTGATACCCATAGACTTCTCCATACACGCGAGGCGCTCTTCTTCCGTCCAACGTTGTTCATCGCTGTAGATTAATAACATGTATTGCATGTTCTACTCCTTCACCTTATGTCGCTTAAATTACTTAGTTTGGTGCATTGCCGGGTAACATTATCATCCATGCTATGCCAAATTTGTCGACAACTTGCCCGTACAGCGGCGACCAAAATGTCTTTGCTAAAGGCATGGTGATTTCACCACCTTCTGCCAATGCAGCAAACACGCGGTGCGCGGTATCTTCTGCATGAAGCGTTAGCGCTAAACTATAACCACTGTGTGTGGTGCCATCGTTACAGCCATCAGAGGCCAATACTTTGGTATCACCCAAAGTGAATTCACAGTGCATGACTTTATTTTCAAAACCCGGGGCTAATATGCCTTCAGGCACAGGGTCTGGGCTGTCACTAAAACGCATCAACATGCCTACTTTGGCACCAAGGTGTTTAGTGTAATAGTTGAGTGCTTCTTCACAGCGCCCAGCAAAAAACAAATAGCTATTCAACGTTGCCTGTGCCACGGCATGTTGCGTAGCGACGGTTTGGCGCATGGCATCTTCTTGTTCGTCAAATTCACCGGTGGTATCCACGTCGGCAAAGTCTTCCATGCTATAGAAGGGGCGTATTTCAATATCAGATTCTTCGATCATGGGATTGGGGCATTGTTTAACCCATGCCAATGCTTCATCCATCGAGCTGACATTCCATATCCAGTAACCAGCAATCAATTCATTGGTTTCAGCAAAAGGGCCTTGCATCACCGCCCGCGATGTTCCATTAAAACGCACACGATATCCTTGACTGGTGGGTTTGAGTCCATCACCGGATTCCATGATACCTGCATCGACCAATTTCTGGTTAAACTCGCCCATTGCAGCCATTAATTCTTGGCTTGGCATTAAACCTGCCTCGGAACTTGCCGTGGCTTTGACCATGACCATCACTCTCATCGTTGTTCTCCTATGTCGTTAAGTTATTCAGTAAAACGCAAATTACGCTCAGCTATTTGCTGATTGACGGCAGCATCGGCACACCTAATTTCAAAGGGCCCATTTTTAACACCAGGATGTTTAGACATCAGTGCTATCGCCTGATTAAGATCCATGGCTTCAAGCAACAGAATCCCACCCAACACTTCTTTGGTCTCAGTAAAAGGCCCATCCAGCACCGCAACACTGCCGTTTTTCATTTTCAGGGTTACCGCATTTGTTGCTGCACCTAGGGCTTCGCCACCTAAAAAATGTTTACCGCGACGTAATTCATCGTCATAGGCCATACATTCTTCCATTAATCTCGCCTGTTCAGACTCAGACAGTGCTGCCCACTTGCTCTCATCAAAATACCCAAGGCAAATAAATTTCATCATTATTCCTTTGTTCAATGCAAATATTGGTGGTTGTTAATGAGTAATCGAATGAGTTAAGGACAAATCGACAGAAGAGGAAAATTTTTTGTAAAAAACGTAACCGATTTAATGATTTTTTAGTTGCACAAGTTTTTGTTGTAAAAAACGTTGCTCTGGTGCTTGTTTGACTAGCTTTAGTGCTTGTTCAAACGCAAGTATAGCTTCTGAATGTTGACCTAAACGGCGCAACAGTTCACCACGGGTCGAATAAATCTTGTGGTAAGCCGCCAAGTCTCCTCGGGCAAGAATGGCATCAACAATATTTAATCCGGCTTGCGCACCATCGCGCATGGCTATTGCCACAGCGCGATTGAGCTCGATAACCGGTGAGGGTTCAATCTGCAATAATACTGAATACAAGGCAATAATTTGATCCCAATCTGTTTTGCCAGTGGATTGCGCGTGCACCGCCGCAATGGCGGCTTGCAAGGTATAGGCACCAAAACGACGGGTAGCCAAGGCTTGGCGCACCAGGGCACTGCCTTCTTCAATATAGCTATGCTGCCACAGGCTGCGGTCTTGATCTTCCATGAGAATAATATTGCCATCTGCATCGGTGCGTACGTTACGCCGTGATTCGTGTAACAACATTAAGGCTAATAGCCCCATGACTTCGGCATCTGGTATGAGGTTTAACACCAATCTTGCTAGGCGAATGGCTTCGCTGGATAGTTCGGTACGTAGCAACGAATCGCCACTTGAGGCCGAGTAGCCCTCATTAAATACCAGATAAATTACCGACAGAACGGCATCTAAACGCTCTGGTAAATCGCTTAGGTCGGGTATGACAAAAGGTATTTTTGCCTGTTTTATTTTATGTTTACCACGCACAATCCGCTGGGCCATGGTGGACACGGGCAGTAAATAAGCACTCGCAATCTCTTCAGTGGTGAGGCCACACAACTCTCGTAACGTCAGCGGTATTTGTATTTGCGGATCAATAGCGGGGTGGCAACAGGTGAAGATCATACGCAGTTGATCATCTTCAATGCTTTGTTGGTTGATTGTCTTATTATGTTGTTCAAGCTCGTCGATTAAGTCTTGCACATCGGCTTCAAGCTCACCAAAACGCTGTCTACGACGCAGCGTGTCGATGGCTTTAAAACGGCCGGTGGAAATTAACCAAGCAATAGGATTCGCCGGCGGTTGCCGTTCTTGCCAAGTTTCCAGCGCTACTAAAAATGCTTCGTGCATCGCTTCTTCGGCTAAATCAAAGTCGCCGAGTAAGCGCACTAATGTGGCCAGTACCTTGCCTGCGTAATCTTTATAGAGTCCAGCAAATTGTTGATGACGAGCACTCATATCGGTTGGCGTTGATGGATTTAATAATGGTTAACCTGCCACTATTTAAACAACGGAACGTCTGTTATGCCACACAAAAATCAAAGGGGCAGCGGCGACCACGCCATCACTCCTGTCAGCTTGAGGCCGGAGAAAGTCTGTTACTTTGCCGAAGAATATTCAATGGGCGGATCAATATGCCCATCAATACTGGTATTGATTCGATACCAGCCGGCCACGGCGTAACGATCTTTATGCGTAACCCGCACTTCATGGGGGAAGGTGTCACTTAAAAAAACCACACAGCGATTAAATTTGGGCATGGCTGTTAACAGCGCGGGTGAGTGTTCGTCTCGATACAGCACTAACTCGCCTTGATCTTCTTCTGACCAGTGCGGATTTAAATAGTAAACCGTGCTCAATACTCGATTGCTCTGCCCTGTAAAGGCATCCAAGTGGGTAGCGTAAAAATCCCCTGGCGCGTAATGAGAATACTGGCATTCAAAGTCAAATAGACCCATAAACAAGCGGCGATTCAAGCCAACTCTGAGTTGTTCCATCACGGCTAAATAGTGCTGTTGTGGCAGTGTTTGCCCTTTGATCCAATACAGGGTATTGCTGCGAATATCTGGGGCCAGTTGCGCTTCGTTTTCACGACCGATTGCCGCTGGTTTAAACGCGTATTCCGCTAAATTTTGCACTTCTGCACTGATTTGTTGGGCTAATGCAGGATCTAAAAAATTATCCATAAGCATAAAACCCTGCACCGTGAGTGCTTCAGCAATGGTGTCTAAGGCTGCGTCACTTATGGGAAATAGCAGCGGATACTCAATCATCTAATCGGCACTCTAGGTCACACACATTACGAAAAAACAAGAGTAGGATGTTCTTGTCACACTTATCTCAGGCGCCTTATACCAGCCCTGAATAAAAAGTCTATTAGAATATTTGCGCCACGGCTCAACAAAACAAAGCTTCGGCTGGTGTGCCTTAGTTGGTGGGTACTGAATGGTACTGCAGAGCAACGAGGTGCTGGGTTTGGGTAAAGGTTTGCTGAATCAGCGCAGCGTCAAAACTCGCGCGATGCCGTGCTTGGGCTTGTTTGGCTAACAGACTGTCTTTGGTGTGTTGCCACAACGCCATTTGTCCTTCATTCAGAATATTCTCAAGAGGACTGAGTCTAAACTGCATGGAGATTTGTGCGGCATCAAAAAGCTTAATTAACCAAGGTTGATCAACTACCCAACCGTCTGAGTAAGCCGTTTCATTTGACATAAAAGCATTAAGCTGATGACACACAGCTTGAACATCTTGACCAATGCGCAACAACATTTCTCGGCTGATGCGATGCAGGCGTTGCGCTTGTGGATCCCAATGTTGCCATAACGAAGTGGGTTTGATCAGACAACAAAAACGCTCACCACTCGCTTTAACCACACCCACTTCAATAGGATAGCTATGCACACCAAAACCACTGGCTTCGATATCAATAATGGTCGGCGTAGGGTACGTTTTAATGTGGTCTGTCCTCAAAAGCGTAGTGTCACAATTGCATTGTCTGGTTTGGATAGCCGAAGCAATCCTCCTGTTAAAATAGCAACTATGTTAACTATTACAAGCTTTAAGGCACTGACTAAAAAACAAGGCGGCGATGATACGACACATGCCATGTTTGGGTGTAATTTAGAGCTCAGGCCTTGATTATTATTTTATTCTTTAAAGTGACCCTGAGCTTAGTTAACCCCAATCCTGTTTAAGAAATTGAACTAAATGCCTGTTCCAAGATCCGATCTTTCGACCAAGAAAGTGGGAACCAACAGAGG
>JAACSL010000032.1 GCA_009993955.1 Paraglaciecola sp.
CTCAAGAAAAATAAGCCATCCCTTAATATTAGCGACGTTGAGAGAAATGCGATGGTGGCTGCTTAAACCGATCTCAGGTTATTTAATCTTATCAAGAGACTTGTCCACCGCGTTACTACAGGCAAGTTTTGCTGCTTCACAGTATCGTTCAGCAGCCACGTAATCAAGCACTACGCACACAAACCTCTAAGGGTTTATCGTGGGTCGGTCTTTTAAAGCAAGATTGGCCGCTTTTGCCAGTACATTGCGGGGTGAGGTGCGCAATGCCGCTTTTTCGAAAAAGGCCTGTAGATCTACATCTGGATAATGGCTCAAGGCCTCTATAGCCGCAGCTTGCACCAGAAAACTCTGATCATTTGCATAGACTTGTTTTATAAACGCCATAAATTGAGGATGCCGATACACACCCATAGCACGGACGGCCGACGCCCGTACTTGGCTTTTTGGATCTGTGCTACTGCGTTGTTGTAACCAGCCAAGCAGGGATGCCTTTGGTTGACTGCTCAGTGCATTAAGTGCGGCTTGGCGCACTGGCCAAAACACATCCGTTTCAGCTGTTTGTTGCAGGGCCAAAAGCACTTGAGGTTCACTCAGGCGCGCTGCCAACTCAGTAGCCGCCCAAAGCCGGCCCATGGCCTTGTCTTGGCGTAGCTGATACAAGAGTTCGCTTGTGGTCTTGTTGAAAGTCCATTCTTTAAGTAATACATCGCCCTCGTCAAAGCGCACCAATAGCGGTGGCGCTGGCAAAACAAAATCGTAATGTTGCTGTTTTTCACTCAACCACAGCGAGTGCACTTGTTTCCCTTGTGTGGTGACAAACGCAATGTTGATGGGTAAGCGAAAAAGTGCGGTGCCATTGTCGGTGTCTTGCACTTGTTTGATGCTCAAGCTCACGATCTTGCGTTGATCATCCCAGCTTGAACTAACTTCCAGTATCGGGTGCCCGGGTTTGAGTAACCATTGATCAAAAAACCATTGATAATCCTCACCGCTGACTTGCGCTACAACCGCAAAAAAATCACTAGTGATGGCGTTGGAGTAGGCATGTCGTTGCAAATATTGTTGCATGATGCGCTGAAACATCGATGAGCCCACCATGTCACGAAACATATTGAGTATCACCGCGCCTTTGGCATAGGAATGGTTGTCAAACATCTGGTCAGGCCTATCCCATTTATTGGTCACAATGGCGCGTATAAACTTATTGTGGGCTTCATTTAGGTAATCGCGTTTTTTGTTATATAGATTCCACGCGCCTTCATCCTCACCCAGATCATCCGCCTGATACAGGTACTCACCAAGGGTGGCAAAACTCTCACTTAGCCAGACATGGGTCCAATCCCGATAACCCACCAAGTTTCCCCACCACTGATGGGCTATTTCATGGGAAATCACTCGATTGCTGGGAAAATCCAGCAAATTTTGCTGGTTGTGCACCAGACTGTCGCCTAACACCGTGGCCGATGTGCTCTCCGCCCCGCCGCCAATACCCGGTACGGTAATTTGTGCATATTTCGCCCAGGGAAATTTTACCCCGTAGAGGTTTTCAAAAAAGTCGAT
Source organism: Paraglaciecola sp. (assembly GCA_009993955.1). Lineage (GTDB taxonomy): Bacteria > Pseudomonadota > Gammaproteobacteria > Enterobacterales > Alteromonadaceae > Paraglaciecola. Next base: position 1,561 of record JAACSL010000032.1, read on the forward strand.
CATCTTCGCCGTGGGGGCAAAAGTTACAGCGGCGTCGTCTTCTTTGCCCGGGTAGACCCAATACTGCAAAGGTAATTCGCCGTAAGTTGCAGGTAACACCGAATACGGCCCTGCCACCAGCACATACAGATAAGTGGGCTGTGGTTGCGTTTGACGGTAATGAAAGGTGCGGGTGCCCATAGCTGGATTTTCAGTGGTGCTCAGCAGCACGCCGTTTGCGGTGGCTTGGTAGTCTTGTTTGACAGTGATAATCGTATCGTGTGTGGCCCAGTCGCTGGGATGGTCAAAACACGGGAACCAATGGCGGGCACCTTCAGGAAAAGACAAGGTGTTGATCAATTGTGGGTTGGTGGCGCTGGCTGCTTTAAAATCTAAACCCAAATCGTAACCTGCTTTCATCCCAAATTGAGTGGGGTCAACATCTACATTTGTTGCTTGATACTGAATGATAAGCTTTGAGTTTTGACCCTTGCCCAAGGGTTGCGCTAGCCTGACATCGAGGGAACCGTTGGCCTGAGTGAATATTAATGGGGTTTGCTCAGAATTGTGCACGGCTCTGACAACAAAAGTTTCCGCATCCAACACCACATGCTTTAAATCCGCCTCGGTCGCAATAAAGTGCACCTCTGTGCGACCCACGAAAGATTGGTGTCTTTCAACTAATGATAATGCAATTTGATAGTGCGTCACATCGAAGGGGTGCAGGCGCAACGTTTGTGCTGCTCTCGATTGAAAAACTTCTAAGGGCGTTTCGTCAGCCAATATTGTGAAGGTGGTATTCAATATCACCATTAAAACAAACCTATTCAAAATCTTGTGCAGCTTATTCATGGGATACCTGTATTTTAATGCTCAAAACAAGAATTAGTTTTACACCTCAATGTAACAGCAGTTGAGGGATATAGGACACACCAACTGTGAAGAAAAAGTTAAACGACAGGGGTCGCATTATCACCTATCGAAAGATCAAGTTCATGATAGCGGGTCAGCGTAACAGGCTTAAATTTCTCCGTTATTTTATATAGTTTAACGGTGCTGTTATCTTGAAAAGGCATGGCGTGCGCTGATATTAACGCCGTGTCTATTTCATTACCTAGTCGAGTCATCTAGTATTGGTGACGAAATGCAGTCAATTGGGAAGTATCGGTTTCAATGTTTTTAGGTTTTTTTACTCCAAACAACCTCACCCAAAAGATGTTGCGCGTGGTTTTCTCCATCTATCTCACGGTAACGTTATTAATTACCAGTGCGCAGTTTTTGGTCGAATACTTGAAAACTCGAGATGCCATTCTAGTTGAATTATACCAGCTGGAAGAAACTGTACAGGGGCCAATGTCCATAAGCTTGTGGCAGTTTAATCAAACACAGTTAAATGAACTTGTCGCGGGACTTGTAAAAATGCCAATTATTGTTGGCGTTGACATAAGCAACGTCGCGGGCGAACGCCTTGTTTCTCAGCGGGCATTTGCGCCCAATGCTGCTCCATTGTCCATATTCGAGACAAAATCTAACTTAAATCGGATCCTTAATGGCAAAGATATCTTGCTGGGAACGCTGACACTCTATTCATCGTCAGAAGTGGTTTTTGATCGAGTGCTATTTGGATTTTGGTTGATTGCGCTGACAGCAGTTATAAAGATTTCTTTATTATTTTGGCTGTTTATCTGGGCTTTTAATCGTTAATTAGCCCTTCCCCTGCGTGAATTGATGGTGCAGGTGGAAGAGGTTCAACTGACTCAAAACGCAAGTAAACGCATCAAACTTTCCAACATTGAACGCAACGAACTCAGTCAACTGCAAACGCACATGAACGCTATGCTTGCGGCAATGGAAAAAGATAGGCAGCGATTGCTTGAAGACGAGCAAACCAAGCGAGTTTGGTTAGAAGATGCCGTGGCAAAACGGACAGAAGAGTTACAAATATTAAATGAAAAACTTGAAAATATTGCGAGAGTGGATTCGTTAACTGGCGTATTAAATCGCGGCAGTTTCTTTGAAACTGCGCAACATATTTTCCTGCTTGCTCAACGGCAGAAATCACCAGCCTCCTTTGTACTGATGGATCTGGATCACTTCAAGCTGATCAACGATACTTTTGGCCATTTTGTTGGCGACAAAGTGCTAATTCATTTTACCCAGACGATTCAAAAACTAGTAAGAAAGTCTGATCTTATTGGCAGAGTCGGGGGTGAAGAATTTGCTCTGTTCCTGCCAGACACAGGATCCGAAGAAGCCTTTCAATTAGCCGAAAAAATGCGCAAAGCGATCAGTGAATCTACTATAGAAGTAGAGGGTAAAACGGTTACCTATAGGGTGAGTATCGGTATTGAGATAGCACAAGCAGAAGACCAAGTAATTGATGCACTATTTAAACGAGCCGATATAAAACTATACGGGGCAAAAGATAAAGGCCGTGATCGTGTCGAACAGTAACAAGGAAAAAAATCACAGAAATAAGCTTTATAGCTTATTTCTCGGGATACTATTAAGCCTCGTCAGTATGCTCAACACAGCTTACGCAAATACCTTAAAGGTCTGTTATGACCAATGGGCACCCATGACAATCTTTGCATCACAGGATTCATCGGACCGAGGTGTGGTCATTGATATGTTGGAGCTGATATACACAGCAAAAGGCTACCAACTAGAATATTACGAGGTACCTTTGGCAAGAGGTCTGAATATGGTTGCTGAAGGATTTTGCGATATGTTGCCTGAATATCTTTATTCAACACAGACTGAACGAAGTTTCGAATATGCTAGCGAGCCGACATTCACCTACACTTCAGCCTTTGTTGTCAGGAAAAATGAGTCTTGGCGCTACGAGGGTATTCAATCTATAACAGGTAAACGTCTCGCAACAGGCCCTGGTTGGGACTACAGTTCGATGAGCGTTGACTATCAACGGTATATTGACGACCTCGACAATGCAAACACGGTTGAAGTTATCGCTGGAGACGATGACGTAGTTGAGCGTATTTTTCGTATGATTAGCGAAGGTAGAGTGGATCTTTATGCTGACAACCTACTTGTCTTGCAATACACCCTAGAGCGTTTGAATTTGCAAGACGAGCTTAAAATTGTGCGTCCTGGCTTAGAGAAAAATTTAGTTGAACGCCCGATCTTTTCACTTAATATTCCTACTAAACAAAGACAGGCATTGATCAAAATCTGGAATGAAGGACGAGTGTCGATAAAGGGTGACCAAGAAAAAAGGTTACTCGAAAAATATCATGTTGAATTCGTCGAATAATCATCAATAACTAAACCACCTGCCCCGCTACCCAACTGCTGCTCCATGCCCACTGAAAGTTATAACCCCCTAACCAACCTGTGACGTCCATCACTTCGCCGATGAAATACAGGCCTTTGACCTTTTTAGCTTCCATGGTTTTTGAGGAAAGTTCGTCGGTATCCACGCCGCCCAAGGTGACTTCGGCGGTGCGGTAACCTTCGGTGCCATTGGGTTTAAGTTGCCACTGGTGAAAGGCCTCGGCTACCTGTTGTAGTTGCTTGCCCTGATATTGTTTGAGGGGTTTGTTCTCAAGGCCTAAATAAGGTAAAGCCGTTTGCACATAACGTTTGGCGTAGTGCGCCGCTAGCGCTGTACTTAGCAGAATATCGGCGTGTTGTTGCTGTTGTTTTTGTAACTCAGCGTGCAAATCACCATGGGGGAATAAATCAAATTCCACGACTTGGCCGGGCTGCCAGAACGAGGAAATTTGCAGTACCGCTGGGCCACTTAAGCCACGGTGGGTGAACAAAATGTTTTCGTTGAAGCTGGTGTCGTTGCAGCTTGCTCGTGCGTCCAACGAGATACCGCTAAGCTCGGCCAATACCTCTTTATCGTGATCATGTAAGGTAAACGGCACTAAACCTGCGCGGGTGGGCAGCACGTTTAAGCCAAACTGTTCAGCCACTTTGTAACCAAAGGGGCTGGCGCCAAGTTTTGGCATTGACAATCCGCCAGTGGCGATGACCAGCGATTCACATTGGTATTGACCAAAACTGGTGTCGAGACAAAATCCACTTGTATGTTTTTCAATGTCTAGGATGTCACATCCAGATGTTACGGCGGCGCCTGCTTTACTGCATTCACTCAACAGCAAATTGAGAATGTCTTTGGCACTGTTATCACAGAATAACTGACCGAGGGTTTTTTCGTGGTAGGCAATACCGTATTGCGCCACCAAGCCAATAAAATCCCACTGGGTGTAGCGACTCAAGGCCGACTTACAAAAGTGTTTGTTGTTAGATAAAAAGTTTTCGTGACTGGCGAATAGGTTAGTGAAATTACAGCGCCCGCCCCCCGACATTAAGATTTTGCCACCAATACGTTTGGCATGATCAAGCACTACAACACTGCGACCACGTTTGGCCGCCTCAGCAGCACAAAATAATCCCGCTGCGCCTGCACCAATGACCACCACATCAACTTGTTTATTGTTCAGAATTATTACTCTTGGGAATGAAAAATAAGGGCCATATCGCCACCTGCTCTATGTTGGCAATTCTAACAGCATATTGCGCCATTTTGCTTTGCAATAGCCTTCAGATTAACGATAAATCTGCAATTAATTGGCAAGGCGGCAGGTCTATTCAGCAACAATAATATGCCATGTATTGAGGTTTGCCGATCATCGCCACACATCAATACAACACACGTGTTTGGAGAGTGGATGAGTCATCAGTGCTCCAGTCAGCAAAAAGCTTACTACCTGCTAGCTAAGGTAGTGCTGGGTTCACTGTTGTTATGGTTGAGTTCTACAGCCGCTGGTTTTGCTACAAACAGTGTGCGGTTTACTTCCCATGCTCAGCCAATCAAAGTGCTGGAAGTATACTCATCTCAGGGCTGCAGCAGTTGCCCACCTGCCGAGCGTTGGGTGAGTCAATTTGTAGACTCACCCGCATTGTTTACACAGGTTTTTCCCTTGGTCTTTCACGTGGATTATTGGGACTACATCGGTTGGTCCGATCCCTTTGCCTCTGCACAATTCAGTCAACGACAACAACTATATAAACAAAAAGGCGCGATTGGTTCAGTGTATACCCCGGGTTTTGTAGTAAATGGCAAAGAGTGGAAGGGCTGGTTTGCACAACCTAGTTCAACTCGCGCTCTGCTTGCTCTGCCCGGGATCGCCAATCCCGACACCTTACATGTTGCTCTCAAGGGCAATACCTTAGCCATTGAAATACAAGATATACACGGCGAATCCAATAACGTTGGCGACAAATATACCAACGCTAACCTGAATATTGCTGTATTGGGCATGGGGTTGAGCACTCCCGTTACACGCGGTGAAAATGCTCGCCAGACCTTGGTAGAAGATTTTGTGGTACTGGAATTTTTACAATTTCACTGGCCATTAGACCAAAGCTTGACCTTGAACTTGCCCTCAACTCTGGCCAATGCGCCACGTTATGCCGTGGTTGTGTTTCTGTCTGAGTCGAATAACCAGCGCCCATTGTTAGCCGCTGGTGGTTTACTGCCCACTGACTGGCAGTGGTAAACTGCTAGAGCTGAATAAGGCTGGGTACAGAGATTACAACCAACCATTTTGATGGGCGATACGGGCGGCTTCGATACGGTTTTTGGCGTTGAGTTTACTGGCGGCTGTGGATAAATAATTGCGCACCGTACCGGCAGATAAAAACAGCTTTTCACCAATTTGTTCAGTGCTTAAACCGTCTTTTGCAAGGCGCAAGGCAGCGCGTTCTTTGTCGCTTAATGGATCTTTTTCCATCCACGATTCCACCATCAATTCTGGGGCAATGGCGGTGCCGCCAGCATGAACCTTTTTGATGGCAAGGATCAAATCATCGGAAGGAGAATCTTTCAGTAAATAACCCTTCACTCCTGCATCCATGGCGCGGCGTAAATAGCCACTGCGGGCAAACGTGGTCAGGATCACGATTTTAACGGGCAGTTTGTGGGCGTGAATACGTTGCGCCAGTTCTAAGCCCGTCAAGTCGGGCATTTCAATATCGGTTAAAACCAAATCTACGCGTTCACTACCATTTGACTGCAGATAGGCCAAGGCCTGTTTGCCGTTGGCACAGCGTGCCACAACATGAAATTCTGCCTCCAGTTCGAGGATGGTAGCCAGTGCATCCAACAACATGGTTTGGTCTTCGGCGATGAGTATATGTATTTTGCTCATAAGCGTGTTCGCTTCCAAGGTGGCTTTTGCTTAGGCTAGGCGCAGCGGTACATAGATTTCACTCAAGGTGCCGGGTGAGTGGGTAGCAAAGTGCACGCGGCCATGTAATTTGGCAATGCGTTCTTGAATACCGGTTAAACCAAAACCCACACGTTCTTGGTTTTGAGGTTCCATGCCTTGCCCGTCATCTTGCACCCTTAAGGTAATGCCCTGCGCTTGGCGCGCAAGGGTAACGTGTACATGGCTCGCCTTGGCATGTTTGATAATGTTGGTCACCAATTCTCGCAGTACAATAGCCAACTCTTTGTTGGTGGCCATGTCGTTATCGAGCGCTTCTTCCGTGATACCTGCAAGTTGATAGTCAAAGTGAATGTTCAGGCTGGCAAATACATGTTTGGCATTGGCCAGTTCACTGAGTAAATCACTGCTGCGATAACCCGACACCACTTCGCGTACTTGGCTGAGGGCTGCGCGAGAGATCGCTTCAATTTGTTTGATTTCTTGTTTGGCTTTGTCGATGTCTTTATCCACAATGCGCCCCGCCAGGTCTGCTTTTAAGGTGATAACCGAAAAGGTATGGCCAATTAAGTCATGTAAGTCGCGTGCAATTCGCTCGCGCTCAGCCACTTTTGCCAAACGCTGCGTTTCTTTTTGTGAGAGGATAAGCTCTTGTTTTTTCTCGTTTAATGCCTGTTGATAAATAGTGGTTATGCCAGTTAACAACGAAAATACCGCAGCAGGCACATAAAAATACACTTCGTAATTAAATATCCAACTGATTAAAGCAATAATGATAATAATGCCCGCCAATACCTGATAAGCCAGTTTATTGGTCTTTAGGGTATGACAAATTCCTGCAGCATAAATAAACAAGGTACAGGCTGAGGGCGTGATAAATGCTGCAATAATGCCCAAGGCAATAATGCCAATGATGTGCCATAACCTAGCAGTGTTGCTTACCCAATGGCTATGAAAATACAGCAGTAAAAAAACCAGCGTGATGCCGCCAACGGCCACTAGTTGCCAAACACTGTGGTGAAAAACAATGACTGGCACAAAAAATAAGGGCAAATAAATCAACCACACATAGGGGGAGTAGGGTTCGGCCAAACCCCGAGGCAACAAACAATGGTCGATTTTTTTGAGTAAGGTCATGGTGTTTTGCTTTCCCTTAAAGGGCTTTTTTGTTGTAGGCCAGCCGCGCTAAACCCAAAAATATCACAGTAAAGACCAGTAATACTATGCCATGCATCAAGGCTGGTTGTTGCATGTCTAAGTTAGCCACTTTCAGAGCCAACTGCGCCAAGTGATAGGGCGGCAAGAGTAACGCAAATTGCTGCATAATCGAGGGTAAAATAGTCAGTGGCATCCATAAACCTGACAAAAACGCCAAGGGCAAATAAATGGCATTAATGATGGCGGGGGCACTGTCGGCTTTTAACACTAATCCTAAGGTTAAACCCAACAAACAAAAAGGCAGGCCACCCAACACCCAAATAGCGATTAACCCCAACCATTGCAAGATGGTAAAACTTACACCTGCCAAGGTGGCTGCCACCACAGCGAGGCTTAGCACAATGATCAGTGAAAACGCGCTACACACCCACACTCGCGCAAACAACTGCGCCCCCGCCGGCATGGGCGAGGCCGCCTTGATGTCTTGCCAACCTTGACCGCGTTCGATGGCAAGACCAGCACCAAAGGAAAAGAGCGCTGGACCCATCACCCCAAACACGCCGTAGGTGCACAATAAATAAGTCGCAGCCTGTTCATTGCCATGACTAAACAATACGCCAAAAAACACATAAAACATCAGGGGAAAGAGCAGGGCGGGCAAGGCAAATGCGCGATTACGAATGGTTTTCAACCACTCATATTTGGCTTCAAGGGCATAAACCCTTAACAGTTGCATTGGCGTAGTTTTCCCAGCCTCCATTGCTGTGGATGCAGACACAGGGTTCATGAGGCGACTCCTTGTTGGTTTACAGGTGATGTTGTTAAGGGCAGTGGCGTACTGTTGAGATGTAAAAAGGCGTCTTCAAGCCCCGCACCGCTCACACTCAAATCTTCAATATCGGGATAACACTGCAATAAGGCCTGCAGACTTTGATTAACAGCACTGCTTTGCAAACTGATGTATTTGCCACTTTGGCTGGCATTTAACACAGCGGGTAAGGCACTGAAATTGGCGAGAGTATGTGGGCTACAAAAACGGATAACTTTGGCACTGACGCTGGCTTTGAATTCATCACTATTGCCACGTTTGATAATTTCACCTTCTTTGAGCAATACAATATGATCGGCCAAATTCTCCGCTTCTTGCAAATAATGGGTGGTCAACACAATGGCCGTTCCCTTAGCTTTGAGGTCGCGTATAGCCTGCCATAAGCCCTGTCGGGCACTGACATCCATACCCACACTGGGTTCATCCAAAAACAGTAACTTGGGGTTGCCACAAATACTTAAAGCAAACAACAAACGTTGTTTTTCGCCACCAGATAACTTGCGTGAAAAACGCTCTTGCATATCGTTTAAACCGGCGTAATCAAGTACTTGCTGATAAGGCATGGGGTTTGGGTAATAAGCTTGAAAAAGCTGAATATGTTCGCTGATTTTTAGGGTTTCAGGTAAGTTGGCCACTTGCAACATGGCACCGGTTTGACGTTTAACCGCCAAACTGCCCGGTGTTTGCCCAAACACGCTGACCTCACCGTGATCAAAACCCATGCGCCCGAGCAGTATATTGATCAACGTGGTTTTACCAGCGCCGTTGGCGCCAAGTATGGTAACGACTTGACCAGACATGATGTTCAGATCTACGTCGTTCAACGCTACCTTGCCCTGAAAGGTTTTCGCCAATTTGGCGACCCGCGCCACACAATGCTGTGTTGACCGCTCGGCAGAATCAGCCTCGGAAAGCACCGGTATTTGTCTGTTTGTTGTTGCTGAATAAATGTTTTGCATGGAACCTGCCCAAACGCCTAACTGTGCAGGTATTGTGAGCAGTTTCAATAAGAAAGGTTAGCCACATCTGTCACTGATCTTTAGTGACAATTGTCATGAAGTGATTATGTCAATCAACAACGTTGCGGTATTTTGAGCAAAGAGTGAGCCTCATTAAGCAAGAATTGCAACGATTAGAACAACAGAGCATTGTGAGCTCAGGGCGTGAATTACATTTCGACGCCCTGAATCAGCTTTTTGTGCTGTTGCAAATAAGTATGGTCGACGGCAGGATGCCGCCAGAGAAACGCAATGGAATGCGATAAGCGTAGCGCCTGCTCTTTGCTTAGTGCGCGTAGTGCATGCTCTGGCTTAGCTTAATTCTGTTGCAGTACTTTGATACGCTCATCCAAAGGTGGGTGGCTGGAAAACAGCTTTTGTACCTTTCCTGCACTGATGGCAAACGCGGCCATTTCGTCGGGTAAGGGCGGTGCATCTTGGTTTTGTTTTAAACGTTTTAAAGCGGCAATCATATTGTTGCGCCCAGCCAGTTTGGCACCACCTTCATCGGCCCGAAATTCGCGGTAACGAGAAAACCACATGACGATCATCGAGGCAAAAATACCCAAAATAATCTGCGCCACCATAGACACGATCCAAAATGCCGGGCCGTGGCCGCGCTCCACTTTAAACACCACGCGGTCCACCACGTGACCAATGACCCGAGACAAAAACACCACAAAGGTATTCACCACACCTTGGATTAAGGTCAAAGTGACCATGTCGCCATTGGCCACATGGCTAACTTCGTGAGCCAGTACGGCTTCAACTTCGTTTTGACTCATTTGCTCCAGCAATCCGGTACTGACTGCCACCAAGGCGCTGTTTTTATTCCAGCCAGTAGCAAAGGCGTTAGGGCTGGGATGCTGAAAAATACCCACTTCGGGCATGCCAATGTTGGCACGTTCCGCTTGTAGCTTGACGGTTTGCACTAACCAGCGTTCTGTTTGATTGCTGGGTTGCTCTATCACATGCACGCCCATGGTTCGTTTTGCCATAAACTTCGACAGCAGCAAGGAAATAAACGAACCACTAAATCCGATGACGGCTGAATACACCAATAGGGCTTGTAAGTCTAAGTCCACGCCATTTTGCGCCAACAATCCTTGAAAACCAAACAAGCTAAACACCAAGCTTATCAGAGCCATGACGGCGATGTTGGTGGCTAAAAACATCATTATACGAAACATAAATATTCCTCCGTTGTTATCGCCAATATGGTGTGCACCAGCAGTTTGCACAATAGGTAAAGTTGAAAAAATTAAGTCACCATGGGTCTGTTGAATTAAGGCAGCTAACTCAGCTAAAAATTTTCCAGTGCAATAAGATAAAAAGCACTATCATCATCTCAGCTCTTTTTTGTTTTTGCCCAAGGCATTGCGAAGCCATCACGCTAGTTTTTAAATTACTCGCCGTTCGAGTTCAGCCCAATCAGGATATCGATATGCACACTTTGTTACGCTCAAGTTATGTGTTTTTTCTGGTGGTTTTCATGGCTTTCGGTTTGCCGCTGTCAAGGCTGACACACGCCGCCCAACAGCATGAAAATTTTGTGCTTTATCATTCTCAGGGCAAGATGTTACGCGATTCAAAGTGGGGCAAAATCCCCGCGTGGCAAACGGCTTTAAACGCCGCACTGCTGGCCTGCGGTAAAGCCGGCATTGGCGCGGCTGACGGCATGTACGGCAAAGGCAGCCAACAGGGATTGATGGCGCTGCTGAGCTGTCCTGCTTACCGCGACTTGGCCATAGAGGTGGAAGATCCTCTGTATGGCAAAGTGACTAGCATTTTGTGGTCTCGTTTGCTCCCCGACACCGCCTTGCCTAGCACCCATGAGCGAGCGTTTGCCTTATCACTCACCCATGAAGCCACCGACTACGATCGCGTAGAGTGGAACTACCAGACTGCTGACGACCTTTCCGCCCTGACCTGGGGGCCTTATGGTGCAACGGTGGGTTGGGGTAATGAAGTGCGCAGTATTTTGATCCACCTCTTTCAAGGCCACGCTGAATTTGTCACAGCAACCTTTGGCGCTGAATTTGCCAGTGTCGAGCAGTTGATGACGGCTGAGGCCAAACAAGGTTACGCCCTATTAAAACCGATATTTGCCGACATTGAGCGCCGTGCTGCATGGAAACACAGTTTGCAACTGCTTGGCGCAAGTGAAGTGGGTATTCAAGCCTACAACTGGTTTGCTTTCGACAGCGGTCAGTGGATGAGTCAGAATTTACAGCGTCTGTATGCTTTAATCCCCGATGCAGACAAGCAAGCAACAGAAGCGGATTATGGTTTTTTCCTCGACTTAGCGATGCACGCAGGGGTGAGCAGTAAACGCATTGCCGAAGCACAACAAGCCCTCGAAGTTAAACAAACCAGCCTTGGTCGGCCGTTAACCTCTGCCGAACGTAGACGGGAGATCGCCAATGTGTGGGCCGAACAGGTTAATGCTCGCTGGCGCGACGACAGAGTGGCGCGCAATGTGGTGTTTTATGTGGACGGCATCGGCGAAGGCCAGTTAAGTGAGCAAGAACGTCAAGCATGGTTAAAACGCACTGGCCTGAAAGCGTCGTATTTTGGTTTAAGTGATACACGCCACTATTACCCCTCTTTTTAACTGGCGGCTGTTTAGCGCGCAGCAAAAAGAATTATCGATTTTTTTACTTTAATTTTGTCACACATTGGCTTGTCGCCGTGCCTATTAGATGAACGACAACTTCACCTAACAGGAGCTTTTACCCATGTTTACATTTTTATTGAAAAAAATCGGTCTACACACAGCTAAACAACAAACTCTTTTTGCCCTGGTGTTGGTGGCAAATCTTGTATTTCAACTGTTCGCCAACAACCTTGTTTTCGCCCAAGCGCGCCAAAGCTCAACAGAACAACAACTAGGGCAGGCTGAAGCACAATTTACGGTGACAGTGAGAGGCCAAGGCAAACCGATTATCTTAATTCCGGGGCTGATGTCTGATGCGCGTGTTTGGGACAGCCTTGTTGCTGAATTGGCGCCACACTATGAACTGCATTTGCTGAATGTGGCGGGTTTTGCTGACAATGCGGCAGTCGCGTCGCCTTCGATGCCTGCGCTAAAGAAACAACTTTTGGCGTATATCGCTGAACATAACTTAGATAAACCGGCGGTAATTGGCCATAGCTTGGGGGGCTTTATGGCATTTTGGCTGGCAAGCAGTGAACCTGCGTTAGTAGGCCCAATCGTATCGGTGGATGGCCTGCCGTATATTGGTCCGATTTTCACCGGCAGTAATAGCAGTACCTTTGCCACCATGGCCGCGCAGGCACAGCAAATCAAAGGTATGTATGCCAATCTAACGGAAGAACAATTGGCCGCACAAAGTCGTTACGGTTTGCCCAGACAAGCCAGCAGTGCAGAGTCACAAGCCAAGATCATGGCCATGCTCGAGCATTCAAACCCCGCCACTGTGGCAGACGCCGTGTATACCTTGCTGAGCACTGATCTACGCCAAGATATCGGCAACATTAGTTCGCCTGTTTTGTTGCTGGGGGCCTCAGGTGGTTTCGGCGACAGCGCGCAGCAAATCGCTGCTGAACAACTCTATCGTGAGCAACTGCAAGCACTGCCTTCGGCTAAACTACAGATGAATACTGAGTCACGGCACTTTATTATGTACGATGCCCCTGTCTGGCTGAATAAACAGATTGTGGATTTTTTGGAGGCGAACTAATGGCAACGGCATCATTTGAACAGCACAGTTTCGACAAACAAGGTTTGTTTGCTGATGTGCTAAGGGCACAACAAGGTGATACCCATGCCTTTAGTCGTCTCATGCAGCAAACCAAGAACATGGTAACAAGCCTCGCTTTATCCATCGTCAAAGATCTCGACAGCAGTGAAGATGTAGCGCAGCAAGTCTATATTCACGCATGGCAGCAGTTAGCGAATCTGCATAACAGTGCCAGTGTATTGCCGTGGTTGCGGCAAATGACACGCCACAAAGCGCTAAATTTTTTGCGTGATGATAAATACAAACAGCGCCTCAATAGTGAACAGGCCGAGGTGTTGTTGGCTGAGATGAGTGACCCAGATTACTACTTGGACGACAATTTAACTCGTGCCCAGCAGTCACGTATTTTGCGAGATTTTATTGACCAACTGGCACCAGAAAGTCGTGAGATTGTTTTGCTCTATTATCGAGAAGAGCAGAATAGTCAGCAAGTGGCGCACCTGTTGGAGCAAAGTGAAAGCAATATTCGTCAAAAACTCAGCCGGGTTCGCCAACTCCTGCATGAGCAAATTCTGGCTAAACACGGGCGCTTGTTGCTGAGTACTGCACCCACCATTGGTTTCAGTTCGGCTGTGCTGGGGCTTATCAGCACATCCAGTCCGGTGGCGGCTGCTACGTTTGGCACGGCGGCGGCAAGTGGTAAATCAGGCCTTGCTAAATTTACAGCCCTGTTAGGTGGGTCGATGTTAGCCACCTTGATTGGTGTGTTTGCTGTGCGATTAAGCACGGCACCCTTACTCAAAAAAATCACCACACCAGCGGCTCGCCAGCAAGTATTGGATTACCGCAAATTCATGACCTTATGGCTACTTGGCAGCGGTGTATTGTTAACCCTGAGTTATGAGTTCACCACCGGTTGGTGGGCGCCCCTTGCTGCCTATATTATTTTTGCGCTGGGCGTGATTGTTTTGGTCAGGCGCATGCAAGTGGTGATTGAACGTGAATTGCTATCGGTAGCGACAGATGATCCCAAACAACGGCGCAGCAATAACCTGCAGTGCCTGTGTGGCAAATGGGGCTTAGTACTGGGCATGGCAACGGGTTTTGCGGGGTTGTTGGTAGGGCTTATTAATAGCGGCAGGTTAGTATTGTAACCCGCTGCTAACTCGCTCATCAGCCGATCTGTTCAACATGGCTGGTTAATGCCTTATTTTTTAAACAATGAACCTAATACGCCACGCACCAATTGGCGGCCAATTTGGCTGCCGATGGCGCGGGTCACACTTTTAAAAAAAGACTCCGCGATACCTTGGCGTTGACGAGTTCTGCTGCTGTGTGCAGGTGTTGTGTCTTGTTGGTTTTCTGGCATCGTTGTTGCTGCAGTTTTGGCCAGCAACTCATAAGCCGACTCTCGATTGATGCTTTGGCTGTATTTCTGCCGATGTGGTGAGCGGCACATTTGCTCTTCACGCTCTTCATCACTGGCTGGACCAATTCGCGACATAGGGGGCGCAATTAAACAGCGCGCAACTTGAGTGGGTCGCCCCTGAGCATCTAAAGTAGAGATCAGCGCTTCGCCCATACCTAATTCAGCAATAACGCTGGCACTGTCAAAAGCCGGATTGGCGCGAAAATTATCGGCAACGGCAGTAATGGTTTTGCGATCTTTGGCACTGAAACCGCGCAAGGCATGTTGTATTTTTAAACCGAGTTGCCCAGCAATATTACTGGGAATATCCAAGGGACTTTGTGTGATGAAAAACACACCCACTGCCTTAGAGCGGATCAAACGCACTATTTGCTCGATTTTTTCCACCAAGGCCTTAGGCGCACCCGCAAACAATAAATGGGCTTCATCAAAAAACAGCGCAAATTTCGGTTTGGCTAAATCTCCGACTTCGGGTAAGGCTTCAAACACTTCGGATAACAACCACAACAATATGGTGGCATAAAGCTTAGGTGAACGATGGATCAACTGACTGACATTAAAGATGTTAACCAAACCACGCCCCGATAAGTCGCAGCTCAGCATGTCGTTAAGGTCTAATGCTGGTTCGCCTAAAAACGCGGCGATACCCTGCTCTTCAAGGATCAACAAACGGCGCATTATGGCACCCACACTGGCGCTGCTAATATTGCCATATTGACCTTGCAGGCTGCCGGCTTGCTCAGAAACAAACTTCAGCATGGCTTTAAGATCATCGAGGTCGAGCATCAGCAAGCCATTTTCGTCTGCCACTTTAAAACAGGCATACAGCACACCGGTTTGGGTATCGTTTAATTCCAGTAAGTTGGCGAGCAACAAGGGGCCAATATCACTGACTGTGGCGCGAATCGGCTGGCCAAGTTTGCCAAATACATCCCAAAACACCACAGGAGCGGCGGCAAAATGATGATGGCTAAGACCAATCGTATTGAGGCGCTCGGTGATCTTAGGATGGGCGCTGCCGGCACAGGCCAATCCCGACAGATCCCCTTTTACATCCACTAAAAATACTGGCACACCTTGGGCCGAAAATTGCTCGGTGAGCACTTGCAAGGTAACGGTTTTCCCGGTGCCGGTGGCGCCGGCAATCAAGCCATGGCGATTGGCCATTTTTAAATCTAATGTGGCATATTGCTGTGCAGTGCCACCTAAAATGATTGAATCCATTTACGCTCTCTGCCTTGGGTTGGTGCATCAACTGTAGCTGAGTAATACGGCCTGAGCGAGCAAAAACCCGTGCCTAGGTTTACGCATTTTTATTCTGATGATGATTTATTCCGATATGTATTAATTTGCTTATGATTTGTACTTTATCTGCGTTTGCTGCGGATTTTTACACGGCATATGTAATACATTTGTTAATTCTTACCAGCATTAAACGAGTGTGGTGAATGAACAGACGACAAATTTTAAAATACAGCGCGATGCTTACCGGCACCGCACTGTGTGCCCCGTTAACTACCGCCATGTTGGCTGGCTGTAGCAAGCAAGCAGATATTGCCCAAGTTTCAGCACAATCAACCAGCAAGGCGCTGTATTTTGATGCCGATGATTTTACGCTGCTCGGTCAGATGATGGATGCCATTCTACCCAAAACCGATACACCAAGTGCCACCGAAGTTGGTACTGATCAAGTAATTGATCAGCTCTTTGCACAGGTTTTTGAGGCTGACTATAAAACCAAGTTCATGGCCAATTTTGTTGCTTTGCAGGCTCATCTGCATGCCAATGGTTTTGCGACATTGTCCAGCGCTCAGCAAGCTGAGGTGTTGCAAACGCTCGAGTTGAGTGCAAACAAAGATGCAGCGTATTGGGCGTATATTGATATTAAACAACAAACACTGGCTTACTTTTTGTCTTCCGAACAAATCGCCGAGCAATATTTAAATTACCTGCCCATACCGGGCGAATTCAAACCCTGCGTAGCAGTTGCAGACTTAGGCGGTAAGGCATGGGCAATATGAACACGGATACACACTATGACGCCATTGTGATTGGCTCTGGCATTAGTGGTGGTTTCGCCGCTATGGAACTATGCACTAAAGGCTATAAAACCCTATTGTTGGAACGAGGCCGCATGGTGCAACATGGGGAATACCCCACTGCGCACATGGACACTTGGGATTTACCCAATCGTAACAAGGTGTCATTGGCCGAAAAAGAGCAGCACTATGCAAAACAAAACCGCCTGAATTGGTGGGTCAATGAAGACAACAAACACTGGATCAATAAAGACGATGTCAATCCTTACAATGAAGACCAGCGTTTTGACTGGATCAGAGGCGATCATGTCGCTGGTCGCTCAATTATGTGGGGGCGTCAGTGTTATCGCTGGAGTGACATCGACTTTACCGCCAACTTAAACGATGGCGTAGCGGTGGATTGGCCTATCCGTTATGCCGATATCGAACCCTGGTACGACTATGTCGAAACCTTTGTAGGTGTGAGCGGTCAGGCTGAAGGACTCAAACAAATTCCTGACGGCAAATTTTTAAAGCCCTTTGCCTTAAATTGCGCCGAACAAAGTTTTCGTGAATCGGTGGCCAAAGTGTACCCGGAGCGTGTTGTCACACCGGGGCGGGTTGCCAACTTAACTGAATATAATCCTGAGGTGCACAAAGGCACACGTGGCCAATGCCAAAGTCGTGATCGTTGCTGGCGCGGATGTCCTTTTGGTGCCTATTTCAGCAGCTTGTCAGCCACACTGCCTGTGGCCAGAGAAACTGGTAATTTAACTCTGCGACCCGACAGCGTAGTGCTGGAGATTCTTTACGACGCCGAGAGTAAACGAGCCAGTGGTGTGCGAGTCAAAGACGCTCAAACAGGAGAACTTTTAGAATTCAGTGCACGAGTCATCTTTTGCAATGCCAGTGCCGTGGCCTCTGCGGCAATATTATTAAATAGTCGGTCAGACAGCTTTCCCAATGGCTTAGGTAATAGTAGTGGTGAATTGGGGCATAATTTAATGGACCATCACTATGGCATGGGCGCTTCGGGTGTTTTGCCTGGTCACCTCGACGAGTATTATCAGGGGCGTAAGCCCACTGGCTTCTATATTCCGCGTTTTACCAATATTGATGAGTCGACTAAACACGAGGGTTTTATTCGCGGTTTTGGTTATCAAGGGGGAGCCAGGCGCATACAAAATAGCCCAGAAGGTTTAGTTGGAGAAGGCTTGAAGGCGGAAGTGCTCAAACCTGGGCCTTACCATATTGGCATGTCCTGCTTTGGCGAGATGTTGCCTTACCACGAAAATCGTATGTATCTTAATTTTAATGAGCGAGATCAACACGGATTTCCGCTGATTACCTTTGATGCCAAGCTACGCGACAACGAAATGAAATTGCGTGAATACGGGGTGAAATGTGCCGTTGAAATGCTTGAAGCTGCCGGATGCACCGATATAACAAGCTATAACAGTCTGACTGCGCCGGGGGCTTGTATTCACGAAATGGGCACAGCGCGTATGGGACGTGATGCAAAAACCAGTGTATTAAATCAATGGAATCAGTTGCATGATGTCGCCAATGTCTTTGTGACGGATGGTGCCTGCATGACTAGCTCGGGCACCCAAAACCCAAGCATTACGTACATGGCGCTCACGGCCAGAGCCGTGGATTATGCCGATAAACAAATGCAGCAGGGACTGATTTGACCCAACTTTAGGTTTACTGGCGCTTAGACAAGCGCCAGTAGGCTTTCTGCGTCGCTCACCGCAAACTTACCCGGCTCTTCAATATTGAGATGTTTGACTACGCCATCATCCACCACCATGGCATAACGCTTTGAGCGTAAACCACCAAAATTGCCGGTATCTTTGGCTAAGCCAATCGCTTGGGCAAATTCGCCTGCGCCGTCAGCCAACATCATCACGTGTTCCGCGTTGTGTTGCCCACCCCATGCTGCCATAACAAACGCATCGTTAACCGAGGTGCATACAATGTTGTCTATGCCCTTGGCTTTAAACTTATCAGCCAGCGTAACATAACCGGGTAAGTGAGCTTCTGAGCAGGTGGGAGTAAAAGCGCCAGGCACAGCAAATAACACCACTTTTTTGCCAGCAAAAACATCGGCTGTGCTGGGGTTTGAATTGATGCCGTTTTTACGCAAACTGAAGGTAACGCTAGGTAGACTGTCGCCAATTTTAAGCATGGGTTCTCCGTTTAAGCCTGTGGGTTGGGTTGAATTAAATAAATATCAAAACGATTGGCCTTGCCTTGCATTTCTAGGGCGGGCTTTTGCTTAGCTAAATACGGGGCCCCAGCGGGACGTTTCACCACTACCCGCTTGTGCGCCAAGGCCAAGGCGGGCGCTAACAAGGCATCCGCATCTTCATCTGGGCCAAGCAGCTGTTGAAACAAACGCATTTCTTTTTTAACCAAGGCAGATTTTTTGCGATGGGGAAACATCGGGTCGAGATACACCACATCGGGTTTGGCTGCTGTCCAGTTTTGCATCAGGTCGAGGGCTGTGCCGGGTAACAGACATAACTGTTGAGGTAGCCAACTTGCCAGCTCAGCATGTTGAGCGGCGCGATGCAGACCATCGCTTAACAGAGCAGCCACGATAGGCGAGCGCTCAATCATCTTTACCGCACAACCTAAGCTCGCCAGAATAAAGGCATCTCGCCCTAAACCAGCGGTGGCATCAAGCACGCTGGGGCGATATTGACCTTTTAGGCCAACCGCTTTGGCTACCGCTTCGCCACGTCCGCCACCATGCAAACGACGAAAAGTCAGGGCATCTGAGGCAAAATCTACCAGTACTTCTCCCACCTTGGGTTCGTCTAAATTTTTCAGGGCTAAGTGCTCAACACTTTGCAATAAAACCAAGCCAGCGCTGAGTGGGTAGGAAAAATGTAAACCCCACTTTGCGGCAGTTTGTTTGCCAAGGTCAATCAGTTCAGGGCTGGCGTCATGGGGCACAGTCAGGCAGGTTTGTGTTACTTGCTCACGCATGGCCGTAATGCTCCTTGTGCGCCAACCAACGATTGATAATGGCTTGAGCATGGCTGGGATAATGTTGCCACAAGGTGTTGGCCAGTTCTTGTACCGTAGGGATAAGCTCAGCATCACGAATTAAATCAGCGATTTTAAGATCGGCCAAGCCGGTTTGTTTGGTGCCCAGCAATTCACCGGGGCCGCGAATTTCCAGATCTTGCTGAGCAATATAAAAACCATCACTGGACTGGCGTAATACCGCTAAACGTTTGCTCGCGGTTTTTGACAAAGGACTTTGATACATCAATACACAGTGGCTATCAACCGAGCCCCGGCCAACCCGTCCGCGCAGTTGATGCAATTGAGCCAGACCAAGTCGCTCAGGGTTTTCAATAATCATTAAACTGGCGTTAGGCACGTCTACACCCACTTCTATTACCGTGGTCGCGACTAATAGATCAATATTGCCCGCCTTAAAGTCGGCCATTATTTGTTGTTTTTCATCTGCTTTGAGGCGCCCATGCACTAAACCAACACGCAACTCGGGAAGCGCCGTGCGCAAAATAATCGCGGTATCTTCAGCGGCCTGGCTTTGTAAAAACTCTGACTCTTCAATCAAAGTACACACCCAGTAGGTTTGACGACCTTGTTCGATGCTGGCATTGCGCACTCTGAGCATCACTTCATCACGCCGAGTATCCGGCAACACTACCGTTGTCACTGGAGTTCGTCCCGGTGGCAACTCATCAATAATCGACGTGTCTAAATCAGCGTAGGCGGTCATCGCTAATGTGCGAGGAATGGGAGTAGCTGTCATGATCAGCTGGTGAGGAAAATAACCTTGATGTTCACCTTTTTGCCGTAAGGCCAAACGTTGATGCACACCAAAACGGTGTTGCTCATCGACAATAACTAAGGCCAAATTAGCAAATTGTACCGACTCTTGAAATACCGCATGGGTGCCCACCAACATTTTAATCTCGCCTGATTTGAGGTGAGTGAGTACATGCTCACGTACCTTGCTTTTCAGCTTGCCCGCCAACCATGCCACGTCAATATCTAAGGCCTGCAACCACTGCTGAAAATTATTGGCATGTTGTTCCGCCAATAACTCAGTGGGTGCCATCAACACCACTTGGTAACCCGCATCAATCGCCGATAAGGCCGCGAGGGCAGCAACCAAGGTTTTGCCAGAACCAACGTCGCCTTGCACTAAACGCATCATCGGTCGAGACAAGGCCATGTCACGCTGAATATCTTTGAGTACCCGCTGTTGCGCCCCAGTTGGCGTAAAAGGCAGATTAGCCAAAAAGCGTTGGATAAGCGTCGAACTGGTTTGAATCGCCACGGCTTGCTGTTGCTGATTTTGCTGCCGTACCTTTAATACGCTCAAATGATGAGCGAGCAATTCTTCTAAGGCTAAGCGCTGTTGAGCGGGGTGTTTGCCTTGTTCCAACAGCGCTAGGCTGACTTCTGGGTGTGGGCGATGCACTAACTGCAATGCGCTGGCCAAATCAATTTGCTGGGCGTACACGCCGGGTGGCAACAGTTCGCTCAGGCCGCCTTTATGTAAAAGCTTTAAGGCTTGTTCACTCAAATTACGCAAGGTGAGTTGACGAATACCTTCGGTGGCCGGATAAACAGGGGTCAGGGTATCTTGCACCACGGAGGGTGCTGAGGCATCCACCAACTTATATTCTGGGTGCATCATTTCCAAACCGAACTTACCCGCTTTGACTTCACCAAAACAGCGTAAGGTTAAACCCACAACTAGGTTGTTTTTTTGCGCCGCAGTGAAATGGAAAAAACGCAGTGTCAAGGTGGCGGTGCCGTCACTCATGCGCACAAGCAACATGCGCTTGCGAGCAAACTGCACCTCACAGGACATGATTTCGCCCTGACAACTCGCAAACACATGGGCTTGTAAATGAGCGATGGGATAGAGGCGTGTTCGGTCTTCGTAGCGCAGCGGTAGATGAAACAACATGTCTTGCACACTATAAATGCCAAGTTTAGTCAGCTGCTCCGCTACCTTTGCGCCCACGCCTTTTAGTTCAGTGACCGGGGTAGTCGCCAAACCCTGTTTCAAAACGTCCGGCTCCAGCGCCCGTCGCCAAGGTGCTTAACGAGCAATTTGCGCAGCATAATACAGCAGTTGTGGTGACAACCTGACTTGGTAATTCGGATTGACATATTGAAACTGCACTAAGCCACTGGTATCAAAGATATATACCGCAGGCACTGGCAGCACAACTTTGTTGCCACCATCTAAGCTTACAAGATTGGCTCCCAATTTATCGCGGTAGTCTTTTGCCACATCATCGGGTAAAAAGTAGCCCAAACCAAAGGCTTGAATTGCTGCTAATTTACTGTCAGACAAACGTACCACCTCAAATTCTGACGTGGTGCGCTGAGCAGTGAGTCGCTCTGGTGAATCTGGAGAAATTGCGATGATTTGATAACCCAAGTCGAGGAGGCGTTGTTCAACTTCGATCAAGCCTTGCATTTGACGGTTACAATACGGACACCAACCGCCGCGATAAAAAATCACAATGCTGGGTTTGTTTTCCACGAGATCTTTTAAGCGAATATCTTTGCCAAAGTCAGTCTGTACCACGACATCGGGGATGAATTGCCCCACTAATAACGGCTGTACTTGCTCAGGTGAGTCAACAATGCGTTTGTTTGCCACGTTTGCATTCACCATGAAGGTACCGGCAATAAGCAAGAAAATGCCCAGCAACCCTGTGCGGAATAAGCTCAACATCGTGATTCTCCAGAAAGTAGAGTGGGGAGATACAGTCAGAGAATTATGCCTCGGGAACAAGGCAGACAGCAAGGTGAAGCGAGAGAATCATCACGATCCTCTCGCAGCTTAACGAACTAAAGGCTTAATTTTGCTGCCGACAAGAGCAATTCAGGTGACAAACGCTCTTTGTAATCCGGATTGACAAAGCTGAATTTGACCCGGGCATTTTTATCCAAAATGAATACTGCTGGTGCAGGCAATACCGCTTTTCCACTGGGATCTTGATTGTTCAGATCAATATTCCATTTCGACTTGTAGGTGGCTTCTGTTTCTTCTGGTACATAAAAGCCGATGCCAAAACCACTAATGGCATTAAGTGAGGCGTCTGATAACAAGCGCACTGAAAACTTCGACTGCAATTTTTGTTCTTGCAGTTGCTCTGGTGTTTCAGGGGAAATGGCAATGATTTGATAACCCAAGTTATCGAGCTGGGTTTCAATGTCTTTTAATCCGGCCAGCTGGCGATTGCAATATGGGCACCAGCCGCCCCGATAAAAAATTAATACCGTGGGCTTTTGCATGGTAAGGGCTTTTAAACTTACCGGATCACCGTCCACGGTTTGCAGAGTGGTATTGGGTGCGGTTTGGCCAATCAACAGTGGCGTGACATCGTCAGCGCCCTCAGAAATCTTGCTTCGATCTAGTGCCAAAGACTGGAAAGCCCAGCAGCTTAATAACAAGAGCGCTGCGCTTACGGTTAGGGGAAAACGTTTCATAAATACCTCGTTTGGTTCAATGAGTGAAATAACTAGAGGCGTAGACCTAAAACCGCCGTGTTTACTTTCGCTTAGCCAAACAAAATGTCTGACTTAAGCATATTGTACTTGTTGCCACCAGTTTGCATCGGCGATGAGCTCCCCGGCGGCATTAATATGGGGATGACTAATGCCTTTGCGTTCGCACAGCGCATACAAACGAGGAAAGCCACCTTTGAATAATAGCTGTTGGCGCTGTGAATCGCTTAATTGCGGGCGCTGATACATGCCGGCTAACTGACGTTGCCGCTGTGCTTCGTACAAAACTAAGGCAGCTGCGACAGAAACATTTAGAGATTGCACCATGCCCACCATGGGGATCAGGATTTTTTTATCAGCTAAAGCTAAGGCCTCTGGGGTCACACCAAACTTTTCCTGACCGAGAATAATGGCAGTGGGTTGGCAGTAATCGATATCACGAAAATCCACCGCGTCTTCACACAAATCGGCAACTAACACTTGCATGTTTTGCTGGTGGAGCACGGTGACAGCGGCGTGAATTGAGGTGTGGCGTTGCATAAACACCCAATCTTCGCTGCCCATGGCGGTATCTTTACGCATCAGGTGCTCGTCGTTAGATACCGCATGCACAGTGTGCACACCCACCGCGTCACAACTGCGCACAATGGCAGAGACATTATGCGGTTTGTGCACTTGTTCGAGGCAAACCGTTAAGTCTGGCTGGCGCTGATCAGCAAACAAGGTAATACGTGCGTGGCGCTCTGCAGACATATGGGTTTGTTGTAATCGGGCGGGAACACTCACCTAAACGTGCCTTACTCGGGTAATTCCATCACACCATCTATCTCAATTTGTGAACCACGTGGTAAGGCGCTCACTTGCACGGCAGCACGAGCCGGATAAGGCTGCTTAATGTATAGGCTCATGATTTCGTTAACTTTAGCAAACTGAGCGAGATCAGTGAGAAATATGTTTACCTTGGCAAGATCAGCAGTAGAGCCACCAGCGGCTTCACATACGGCGGAGATATTTTTAAATACTTGATGAGCTTGTTCCACAAAGTCTTGTGAGACCAGCTCCATGGTGCTGGGCACCAACGGGATTTGTCCTGACAAATATACCGTGGTACCAGACTTGATGGCCTGGCTATAGGTGCCAATAGCTTGCGGCGCCTGATCAGTGTGGATGACCGACTTAGACATAGTTACCTTCTTAATTTAAATGTTGTGGTGCGATTTTTGTTGTTTGCTTTGACTGTGCCGTGATACGCGCTGTACCTCAGGCATGATGCGTATCTTGCGCATCACGTTGGCCAGTTGCAGACGGTTTTTGGTGGTCAGTTCTATATCAATATAGTAGACGTTTGATTCTTTTTCTTCGGTTTGCAAGCTGACAATATTCGAGCCACAGCTGGCTACGGTATTGGTCAGGGTTGCCAAGGTGCCTTGGTGATTGACTAACTCAATGCGCAACGCCGCGTTAAATTCGCCGCTAATTTCAGAGTCCCATTGCATGACTAATACGCGATGAGGTTCTTCACGACTGAGTTTGCGAATATTGCTACAGCCCGTTTGATGGATCACCATACCGCGACCCGGACTGAGAATGGCCACTATTTCATCGTCAGGTATTGGATGGCAACAACGTGAATAGGAGACCAACAAACCTTCTGTGCCTTTAATGGCAACTTTGCGTTGTTTGTCAGACAACTCGGTGCTGTCACCCAACAAACGCCGCGCAACGATGGCACTCAGTTCGTTACCCAGACCGATATCTGCCAACAGTGCATCAAAATCTGTGTGTTTTGTTTCTACTACCACCCGTTGGATATCGGCTTGGGGAATTTCATCGAGTTTGACACTGCCTAAGGCATGGCGCAGTAAACGGTTACCCATCACCACCGCTTCTTCTGAACGTTGGCGTTTGAGGTAATGGCGAATGTGCGCCCGAGCACGTGCACTCACCACAAAATTTAACCAATTGGCGTTGGGCTTGGCGCGGGGTGAGGTAATAATTTCAACGGTAGTGCCGTTTTCAAGGGGTTTACTCAAGGAATAAGTGCGCCGTTCTACCTTGACACCCACACACGAGTTGCCGACATCGGTGTGCACGGCATAAGCAAAATCCACCGCAGTCGCGCCCATGGGCAATTCGATAATGCGCCCATCAGGGGTAAACACATAAATTTCATCGGGGAACAGATCGGTCTTGACGTTTTCGATGAACTCAAACGACGAACTGGCACTTTGTTGCAACTCGATTAACGACTGCATCCACTTGCGAGCCCGCACTTGGGCAGTGGTGTCGTTGGTATCGGCACTGTCTTTATACAGCCAATGTGCCGCCACGCCTTTATCGGCCATTTGATCCATAGCGTGGGTGCGAATTTGGATCTCAACCGGAATACCATGAGGCCCAATTAATGACGTATGCAAACTTTGGTAACCATTGGTGCGGGGAATAGCAATGTAGTCTTTAAAGCGACTTTCAATGGGTTTATACAGGCCGTGCATCGCACCTAAGGCGCGATAACAATGATCAACACTATCTACAACCACCCGAAACGCATAGATGTCCATGACTTCATTAAACATCAGTTCCTTGTTTTTCATTTTCCGATAAATGGAATACAAGTGTTTCTCACGACCAGTGGTAGTGGCTTCTATGCCCGCTGCCGCTAAGCGGGTTTCAACCTCTTTACGGGTATTTTCAATGACTTCTTTGCGGTTGCCTCGGGCATGTTTCACCGCGCCCTTTAGCGCCCGGTATCGCATGGGATACATCGCTTGAAAACCGAGGTCTTCAAGTTCATTTTTAATATCGTGAATACCTAAACGGTGAGCAATGGGGGCATAAATTTCGAGGGTTTCGCTGGCAATTCGACGACGCTTATCCGGTCGTAGTGCGCCCAAAGTACGCATATTGTGGGTGCGATCGGCCAACTTAATCAAAATCACCCGAATGTCCTGCACCATCGCCATGATCATTTTACGAAAATTTTCAGCTTGGGCTTCTTGGGTACTGCTAAATTGGATTTTTTCTAACTTACTGACCCCTTCAACCAACTCACCAACCACTTGGCCAAATTGGGCACTCAGGTCATCTTTGTTGTGATGGGTATCTTCGATCACATCATGGAGCAAGGCCGCCATTAGGGTCTCATGGTCGAGACGCATATCAGCTAGGATCCCAGCAACGGCAACAGGATGAGTGATATACGGATCACCACTTGAGCGCATTTGCCCACTGTGGGCGTCGCGAGCCAACAAAAACGCACGCTCAGTATCCGCAACCTTGTCAGGTGGCAGATAGGCTTCGAGTTTTTGTTTTAGACCCTCAAACAGATACACAGGCAACACTTAGGTTTAGTAATGATGGTACCTAGAATACGGTGATTTTGTTGCCAAGCCAACGGCTAAACACAGGGATGTTTAGCCTAGCTTAAAAAAATGCAGATTAATGTTCAGACAGGATGTTAGCAACAGACGCAAACTCAGCGCGATCTTGTTCACGTTGGTCACGAATACTTTGAGCTTCTAAGGTATCAGCGTTCACTAAACCTTGTTCGATTTCGCGCAGGGCGATAACCGTTGGTTTGTCAGTGCCACGTGACACTAATGGCTCTTTTCCTTCAATTGCAATTTGACGAGCGCGACGTGCAGCCACCAAAACCAAGTCAAAACGATTGCCAATTTTATTTACAGCATCTTCAACTGTTACGCGAGCCATGATGATTTCCGTTTAGTGTTAATTGAAAAAAAGGTCGCATAGTGTACTGATTTATGCGCAGGTTTAAAAGTGATTTGATCATCAGAGATCGTTTAATCGCTCAAAAGATCATGAAAAAGTTGCTTGTGACGCATCACTTGCTTCTCTTTGCGTAAACGTCGCGAGGTGACGATGGCATCCAACTCCGCTAGTGCAGCATCAAAATGGTCATTCACCACCACATAATCAAACTCATGGTAGTGGGAAACTTCAGACACAGCTTGGGTCATCCGTTTGGCAATCACCTCAGGGCTATCTTGGCCGCGCTCCGTTAAGCGCCGCAATAATTCGGCCTTAGACGGTGGCGCCACAAAAATGGTGGCGGTATCAGGGATCTGCGCTTTCACTTGCCGTGCCCCTTGCCAATCGATATCTAAAAACACATCAATGCCCTGACGTAAGGTTTGTTCGATGATAATTTTCGAGGTGCCATAAAAATTGCCAAATACTTCGGCCCATTCAAAAAACGCATCTTGTTTGATCAAGGCTTGAAACGTTTCGCGATCAACAAAGTGATAGTGAACACCGTCGACCTCGCCAGGACGAGGGGCGCGAGTGGTATGAGAAACCGAGACTTGCATGGCATTATTGTGCAAGCCAGTTTCCCCATACTTCTCAAGTAACGCTTTGATTAAACTCGATTTTCCAGCGCCTGAAGGGGCTGCCAATATAAATAAATTACCTAAGGGTTGTACCATAATAAACTTTGGTTCAATAAAGAGAGTGTCGTTGATTGAGTGCAATGTTAGCATAATATGGATAAATTCTTAGTGCTCGATTGCACCACCTCTTTGGGAAAACATTATGAACGAAAGCCAATATCATCAGATGGTCGACACCTTGTTGATCGATATTGAAGAAATGTTAGATGAATGTGAGGTTGACATTGATTACGAATCAGCCAGCAGCATATTAACCATGACCTTTGTTAATGGCAGTAAAATCATCATCAATAAACAACCACCATTGCTGCAACTATGGGTAGCCACCAAGTTTAATGGTCATCATTTTAATTACCAACAAGGGCAATGGATTGACGAGCGCACAGGCGTGGAATTTTGGTCTTTCTTAAATGAAGCCGCGTCAAAACAAGCTGAGCAGCCCGTTAATTTGTGCAAGGGCAAATAATCCATGACTTCATCCAGCTCATCACTGCCTTACGTTGACGTTAATCCCCATGGCACGCCGCGTGCAGTGGTTGTGTGGTTGCATGGTCTAGGGGATTCTGGCAACGGCTTTGCGCCTATTGTTCCAGAATTACACATGCCAGCAGCGTTAGGCATACGTTTTGTGTTTCCCCATGCACCCGTGCGCCCCGTGACCATTAACAATGGCATGCAAATGCGAGCCTGGTACGACATCCTCAGCATGGATTTTAACAGTCGTGCCGACAGTCAAGGTGTGCTTGAATCCGCAGCGTTGGTGGAAGCACTGATTGAAGCAGAAATCGCCAAAGGTGTGCCTGCCAATAAAATTGTATTGGTGGGGTTTTCCCAAGGTGGGGTCATTGCTCTGCATCTTGGCACTCGTTATAACAAACAACTAGCGGGCATCATGTCGTTGTCCAGTTATATGGCTATGCCAGAGACCTTAAGTCAGCAGGCGCATGCCGCCAATAAAACTACGCCCATTTTTATTGGGCATGGGCAACAAGACGACGTGGTACCTATGTTTATGGGGCATGCGGCCAGTCAAACCCTGCAAAGTAATGGTTACGAGGTGAGTTGGCATGAATACCGAATGCAGCATAATGTTTGCCCCCAAGAGCTTCGCGACATTTCAACGTGGTTGCAACAGCGCCTCGCCTGAGTGAGTTGCCAATACTAATCGTGTTGGGCTTGGTGAAGTTGCGCAAAAATATTTGTGGTGAAATTAAAAGTGCATTCCCGCGGTTTATGTTGGCACCTGCACTTTTATTTTTGGAACTATATGCGCCGCCTACTTACGTGTTTAACATTTAGCCTATTATTTTTTACTGCTCTGCCCGCTTTTGCCTTAGATGATGCTGTTAATACGGGTTTTTTCAACGACACGGCCATTGATGGTTACGACACCGTGGCTTATTTCACAGTCGGTAAACCCACCAAAGGCAATAAAAAACTGAGCTTCACGTGGCGTGATGCCAACTGGTTTTTTGCCTCCGAGGAAAATTTAGCCTTGTTTAAAGGCGATCCTGAAAAGTACGCACCGCAATATGGTGGATGGTGCGCTTATGCCATGTCTGACGAAGGGCGCACGGTGGGCATTGATCCCGATGCATGGGTGATCCACGAGGGTAAACTGTATCTGAATTACAGCCGCAGCGTGCAGCAAGAATGGTTAAAAGACAAACTAACCAATATCCAACAAGCCGACATGTTCTACCCCAAAACCACCAAGGTGAATCAATACCTCAGTCACTAAGTGCAAGTTACGATAAAAAATAAGCTCGCTGGTCGGGCTTTTTTTGTCTGTGTAAACGTGCAAATTTTTCAATGCCTGTTTAACTTTATAAACCTACGGCACGGAGGAATAAATATGCGCTTCTTACTGCTTTGTTCGATTTTTTTAGGCTTATTGCTGACCCCATTATTGACGATAGCGCAGGTGCAACGCAGTCAGTTAACCAGCAATATCAACGAGCGTGAACCCGTGGATACCTTAACTGAGGACATCACGTTGGCACCCGGTGAAGTACGCAAGGTGTTTTTTTTCACGCACATTAGCGATCTTGCTAATCAGCAAATTACCCACCGCTGGCTCTACCAAGGTGACGAAAAAGCCGCAGTGAACTTACATATTGGTAGCGACAATTGGCGCACTTATTCCAGTAAAATGATCCCAAGTTACTGGGCGGGAGAGTGGCAAGTGCAAGTTTGGTATGGCGATTTACAGTTAATCACCCATAATTTCACGGTGACTGTTGAACAGTAATAGGATTTTACTTCGCTCTTGGTGAAGGTAAGGTAATATTGTTGTTAATGTGAGCAAGTTAAGGATGTTGTCTTTGTACTTTGTTGATGGTGAGAAGCGCCTTGTTTAGGATCACATGTCTATTTTGCTGCACAATAAAAACCGCTTGTGTCTTAGTTATGCTATGCCTCAGTTTAAGCAGTGCAGCCCAAGCCCAGAAGTTGGTGGTGGGGGTTGAAGACATACCTTATTCACCCTATTACGATTTTAATACCACTGAAGCGCGTTTTAGTCGAGTCTTGCTTGACCAGTTTGCTGCCGATACGGGGCATACCATCACCTATGTGCCCCTGCCCATCAAGCAGTTCTCTAAGTGGTTGTTGGTACACGATATTGATTTTAAATTTCCTGACAATAAACGTTGGCTAGCACCAGGAGAAGAAGGCTATCCAGCGAATTACTACAGCCATGACATTGTGTATTTACGTGCTGGCACAGCGGTGTTAAAAAAAATCAACAACTACCAAAAGATAACTTCAGAGTCATTGGTAAAATCACCGGCTTTGATCCAACCCTTTGGCGGGACAGAATTGCCTCTGGTGAAGTAACAGTATTAGAAGACTCCAGCCCTAAAGTGCTCACCAAACATTTAGCCATGGGGAATATTGATGGGGCAGATATCGATATTGGGGTGATCAACTTTTATTTGCACGAACTGAATATCCAAGCCGACGTAGCCTACCATGACACCTTGGGGCAAACTGTGTTTGGCTACCAGCTTTCGACAAATAAATATCCAGAGATCATCGAAGAGTTCAACCAATGGTTAGCCAGTAATCAAGCCTATATCAACAGCCTTAAACAGCAATTTGTTCTGCCCGATGTAAAACCCGAATAAACACCAACTTGCTTTTTTATTGACGCCAGCTTTAGCGAGATTACTTATCAAGCCCCATCGCTATTAGGATGGGCATTTCGCCGCGACGTTTGATAAACTCCCACTCACATTTATTCAGCAGCACTTAGTACAGGATTAGTATCGACATGCGCGTTATTCGCATTGCCACCCGCAAAAGCGCCCTCGCCCTCTGGCAAGCTCACTACGTTAAAGCTCAGCTTGAAATTCATCACCCAGGCTTGCAGGTAGAATTAGTGCCAATGAGCACTCAAGGCGACAAAATCCTCGATACACCCCTCGCCAAAATTGGTGGTAAAGGCTTATTTATCAAAGAATTAGAAATCGCCATGTTAGAAGGACGAGCCGATATTGCGGTGCATTCCATGAAAGACGTGCCCGTGGATTTCCCGGCAGAATTTGGTTTACATGCTATTTGTGAGCGCGAAAATCCCTACGATGCCTTTGTTTCCAACCACTTTGCTCAACTTGCAGATTTGCCCCCGCAAGCGGTAGTGGGTACCTCCAGTTTACGCCGCCAGTGTCAACTCAGAAAATTGCGCCCAGATTTACACATCAAAGATTTGCGCGGTAATGTTAATACCCGTTTAGCCAAACTAGACGAAGGTCTCTACGACGCCATTATTCTTGCCTCAGCGGGTTTGATTCGCCTCGACATGCAACAGCGCATTACCCAACATATTCCCGCGGAACTAAGTTTACCCGCGGTGGGCCAAGGCGCAGTTGGCATTGAGTGTCGCAATGATGATCACCAATTAATTGCGATGTTAGCGGTGCTCAACCACGCTGAAACAGCTTTGCGAGTGAAAGCAGAACGCGCCATGAATGCACGTCTGCAAGGCGGTTGCCAAGTACCCATCGGCAGTTTTGCCGAGATTGATGGCAGCACTTTAACCCTGCGTGGTTTGGTGGGCTCTCCCGATGGCACAACCATGTTACATGCCCAAGCGTCGGGGCATTGCGAGCAAGCAGAATACATCGGTCAGCAGGTGGCAGAATCGTTATTGGCCCAAGGTGCAGAAAAGATCCTCAGCGCCTTGCATCACTCAGCCTAAGCATGACGTTTTTATTGCTACGACCTTTGGCAAAATGTCAGGCTAGCCAAGCATCGTTTAGCGCTGCAGGCCTTGATACAATCGCCTGCGCCTTGCAAGACACCCAACTCAATCAGCAAGCCATTGCTCGGTTGCCAAACGATATTCAGCGCCTAACGGCAGATAGCTTGGTGATAGTAACCAGTACCGTTGCGGCCGAAGAATGTGTGCGTTACGCAACATTATGGCCGCCACACTGCCAATTTTTTGCTGTGGGAGCGAGTACCGCAAAGATCCTCTTTGCCCATGGTTTACAGGTTACTGTGCCAGACCAAGCTCGCTCTGAAGGGTTGCTGGCCTTGCCTGCCTTACAGCAGGTAAACAAACGTCATGTCGTCATCATCAAAGGTTTTGGTGGCCGAGATTTACTGGCCGAAACCCTTAATCGTCGCGGCGCCCAAGTGCAGGAATGGGATCTCTATCAGCGCATAAATTTAGACTCACCTTCTAGCACACGCCACTGGCACAAGGAGGAGATTCAATGCATTATTGCCACCAGTGGTGAAGTCATAGAAGCTGCCTTTGCTTATTTTCCTGCTGAGTGGCTACGTGCACTTCCATGGATAGTGGTTAGTCAGCGCACCGCACAAATTGCAGCTAAACTTGGCGTAAAACAACTGCTTGTCAGTGCTAATGCCAGTGACGACATGTTGATTGCCAGTGCGTTGCAAGTGCAATCAAACCGTGCAATCTTTTTGGAGTATTAAATGGTTCAGAATTCAGACAAACCCAAGCTATCAGATGAAGAACGCTTGGCAGAACTAGAAAACCAATTGACTCAGCAAGCTTCTGCAAAAACCCCTGAGCAGCCACCAAAAGTAAGTGCTAAGGCTGCAGATCCTGTTGCTAACAGTGCAGACAAAACCAGCAAAGACAGCTCTGCACCGTTTGCTCAGCGTGAGGCTTATCAAAGTTCGGCAAACAAAAAAACCGCAAAAACCGGTTTGTTATGGTTTGTTAGCATCATTAACTTTTTATTAGTGCTTGCTTTAGCGGCGGGTGCCTATTGGCTTTGGCTGCAATGGCAGCGTCAACAAAACACTCAATTATTCAATGAACAGCAACAACAATTTAGTCAGCAACAAGCTAAGCTAGCCGAAGCGTCGGCGAGTAATCAGTTGGTTGAAAATGCGTTGTTGGCGCAAAGCCAAGCCGCTGTGAATGAAGTTGAACAACTAACTGAAAAACTCTCAACCGTGGAACAGCAACTGGCTGTTAATCAAAGTGCTCTGGCTGAAATCGCTGGGCGCAGGCCTGCCGATTGGTTACTGGCCGAAGCCGATTATTTGGTGAGTATTGCGGGTCGCAAGCTGTACCTTGAGCACGATGAAAAAACCGCGATTATGATGTTGCAAGCCGCCGCGAGTCGTTTAGAAGACTTGAACGACCCAAGCTTGTTGCCCTTGCGTGAAAAACTGGCCAACGACATGCAAACCTTGCAGCAGATTAACCCAGTCTCGTACACCGAATTAGCCCTAACCCTTGGTGGTTTAATCAAGCAAGTTGACGACTTGCCGTTGTCCTACTTCAAACGTCCAGAATCAACGGAGCCACCCACTGAAGTCTCTGCCTCGGTTGAAGATTGGCAAACTAACTTGACCAACAACTTTAAATCATTTTTTGATAACTTTTTCAGCTATAAAAAAATCACCACTGAAATAAAACCCTTTATGTCTGAACAGCAGCAATGGCTGGCTAAAGAGCAGTTAAAGTTTGCTTTGCATGCTGCGCAGATCGCGATACTGCAAGAAAACACCGACCTTTTTCATCAAAGTTTGCTTGATGGTGTTGCCTTGCTCACCGACAACTACGATCGCCAAAGTAGCAGCGTTAGACAGTTTCATGACAGTTTGTATGCCTTGTACAACACCGAAACCGAGCGAAAATACCCCGCTCAGTTGAGCGTCACTGAAGCCCTGCATGAGCTGATTTCGCAGCGGCTTGATCGGCGTTTTGCCAACGGAGCGCGTTAACCATGAAACGCTTGCTCAGAATTGTATTGGTGACGCTGGTTTTCCTCATCTGCTTGGTGGTGGCCGCCATGATATTTGAAGATCGCGGTTACGTGTTTGTGGAGTTCAGTGGCTGGGCCATCGAAATGAATGTGTTTTCTTTAGCCATTTCGCTGTTGGCCATCTTCATTGGCTTGTTACTGGCCAATTGGTTGATTCAAGTGCTTTTGCACAGTGTGAACGGTTCGCGCGACTGGTTTGGCGGCCTAGGGCGGCGCAAACAACAGCAAGCCTTTCGCCAAGGCTTAATTGCCTTAGCTGAAAACAACTATGTGGATGCCCGCAACTGGCTGAGTAAAATTAAAGATAACGATTTTGATGGTATCAATTTATTGGCGGCAGCCCAGGCTGAGTTGCAACTCGGTGATGCACAAAAAGCCAAGAATTTATGGGTAGAGGCCAGCACCATTGAAGCCTCGGCCTTGGCGGCCAAATTGTGTTTAATTCGCCAAGCCTTGCATCAACAGCAAGCCAGCCAAGCCCTTGAACTTATCGCAGGGCTTAGCGGTAAACAACGTGATCAAGCTGTGGTGATAAAACTGTGGGCGCAGGCCTTGCTCAAGGCCGCGCGTTGGAGTGAGTTAAAAAACCAATTACCTCACTGGAAAAAAGCTTTGGGCACCGATTACGACGCCCTCAGCCAAGCAGTATCCAAAGGCACCTTTGCCGAAATTGCCAGTAAAGAAGGGGCAAATCAGCTTAAACAAAGCTGGCAAGCTCTGCCCCGTGGCGCGCGTAAAGACCCCAGTCAGCAAGCTGCCTATATTCAACAGCTACTCGATCAAGGCATGCACAAAGACGCTGAGGAAATGTTGGTTGCGAGCCAAAAATCTGGCCCACAAGCCTTGTTATTACCCTTATATAAACAACTTAAATTGCCCAACCCCAGCATGGCCATTAAACAATTAGAAAGCTGGTTGAAACACGACGACAGCAACGTCGAACTGCTCTCTACCCTCGGTCACTTGGCGTACAATGCCAACGACACAGTGTTGGCAGAAAAAGCCCTTTGCCGCGCTATCAAACTGGCTAACCGCCAACAAGATTTAAGACTCATGGCCGCGCTAAAAGAATCACAGCACGACAAAACCCAAGCACTGATGCTCTACAAACAAAGCATGAAACTCAGTAATTAACCCCAATCCTGTTTAAGAAATTGAACTAAATGCCTGTTCCAAGATCCGATCTTTCGACCAAGAAAGTGGGAACCAACAGAGGAACA
>JAACSL010000033.1 GCA_009993955.1 Paraglaciecola sp.
AAATAAGCCATCCCTTAATATTAGCGACGTTGAGAGAAATGCGATGGTGGCTGCTTAAACCGATCTCAGGTTACTTAGTGCAGGGTGTCGTTCAAGCGATGTTTGAACTCGACTTGTTGATTCTGGGTTAAGGGTAAATTTTGACTGTTGCTGACGATGAACAAATCTTCGGCCCGTTCACCAATGGTGGATATTTTGGCCATGTGCAAGTTGATGTCTAACTCCACAAACAATTCGCCAATTTTTGCCAACAAACCCGGTGCATCGAGGGCTTCTAATTCCACTAAGGTCACGTTGCCGTGTCCGGGATAAAAACGCACTTTTGTGGGGACTTCGAGTTGTTTCATTTGTCGCGACATTTTGCGTTTATTACTGTGATCTTGCCCAGGTTTGGTTAATTGATTTTCAACCGCACTTTTTAGGCTGTTGAGGCGAGAGGTAGAGCTAATTCGCTCGCCGTTGTGCTCTAAGATAATAAAACTATCAAAGATATAACCATCGTGGGTGTGCATTATTTGCGCGTCATGAATCGACACATTACGGCTGTCTAACACCGAGGCAATTTGTGCAAACATGTTCTTTTTATGTTTGCCATAGACAATCAATTCAGTACCCGATGTGGCGGTGGTTTCGTTTGCTTCAACCAATAAAAAGTCATCGGTCATCGGATGTGAAGCTAGGATCACACTGGCATGCCAAGCAATTTGGTCAGGTTTAAAGCGCGCAAAATAGTCATCACTCAGACGCCGCCAAAATTGTTCGATTTGAGTATCGTTCATGCCTTTGCTTAACATAATGGCTTTGGCGCGGCTTTGATGCTCTTCCACACGGTCTTGAATGGCGTCTTTACACTCAAGTCCATTGTCTAGCGCTTTCTGAGTTAGCAAATACAACTCACGTAATAATGAAGCCTTCCAATCGTTCCATAGGTTGTCATTGGTGGCGCGAATATCAGCAAGGGTTAACACATAAAGATGATTTAAATTGTTATGCGAACGCACCTGAGTGGCAAAATCGTTAATGACGTCTGCATCGTAAATGTCCCGGCGCTGAGCAATGACCGACATAAGCAAGTGATTGTCAACCAACCAACGGCACAACTCTGCATCACGTGGTTCAATGTGATGGGCTTGGCAGAATTCAGCCACATCTGCAGCGCCTAGTTTGGAGTGGTCGCCATTTCGCCCTTTGCCAATGTCATGAAATATAGCCGCAATGTAGAGTAATTCAGGTTTATCTAAATTTTTTACAATCCGTCCACAACGTGGAAAGTCTTTGTTTTCCGGTAAACTATAGTGGTGCACATTTTTGACTAAACGATGGGTGTGTTCATCCACCGTGTAGGCATGGAACAAATCAAACTGCATCATGCCGACAATTTGATCCCATTGTGGTAAATAGGCTTGTAAGATGCCATGTTTATGCATCACGTCCCAGCCGAGGGCAAAAAAGCGTGGATGGCGCAACAGGCGCATAAACAGATGGCGACAAGCTTCCCGCTCACAAAAATATTGGCTATGAAAACGGCGTCGGGCCGCCCGCAATTGGCGCAGGCAATTGGAATGCAAACCACTGATCTGAGGATGGTCAGCGATGATCAGCAAAAACTCGAGGATCTTTTCTGGGCTGTCGAAGCCCTTGTCATGCAGTGGTGCCACCAGACCGTCTAAAATGTCAAAATCGTCGTTAAGGTGAGTACTGTGTTTGACCTTTGTTGCCAACACATCGTGACTAAACCGTTGCAACAACATTTCGTTTAATTCACTGACTCTGCGCACGGTGCGAAAAAAGGCCTTCATCATGCGCTCAACGGACGCTTTGCCCTCGTCCCCATAACCGAGTTTGGCAGCAATATCAGTTTGATAATCAAATAACAGCCGGTTTTCACTGCGTCCAGCAATCAAGTGCAAGGCGAAGCGCATGCGCCACAGGTGGTCACGACATTCAATTAACTCTTCAAATTCCTGTTCATTGAAGTAGCCTTTTTTGACTAACTCGGTGCCATCCACCACTTTAAAGTGTTTTTTGGCCACCCAACCTATGCATTGAATATCTCGCAAACAGCCCGGACTTTCTTTGATGTTGGGCTCCAGATTGTAGGAGGTGCCCTTAAATTTGGAATGCCGTTGCACTTGCTCATCCATTTTCGCCAGGAAAAAATCCTTGCTACTCCAGTAGGCACGGCCATGTAATTTGCTTTGCAGCTCTTCAAAGGTGGCTTCGCTACCATCCAGTCGACGCGCTTCCACAAGATTGGTGGCGATGGTGACATCTTTTGATGCAAGGCTAACGGTTTCTTTGACGGTGCGCACAGCCTGGCCAATATCTAAACCAATGTCCCATAATAAAGCGATAAACTGACTGATGGCGCTTTGTTGTTCGCGAGAGAAACTTTTATCACTGAGGATCAGCAAATCAATATCAGAATAGGGTTGCAACTGTCCGCGGCCATAACCGCCCACGGCCACCAAACACAAATGACTGTGCTGTTGCAAACCGGTAAGTTGCCAAAGGTGTTTAAGCAGGCCGTCGACAAAGGTGGCGCGTCCTAATACCAAGCTACGAATATCAGCGTGCCCAAATTCACTGCCCAACCATTCATAGCTGTTAGCAATGCATGTTTTGAAGCCGGCGATGTTATCCGCCGAGTTGATCAATTTAATCTGACTCAACAAACTGTGTAATGACACGCGGGATCCTTATTTGGGTTGCAGCGCAAAGTTAACAAGATGAGGCATGGAACTGGGCTGGCCACTGAGTGGGAAAACTGGAAACTACGCACAGCGAGTTGGTATTAACCGGACTCGCCATGTGTTGGAGGAATATGAGCTGATCAATACTAATGGTTAATGATCCGTTCAAGATTCTCGTCATCACGCAAGGTTAATACTTCGACACCAGTGGGTGTGACCAGCAGAGTATGTTCCCATTGTGCACTCAAACTGCGATCTTTTGTCACCACCGTCCATTTATCCGGCAGCACTTTTGAGTGGCGCTGACCGGCATTGATCATCGGTTCAATGGTAAAACACATGCCTGCTTCTAAGCGCTCACCCGTGCCTTGTTTTCCATAGTGCACAACCTGAGGTTCTTCATGGAAGTTAGCGCCAATACCATGACCACAATATTCCCTCACAATGGTGTAAGAATGTTGTTCAGCATATTGTTGGATAACATGGCCAATATCGCCGAGTCGCACCCCTGGTTTTACCATTTTAATCGCCAGATAGAGAGACTCTTGGGTAACGCGAATTAAACGTTCAGCCAAGATGCTGGGTTTCCCTACCACAAACATTTTTGAGGTATCGCCGTGGTAACCATCTTTGATGACCGTGACATCGATGTTAACGATATCGCCGTCTTTGAGGCTTTTATCAGAGGGAATACCATGGCAAATCACATGGTTTACCGAGGTGCAAATGGATTTTGGAAACGGTGGGTGGCCATAGTTTAATGGTGCAGGAATAGCCTGTTGCTCATTGACGATGTAGTCGTGGCACCGTTGATTCAATTCATTGGTGGTCACCCCTTTTTGCACATAGGGGCCAATCATTTGCAATACATCGGCAGCCAGACGCCCGGCTACGCGCATTTTTTCAATTTCAGCAGCAGTTTTAATCGTTGCAGACAAAGCTCTCATTCCAATCTGTTTTTTCTGCCACTATCTTAACTTTTCACCATCCTGATGTATACCCGAAGCGCGTATACTCAGCGATAATCAACACAAGATTTACTCAGCTTCTTGGGGTGCGAAACTTGAATGTTGCATGGGCTCGTGATATAAAGCGCCCCGCTGAAATCGTTGCTGGTATTTTTATCAGTGAGATTGTCGCGAAACTAACTAAATAACACACATATATCGACACAGTGTTCGGGGTGTTTTCTGCTTAAACCGGCAGGGGATCGAGGACTGGGATATATGGAGGCCTAACCCCATATTGAGGAAAGTATAATGGCAAACGTATCTATGCGCGACATGCTGCAAGCAGGCGTACACTTTGGTCACCAAACGCGTTACTGGAACCCAAAAATGAAACCTTTCATTTTCGGTGCACGTAACAAAGTTCATATCATCAACTTAGAAAAAACCGTTCCAATGTTCAATGACGCGTTGAGCTTTGTGCAAGGTGTTGCAGCTAAGAAAGGTAAAATCTTGTTTGTTGGTACCAAACGCGCAGCAAGCGAAGCGGTAAAAGAAGCAGCAGAAAAATGCGACCAGTTTTATGTAAATAAGCGTTGGTTGGGTGGCATGTTGACTAACTGGAAAACAGTACGTCAATCAATCAAGCGTTTAAAAGATCTTGAACAACAAAGCCAAGACGGCACGTTCGACAAATTAACCAAAAAAGAAGTGTTAATGTTACAACGTGAAATGGCTAAGTTAGAAAGCAGCTTAGGTGGGATCAAAAACATGGGCGGTTTACCTGACGCTTTGTTTGTTATTGATGCTGACCATGAGCACATTGCTATCACTGAAGCCCGTAACCTTGGTATTCCTGTCATCTCTATCGTAGATACTAACTCTAGCCCAGACGGCGTAGATTTCATCGTACCTGGTAACGATGATGCTATCCGTGCAGTTCAATTATATTTGAACGCCGCGGCAGCAGCAGTACTTGAAGGTGGTGAGAAAAACCTGGTTGCTCAAGCTGAAAACGGCGACTTCGTAGAAGCGGCCGAGTAAGCTAGAAACTCGATCTTATCGCAATCCTGTGCAGCACTGGCTGCATGATTGAAAAAATAAATTCAGGGGCATGGGCCCCTGTTTTTTAATAGTTAACCAAGAATTTTATTTGCTGAGGATACCAAAATGGCAGTGACTGCAGCCCAAGTTAAAGAACTGCGCGAGCGCACCGGCGCCGGCATGTTAGATTGTAAAAATGCATTGGTTGAAGCCAATGGTGACATCGAGCTTGCGATTGAAAATATGCGTAAATCAGGTCAAGCCAAAGCCGCTAAGAAAGCCGGCCGTATCGCTGCTGAAGGCGTGATCTTGACTAAAGTTGCTAACGGTGTAGCAACAATGATGGAATTGAACTGCGAAACTGATTTCGTGGCCCGTGACCAAGGATTCTTGGCCTTCGGTGAACAATTAATTAATTTAGCGTCAGCCAACAAAGCTAACGACATCGAAACTCTCAACGGTTTTGATCTCAACGGTAGCAAAGTGAGTGAAGTACGTGACGCCTTGGTTGCCAAAATTGGTGAAAACATCAGCCCACGTCGTGTTGTGTCGGTTGAAGGTGATGTATTAGGTGCCTACGTTCACAGTGCTCGTATCGGCGTATTGACCATCTTAAAAGGTGGTGACGAAGAGTTAGCAAAAGACATCGCCATGCATGTTGCTGCAGCCAACCCACAGTTTGTTAAGCCAAGCGACGTGCCAGCTGAAGTAGTTGCAAAAGAAAAAGAAATTCAACTAGACATCGCCATGCAGTCTGGCAAACCTGCCGACATCGCTGAAAAAATGGTGTCTGGTCGTATGAATAAATTCACCGGTGAAATCAGTTTAACTGGCCAGCCTTTCATCAAAGATCCAAGCATGCTGGTGGCTGACTTATTGAAGTCAAAAGGTGCTGAAGTGATCAACTTCGTCCGTTTCGAAGTGGGTGAAGGTATTGAGAAGAAACAAGAAGATTTCGCGGCTGAAGTTGCTGCACAAATGGCAGCGGCGAAGAAATAAAATGTGCCTTTGGCTTTTGCCAATAGCCATTGTCATATAAACTACGGGCACCTCAATTTGAGGTGCTTTTTTTTAAGTATAAGTGGCATCACCCCGTTTATTTTCCTGAGTACTAACAAGATTAACGCGGTGTTGCATCTTCTACGCTGATTAACCTAAGGAATTGCCTATCTATGATTACTGCTCCTAAATCCATGTATCGCAGAATTTTATTGAAGTTAAGTGGTGAAGCATTAATGGGTGAAGAAGGCTTCGGCATTGATCCAAAAGTGTTAGAACGCATGGCTCAAGAGATCAAAGAATTAGTTGAATTGGGCATTCAAGTCGCCTTGGTGATTGGTGGCGGTAACCTGTTTCGTGGTGAAGGATTAGCCAAAGCGGGCATGAATCGTGTGGTAGGTGATCACATGGGCATGTTAGCGACGGTCATGAACGGTTTAGCGATGCGTGATGCCTTACATCGAGCATTTGTTAACGCTCGATTAATGTCAGCGATACCCTTAAACGGTGTGTGTGACGCCTACAATTGGGCAGAGGCTATCAGTTTGTTAAAATCTGGCCGCGTAGTGATTTTTTCAGCCGGCACCGGCAATCCATTTTTCACTACTGATTCAGCGGCGTGTTTACGCGGCATTGAAATCGAGGCCGATGCAGTGCTCAAAGCCACTAAAGTGGACGGCGTTTATGACGCTGACCCAGTTAAAAACCCCAACGCAGTGTTATACAAAACCTTGTCGTATCATGAAGTGCTCGACAAAGAGTTAAAGGTGATGGACTTAGCTGCGTTCACCTTAGCGCGTGACCACAATATGCCAATTCGGGTATTCAACATGAATAAACCCGGATGTTTAAAAGCCGTGGTTATGGGTGATGACGTGGGTACCTTAATTTGCCATCCAGAATAAAGTCAAAAAAAATAGGAAGATAAATTGTGATTGATGAGATTAATGATGACGCGCGTCAGCGTATGGAAAAAAGTATCAGTGCCCTGCGTAGTCAGCTTTCGAAAATTCGCACTGGCCGAGCCCATCCAAGCTTACTCGACAGCATTATGGTGCCCTATTACGGCACGCCAACCCCAATTCGCCAATTAGCAAACATCATTGCCGAAGATTCACGGACACTGGCATTGACGGTTTTTGATAAAAGCGCCGCCGCGGCCGTAGAAAAAGCCATCATGCAGTCAGACTTGGGTCTTAACCCAATGAGCGCCGGTTCGGTAATGCGTATACCCATGCCAATGTTAACCGAACAGCGTCGTAAAGATTTGATCAAAATAGTTCGTGCAGAAGCTGAAACCGGGCGTGTGGCTATTCGTAGTGTGCGCCGTGACGCGAACAGCGACATTAAAGAGCTGGTGAAAGACAAAGAAGTAAGCGAAGACGATGGTCGTCGTGGTGAAGACGCTGTGCAAAAATTAACGGATACATTTATCAAACAAGTGGATGAAATCTTGGCTCAGAAAGAGCATGAGTTGATGGAAGTATAAGGACGTTTTGATTCGCTAATGGACACTGAAAGTCAGCTACAGCCTATGCCTCAACACGTCGCCATTATCATGGACGGCAATGGGCGTTGGGCCAAACAAAAAGGTAAAATTCGCACCTTTGGTCACAAGGCCGGTGTTGATGCGGTGCGGGCTTCTGTGTCCTTTGCCATTAAACAAAAAATAAGTGCGCTCACCCTCTTTGCGTTTAGCAGTGAAAATTGGAACCGTCCCGCCGAGGAAGTGGGTGTGCTCATGGAGCTGTTCACCTTAGTGCTGAGTAGTGAAGTGAAGAAGTTGCACAAAAATAACGTTAAGTTGCGCATTATTGGTGACACCAGTCGATTTGATGCAAAACTGGTGGAAAAAATCAATAAAGCGCAAGATCTCACGGCAAGCAATACGGGCCTCACGCTAAATATTGCTGCCAACTACGGTGGACGTTGGGATATTGTCAACGCCAGCCGCAACCTGTGCCAGCAAGTAATCGATGGCAATATGCGAGTTGAAGACATCAATGAACAAGTCTTTCAGCAATACACCTGTGCGCAAGATTTAGCGGCGGTGGATTTGCTCATTCGTACCGGCGGTGAGCAACGCATCAGTAATTTTTTATTATGGCAGTTAGCTTATGCTGAACTGTATTTTACCGAAGTTTTTTGGCCTGATTTTAATGAAGCGGAATTTTCGAGGGCCGTGACTAATTTTGCCGAACGTCAACGACGTTTTGGTCTGACTGGCGAACAGGTGAGTGGCTAGCACCTAGTGGCTAGCATCTAGTGGCTAGTACTTAGAAGCTAGCACCTATTACATGGCACCTAGTACCATATTTGGAAATTAACGTGTTAAAACAACGAATTATTACTGCTTTGATATTGGCGCCCTTGGCGCTTTTTGCCATTCTATTTTTACCTCTCAACGGATTCCAGATTTTGATTGCCCTTGTGGTTGGTTTAGGTGCTTGGGAATGGTCGAGCATGGCAGGTATGACTCGCTGGGGCAGCAAGTTTAGTTATGCCGCAATGATGGTGGCTGGTTGTGGCGCTTTGGCCTGGGCATTGCCGGTTAACGCCATTTGGTATCAAGGCCAATTAAATGCACTTTATCATTACATCTTATCGGTGGCGGCATTGTGGTGGGCCATTTCGTTTGTGATGATCATGCTCTACCCCAAATTCAGTTCGATTTGGCACACGAGTAAAATATTACGGGCATTTTTTGGGGTCTATACTCTCATCCCCACTTGGGTCGCTATTGTGTCGTTACGCACCCATATTTACGACGTAAATGAATTTTATGGTGCCTCGCTGATATTTTATGTGCTGGGTATTGTTTGGGCCGCCGATATTGGTGCGTTTTTTGTTGGCGTTAAATTTGGTAAACACAAACTTCGCCCTAATGTTTCACCTGGTAAAACGGTGGAAGGTCTGATGGGCGGTATTCTTGCCTCCACCATGATCATTGCCTTTGCTGCCCTGCATTTTAGCTACGAAGCCTCGCGTATCTGGTTGCATGTTGTTGTCGGCGCTTTAACCGTGGGTGTATCTGCTTTGGGTGATTTAAACGAAAGCATGTTTAAACGGTGCGCGGGTCTCAAAGACAGTGGCACTCTGTTACCTGGGCATGGCGGCATCATGGATCGAATTGATAGTTTAACCGCTGCCTTTCCCATGTTCGCTTTTTGCTATGTCACGTGGATGGCATAATGCAAACCTTATGTATATTAGGGGCAACCGGCTCAATTGGGCAAAGTACCTTGGACGTCGTCCACAGGCACCCCGCTAAATTTAGTGTTTTTGCCCTCACTGCGCACAAAAACATCAAGTTATTAGTTGAGCAAGCTAGGCTCTGCCAACCGCGCTACATTGTGGTAGCCGAGCAAACGGATTACTCCTTATGCCAATCGTTAGTTGAGCAACACGGTTTAAGTTGTGAGGTGTTAGCTGGCAGTGATGCCCTCGCACAAGTCGCTGCTGCCTCAGAAGTGGATACAGTCATGGCTGCCATTGTCGGTGCCGTTGGATTATTACCCACCTTGGCCGCTGTGCATGCAGGTAAAAAAGTATTATTAGCGAATAAAGAAGCCTTGGTGATGTCGGGTGAACT
Organism: Paraglaciecola sp.; assembly: GCA_009993955.1. GTDB lineage: Bacteria > Pseudomonadota > Gammaproteobacteria > Enterobacterales > Alteromonadaceae > Paraglaciecola. Next base: position 9,276 of record JAACSL010000033.1, read on the forward strand.
GTTTATGCAGGCCGCGCAAGCCAGCGGTGCGCAAATTTTGCCGATAGACAGCGAGCACAATGCGATATTCCAGTGTTTGCCCAAGGATTATGCCTATGGCGACCTAGAGCGCAGTGGCATCAGTAAAATATTGTTGACGGGTTCAGGTGGGCCATTTCTGCACTTGCCTTTGAGTCAGTTAGATGATGTCACGCCCGCACAAGCCTGCGCCCATCCAAATTGGAGCATGGGACGCAAAATTTCTGTCGATTCAGCGACGATGATGAACAAAGGTTTAGAATTTATTGAAGCTCGTTGGCTGTTCGGCTTAGCCAGTGAAGATATTCAAGTGGTCTTGCACCCGCAAAGTATTATTCACTCCATGGTGCAGTACTGTGATGGTTCGGTAATTGCGCAATTAGGTAATCCGGATATGCGCACACCCATCGCACATGCTTTAGCTTACCCAGAACGCATTGACTCCGGTGTTGCCGCTTTGGATTTTTGTCAGTTGGCTAATTTTACCTTCACCCAGCCAGAATCCGCACGTTACCCGAATTTGCACTTAGCCATTGAAGCCAGCAAGGCTGGGCAAAGTGCCACGACGGTGCTGAATGCCGCCAATGAAATCGCCGTTGCGGCCTTCTTAAATGGACAAATCGGCTTTATGCAAATTGCTCAGGTAAATGACTACTGTTTACAACACAGTCCATTGAAAGCAAGTGACACTATCGACGCTATCATTCACCTCGATAAACAAAGCAGGGAAACCGCGCTTGCCTATGTGCAGCGTCTCGGTCCATCTGGTCACAACAAGGTGGCACAGCATGCCTAATATCCTGTTCACGGTTGCCGCTTTTATTGTTGCATTAGGTATTTTAGTGGCCGTGCACGAGTGGGGGCACTTTTGGGTAGCAAGACGCTGTGGCGTGAAAGTGCAGCGCTTCTCCATCGGTTTTGGTAAAGCGCTGTGGCGTCGAACTGATAAACTGGGCACGGAATACGTGATTGCGGCTATTCCACTGGGCGGCTACGTGAAGATGCTCGACGAGCGTGTTGAAGACGTGGCGGAAGCGGATCTTCCTTTTGCCTTCAATCGCCAAAATGTGTGGAAAAAAATCGCCATCATCGCCGCCGGTCCTCTGGTTAACTTCATTTTTGCAATTTTTGCTTTGTATCTCATGTATTTGCTTGGCGTAATGACCAGCAAACCCATGTTGGGCAACGTTGCTCCTGACAGCATCGCTGGAAAAGCGGGGTTGACTGCTGAGTCGGTGATTACACAAATTGGTGAGCACCGTACACGTGATTGGGAAGAAGTTAACATGGAGCTGATGTCCCATATCGGTAAATCGCGCATGGCAGTAAAATGGCGTGAACCAAACAGTCAATGGGAGCGCAGTGCTAGTTTGGATATCAGCCAGTGGCAATTTGATCCTGACCAGCAATCGGCCATCGCGGCCATAGGCTTTAGCATATTTCGCCCCGACATTTTGTTAGTCTTAGGAAAAGTGGAAGAAAATTCAGCCGCTCAGCAACTCGGCCTGCAAGTGGGCGACAAAATTCTGCGCCTAGATGGAACTACTGTGCAAAATTGGGAACAAATAGTCAGTTATGTGCAACAACGCCCTAATATCATCATAAACGTTGATATTGAGCGTTCAGGTCAAGCACTGAGTTTGACTGGTAAAGTCGGACAAATCACTGAGAATGGCGTAACCCGCGGTTATATGGGTTTTGTGCCTACCTTAGACACATGGCCAGAAGGCGTATTGTTCACTCAGCAGTACGGGTTAATTGAAAGTTTTAGCAAAGCTGTGCAGCGCACTTGGCGATTGATGACCTTAAGTGTAGAGATGCTGGGTAAATTGCTGACTGGCGATATTTCAGTCAAAAACCTGAGTGGCCCAATAGCCATAGCACAAGGTGCAGGAGCGAGTGCTAGTTCAGGTTTAGTGTACTTTTTGAGCTTTTTAGCTCTAATTAGCGTCAACTTAGGTATTATTAACCTTTTACCTCTGCCAGTGCTTGATGGCGGCCACTTAGTCTATTACTTTATAGAGCTAATTAGCGATCGACCAGTACCCGATGCGGTGCAGGAAATAGGCTTTAAAATAGGCGGCATACTTCTGCTGCTAGTGATGAGCATCGCGATTGTCAATGATATTACGCGTTTGTAGTTTTTATCGACCGATTTGGTCTTGCGCAATGTGTTGTGCGTTTAGGAAGAATATTAATAAATGAAGTTCAAACCCTTAGTTGTTGCCGGATTTTTTCTTGCCATTACCTCCTTTGCCCAAGGGGCCAGTAATACTGAATTTGTGGTTCAGGATATTAAAGTTGAAGGCTTACAGCGTGTTGCACTAGGTGCAGCGTTAACCTATTTGCCAGTTAAAATTGGCGATGAAATGAACAGCTTTAGGATCGCACAACTGATCCGTTCATTATATTCATCTACCCACTTTGAAAATATTCAAATCTTACGCGATGGCGGCACATTGTTAGTTCGCGTAAAAGAGCGTCCAACCATCAGCAGTATTATTTTTGATGGTAATGACGACATTAAAGACGAGCAACTCCAAGAAAGCTTAGATGGTAGCAATATCAAAATAGGTGAGCCCTTGGATAAAACCGTGCTGACGTCCATCGAAAATGGCTTGAAGGACTTTTATTACAGCATCGGTAAATATAACGCTGATGTCAGCGCCATCATCACACCGCTGCCACGAAACCGTGTGGACCTCAAATTACTGTTTGAAGAGGGTGACGCGGCCAAGATTCAACAAATCAACATCGTCGGCAATAAAACCTTCACCGATAAAGAATTACTCGAACAAATTGAACTGCAGTTTGATACCCCATGGTGGGATTTTTTGTCTGAAACCCGTTACCAGAAACAGAAATTATCGGGTGACATGGAAACCATCACCAGTTACTACAAAGACCGTGGATACTTGAAATTCAATATTGAATCTACTCAAGTGTCGATGACACCAGAGAAAAACGGTATTTACATCTCGTTAAACGTAGATGAAGGCGAGCAATACACGATCTCTGATGTTGAGTTGGTTGGGGATTTGTTGGGTTTCGAAGACTACATTAAGTTGGTCCTACCCCTCACCAAAGGTGAGTTATACAACCAAGCCGAAGTGACGTATACCGAAGAATTCATCAGCAAATACTTGGGGCGTTATGGTTATGCCTATCCCACGGTTACCACGATTCCAGATATCAATGAAGAAGATAAAACGGTTAAATTAGTGCTGTCGGTTGATCCAGGTAAGCGTATTTATGTGCGCCGGATTAACTTTGAAGGCAATGCCAGTACGTCTGATGAAGTGTTGCGTCAGTCTGTGACACAAATGGAAGGTTCATGGTTATCCAATGCCACGTTAGAATCGTCGAAAAACAGTTTGTCACGCTTGACATACATGGAAAAAGTGGATTTTGAAACCATTCGTTTACCCGGTGAAGATGATAAAGTTGATGTGAATTTTACCGTAAAAGAGCAGGCCTCCGGCTCCTTTAATGCGGGCATTGGTTACGGCGACCGCACCAAGCTCAGTTTACAAGCGGGTATTCAGCAGGATAATTTTTTGGGTACCGGTAAACGTATTGCCTTCAACATCAGCACGGTGTCTTACCAAAAGAGTGTGCAAATCTCTTACACCGACCCGTATTTCACCATTGATGGCATCAGTTTGGGTGGCACCATTGCTTACAGTGAGTTCGACGGAAGCTCAGCAAACCTAATCCAATACAACAGTAAACAATATTCTTTAGGGGGAAACATTGGCTACCCCATCGATGAATTTAACCGTATTAATTTTGGTCTGACCTACAGCAGTGTGGAATTATTCCAGAACACACCCTACGTGCAAACCACGCGTTTTAACAATCAATTTATCGACCCGAATAACCCAGATGCGGCCATTAACTACGACAGTTATTTAGCCTCGGTAGCGTGGTTGCGCTCTACCCTCAACCGAGGTGTATTCCCTTCTGCGGGTTCGTCGCAGCGCGCATCGTTTAGTATTACAACTCCAAATTCTGATGTGAATTATTTCAAAACTGAATTGGATACGAAGTGGTATTTCCCTTTATCGCGGGATCAACGCTGGTCATTTTTAGCGCGCATGAAGTTGGGCTACGGTAATGGCTATGGCAGCGTCAATGGCATCGACCAAATCCTACCCTTTACTCAGCATTTCACTGCCGGTGGTGGCGATTCCTTACGTGGTTTTGAAAACAACACCGTGGGCCCACGTGGTATCCAACTTTCCCCGACGGCCATTGGTACGGATCCAAACGGCGTGCCCATATATTCAGGGCCAGAAAATGATGTAGTCTCCATATCCAGTCGTTCACTGGGGGGTAACGCCATGGCATTGGGTGGTGTAGAACTTATCGTTCCCACACCTTTTGTTGAGGCGGACTTTGATAATTCTGTGCGTACCAGCTTGTTTGTTGACGTGGGTAACGTGTGGGATACCGAATTCGATTACAACCGCTATAAAGATTTGCGTATCAATAAACAGTTTAACAACGATGGTTTATTAGATTATAGCGACCCAACTCTGTATAGAGCTTCTTACGGACTTTCTGTACAATGGCTGTCACCCATGGGACCTATGGTGTTCAGCTTTTCAAGAGCAATAACCGAGCGCGATGGGGATGACATTAAGTTCTTCTCGTTCAACATTGGTCAAACATTTTAATCATGTAGCTGACCCACAGGGCAGCCAACAAATAGAAGTAGGAGAGAGTTTTGAATAAGTTCAGTAAGAGTTTAATTGCCAGTGCATTGTTATCAACGAGCATGGCGACAAGTGTGGCTTTGGCTGCCGAGCAAAAAATCGGTGCGGTGAATGTTCAGGGTGTTTTTCAAGCGATGCCACAGTCAGCGGCTATTCAACAAACTATCGCTGCTGAATTTAAAGACCAAACTGAAGAAGTCAGTCGTCTTGAAAAAGATATCAAATATTATCTTGAAAAAAATCAGCGTGATGCCGCGACCATGAGCGCAAAAGAGAAAAAAGAGTTGGAAGATAAAATCATTGCGTTACGTGAAGAATACACCAACAAAGCGCAACCCTTGCAACAGCAAATCCAGCAACGTTTGAAAGATGAGCAAAACAAATTGTTGGGTTTAATCAAGCAAGGCATCGATGTGGTTGCTGCCAAAGAAAAGTATGATGTTATTTTGAATGCCAACGCTGTGGCATTTATTAAAGAAGATCACGACATTTCTAAATTGGTACTCGACCAAGTTTCTAAAGTAAACTAACCACCTTAGGTTTAAGCAAGGTACCCTTGATTAATGCCATTAGTTTAAAAACTATCGCCACAGCCATTGATGCAGAATTGCGTTTGGCTGCTGGTGATAGCGAAGATTCACTTATCCACGGTATCGGCACGCTTGCTAAAGCAGGCAATGGTCAGATTTCCTTTCTGGCCAATAGCAAGTATCGTGTCGACCTTTCAACCACCGCTGCCCAAGCAGTCATTGTCCACCCCAATGAAGTTGAACACTGTCCGTGTACGGCACTTGTTATGGCCAATCCTTATGTGGGTTTTGCCAAAGTTGCACAACTGCTTGACTCAACGCCGCATGCGGCAGACGAGATATCGCCATTGGCGGTGATTGCCAGTGACGTAAGCTTGGGAAACAATGTGAAAATTGGCTCACATGCTGTGATTGAAAGCGGCGTGAGCTTAGCAGACGGTGTACAGATTGGCGCTGGCTGTTTTATCGGTAAACATGCCAAGATTGGCGCCAATACAAAGCTTTGGGCCAATGTTAACGTTTACCACTCGGTGGTTATTGGGGCAGACTGTTTGTTTCAGGCAGGGGCAGTGATTGGTAGCGATGGTTTTGGTTACGCTAACGATCAGGGTCAGTGGTTGAAAATACCGCAACTAGGTCGAGTTGTTATCGGCGATAGAGTGGAAATCGGCGCAAATACAACTATTGATCGTGGCGCCCTAGATGATACTGAAATTCATGACGGCGTGATTATCGATAACCAAGTACAGATTGCCCACAACGTGATCATTGGCAAAAATACTGCCATTGCTGCGTGTTCTGTGGTGGCAGGTAGCACCACTATTGGCGCTAATTGTACAATAGCCGGCCTAGTGGGGATCAATGGTCACATCGATGTCTGTGATGGTGTCGTCATAACGGGTATGAGTATGATTACTAAGAATATTACCCAAGCAGGGGTGTATTCTTCTGGTATGCCAGCCCTAGCTAACAAAGAATGGCGTAAAAATACGGTCATGCTCAGAAATATAGATAAACTAGAGCAGCGTATTAAAACGCTTGAGCAAGGTCAGTCTAAGTAAGCACATGCAGTACCTTTGGTGTCTCAACATCGACACATCAAAGGGCTTTTTAGCATGATAAAGGTTATCGAGCGCTACCATATTTCGTGAAGGAGAGGCTTTTTTGGCAAATGAAATAAACACTATCGAGATAGAAGAAATATTAAGTCTTCTTCCCCATAGGTATCCATTCTTGTTAGTAGACCGGATAACAGATTACACCCTGAATAAGTCCATTAGCGCGTATAAGAATATCACCTTCAACGAACCATGTTTTACCGGGCATTTTCCGGGTAAGCCGATTTTCCCTGGGGTATTAATTCTCGAGGCCTTAGCGCAAGCCGCTGGGGTGCTGGGATTTAAAACCGCCGGTAACTCTGATGAGTTGTATCTTTACGCGGGTATCGACAAAGCCAGATTTAAACGTCCAGTGGTGCCCGGTGATCGCATGGACATGCAAGTCGATTTAATTAAAGAACGTCGCGGGATTTGGGTATTTCATGGGGTCGCCAGTGTTGATGGCAAAGACGTGTGTGAAGCTCAATTTATGTGTGCAATGCGGAAAATGTAATGTCGATTCATCCAACTGCCATCATTCATCCTAAAGCTGAACTGGGCAACAATGTCACGGTGGGGGCATTTTGTTATGTTGATGCCCATGTGACCATTGGTGACAATTCGGTATTAAACTCCCATGTGGTGGTTAAGGGTAAAACCACTATTGGTCGCAACAATCATTTTTTTCAATTTGGCTCCATTGGTGAAGATTGCCAAGACAAAAAATACAAGGGTGAGCCCACTGAACTAATCATTGGCGATAATAATGTGATTCGCGAAGGTGCCACCATTCATCGAGGCACGGTTCAAGACAAAGGTATTACTCAGATTGGCGATAACAACCTGATCATGACATACGTACACGTCGCCCACGATTGTGTGATTGGCAGTAATAGCATCCTTGCCACCCATGCAACACTGGCTGGTCATGTGCATGTGGGTGATTGGGTTATTTTAGGTGGCATGACGGCGTTTCATCAGTTTTGTCAAATTGGCTCTCATGCCTTTGTTGGTGGCGGTGTAATTGTATTACGCGATGTGCCTCCCTATGTGATGTTGGGCGATGGCAGCGTGCCACGCGGCATTAACTCAGAAGGCCTACGTCGTCGTGGGTTTAGCGAAGAAACCATTATGCAAATTAAACGTGCCTACAAAGCCGTGTACAGAAATGGTAATCGTGCTGAAGAAGCGGTGATCATCTTGCGTGAAATGGCTACTCAAGTTCCAGTAATAGGCATTATGGCCGATTTTATTGAACATTCTTCACGAGGGATCGTGCGCTAAGTCATGAGTCAAACACCCTTAAGGATAGGTATCGTTGCCGGCGAAGCCTCTGGCGACTTGCTGGCTGCTGGCCTGATTGCCCAACTCAAAGCGCGCTTTCCAGATGCTCAGTTCGTTGGAATTGCCGGCCCCAAAATGCAAGCCCTTGGCTGTCATTCACTATTTGAAATGGAAGAGTTGTCGGTGATGGGTTTGGTTGAGGTGTTGTCACGCATCCGCCGGTTACTCTTTGTCAGAAAAACCCTAGTTGCCTATTTTTTAAATAATCCTGTTGATGTATTTATTGGCGTTGATGCCCCAGATTTTAATCTTGGCTTAGAGCGCAAGCTCAAAGTCAAAGGCATCCCAACTGTGCATTATGTGAGTCCAACGGTATGGGCATGGCGCGAGAAACGTATCTCTAAAATCGCCAAAGCCACCAATCTTGTATTAAGTATTTTTCCATTTGAAAAAGCCGTGTACGACAAACACAATATTCCCTGCGAATTTGTGGGGCATACGTTAGCCGATCAAATAGCCGTAGAGCCCGACAAAAATGCCGCGCGTAAAGCCTTGAACTTAGATGTTAACCAAAAAGTACTGGCTATGTTGCCTGGCAGCCGTCAAAGTGAGGTGGCGACACTCCTCGATATCTTCTTGCAAAGCGCAGAGCTGCTTAATCAGCACGTCAGTGATCTCAAAGTATTGATCCCAGTGGTGAATAAACAGCGCAAACAACAAGTAGAAAGTTACTTAAAAGCCACCCAGCCAAAAGTTGAACATCGTGTAGTGATTGGCCATTCTCGAGAAGTGATGATTGCTGCAGATGCGGTATTGTTAGCCTCAGGTACTGCGGCCTTAGAAGCGATGTTATGTAAACGCAATATGGTGGTGGCATATCGTCTGAATAAAATGACCCATCAAATGATGAAGTGGTTATACAAAGCAAAATATTTTGCCTTGCCTAACCTGTTGGCTGACGAACAAGTCGTGCCAGAGTTATTACAAGAGGCGGTCAATCCTCATGATATTGCCGCACTGCTGCAACCCATGTTAACCGAAGCCAATCCTCTTTTAGCGCGTTTTCGTGAAATACACCTGAGTTTAAAAAAGGGCGCAGATCGCCAAGCAGCTTCAGCTGTCGCCAAACTCTTAGGCCGGGTATAGATGATGAGATTGGTGGCGGGTGTCGACGAAGTGGGGCGCGGCCCCTTAGTGGGGGATGTGGTGACAGCGGCTGTAATACTCGATCCTGCTAGGCCAATTAAAGGTCTTGCCGATTCTAAAAAGCTGTCGGCTAAGCGCCGAGAGCAACTCGCTGATATCATCAAAGAACACGCCTTGTGTTGGGCCATTGGCCGGGCTACGCCATTGGAAATCGACAAACTGAATATATTACACGCCACCATGTTGGCTATGACCAGAGCCGTGGATGCCCTAACAATGTGTCCTGAACATGTTATGGTGGATGGAAATCGCTGCCCCAGTTGGCAATACTCCAGTGAAGCGGTGGTAAAGGGCGATAGCCTTATTGCTGAAATATCCGCCGCTTCTATTCTTGCTAAAGTGGCAAGGGACACAGACATGCAAGCTTTAGATGCTGCCTTTCCTGATTATGGCTTTGCCCAACATAAGGGCTATCCAACAGCCCTACATTTAGCTAAATTAGCCGAGTTAGGTCCACTTTCTTCTTATCGTATGAGTTTTCGTCCCGTTCAGCACTCGCTTGCTTTACGCAACGGACAAATAGCAGGTTGATTCATGGCAGATAAGCCAATTAGTTTTGTGCATCTGCGCGTGCACAGTGATTATTCGATGCTTGATGGCTTAAATAAAGTTAAGCCGATTATTTCTGCAGTGAAAAAAATGGCCATGCCCGCCGTGGCGATCACTGACCAAATGAATTTTTGTGGTCTGGTTAAATTTTACAGTGCTGCCCATGAACAAGGTATTAAACCTATAGTCGGCGCCGATTTTTGGGTACAAAGTCCAGAATTAGACACGAGCTTGTTTCGACTCACCCTGTTGGCGATGAATAATCAAGGCTATAAAAATATTACCCTATTGATCTCCAAAGCCTACCTACGTGGTAGTGTGCAGAATCGTGCGGTAATTGATAAAGAATGGCTAATTGAACACGCCGCAGGCGTGATTATCCTGTCTGGTGGGCGTTCTGGTGATCTTGGTCAAGCTTTGACCAAAGGCAATCAAGAAGCGGCCAGCCGCATTAGCCAATTTTATCAGCAGCATTTTGCTCATCGATATTTTCTTGAATTAGTACGTACAGGCCGAGCAGGCGAAGAAGATTACATTCATCGCGCAGTAGCCTGGGCTGAACAAAACGACTTGCCAGTGGTGGCCACCAATGAAGTCTGTTTTATCGAACAAAAAGGCTTTGCCGCTCATGAAATCCGTGTAGCGATTCATGACGGTTATACCCTCAATGATCCGCGCCGCCCCAAAAACTACAGTGAACAACAATACTTACGCTCCAGCGAGGAAATGCTTGAGCTCTTCGCCGATATTCCTGAAGCCCTGCAAAATACCGTGGAGATCGCCAAACGCTGTAATGTCACCATCACCTTAGGCGAATACTTTTTACCTAAATTTCCCACAGGTGGAATGTCTGACGCAGATTATTTGGTTAAGGTCTCTAAAGAAGGGTTGGAAAAACGCTTAGCTTTTTTATTCCCTGATGAAGCTGTGCGTGCAGCGCGGCGTCCAGAATACGATGAACGTTTACGCATCGAAATGGACGTTATCAACCAGATGGGCTTTCCCGGTTATTTCTTAATCGTGATGGAGTTTATTCAGTGGAGTAAAGACAATGGCATTCCGGTGGGGCCGGGACGTGGCTCTGGTGCAGGATCACTGGTCGCCTATGCACAAGGGATCACCGATTTGGATCCTCTGGAGTTTGATTTACTGTTCGAGCGATTTTTGAATCCTGAACGGGTCAGTATGCCCGACTTCGACGTCGATTTTTGCATGGACAGACGCGACGAAGTGATCGATCACGTGGCGGAATTGTATGGCCGTCAGGCGGTATCGCAAATTATTACCTTCGGCACCATGGCGGCAAAAGCCGTGGTGAGAGATGTTGGCCGCGTCCTCGGTCACCCTTACGGCTTTAATGATCGCATTTCCAAATTGATCCCACCGACACCGGGCATGACCTTAGAAAAAGCGTTTGAAGAAGAGCCGCGTTTGCCCGAACTGTACAACAGCGATGATGATGTAAAAGAACTCATCGACATGGCACGTATTTTAGAGGGGGTTACCCGAAATGCCGGTAAACACGCCGGTGGTGTGGTGATAGCACCTACCCAGATTACTGATTTTGCGCCCCTTTATTGTGATGACGAAGGCAATAACCCGGTCACGCAGTTTGATAAAAATGACGTGGAATATGCAGGCTTAGTTAAATTCGATTTTTTGGGTTTGCGCACCCTGACTATCATCCAGTGGGCAATTGACATGATCGCCGCGGGACGTGGTGTGCAGGTTGATATCACCGCCATCCCGTTGGCCGATCCCAAGTGTTTTCGCTTGCTACAAAATGCCGAAACTACTGCGGTATTCCAGCTAGAATCGCGGGGTATGAAGGAACTGATTAAGCGACTTCGCCCTGATACCTTTGAAGATATCATCGCTTTAGTGGCGTTATTTCGTCCTGGTCCTTTGCAGTCCGGCATGGTTGATAACTTCATTGACCGAAAACACGGCCGTGAAGCGATTTCTTACCCTGACGCTGAATACCAACATGAATGTTTGAAAGAAATTCTGCAGCCCACTTACGGTATTATTTTATACCAAGAACAGGTCATGCAGATTGCTCAGGTGATGTCGGGTTATAGCCTCGGCGGTGCTGACTTGTTGCGTCGAGCCATGGGTAAGAAAAAACCTGAAGAAATGGCCAAGCAGCGTGAATCATTTGAGACCGGCGCCAAAAACAATGGCATAGATCCCAACTTGGCGATCAAGATATTTGATCTCGTGGAAAAATTCGCCGGCTATGGTTTTAATAAATCACACTCAGCCGCTTATGCCTTGGTGTCCTATCAAACCTTATGGCTGAAAACCCATTATCCGGCTGAATTTATGGCGGCGGTGATGTCGGCTGATATGGACAATACCGATAAAATTGTCACATTGGTGGATGAATGTAATCGCATGGGGCTGACTATCTTGCCTCCCGATTTAAATGCCGGTCGTTACAAATTTACCGTGGATGAGCAAGGGCGCATTGTTTACGGCATCGGCGCCATCAAAGGTGTGGGCGAAGGCCCCATTGAGGCCATCATTGCCGCGCGAGAAAAACACCAGAAATTCACTGACCTCTTCGATTTTTGCGCCAAAGTCGATTTGAAAAAAATTAATAAACGCGTCTTAGAAAAACTGGTATATGCTGGTGCCTTTGATTCCTTTGGTACTCATCGCGCTTCGATGATGGCCACCTTGCCAGATGCCTTAGCGGCAGCCGATCAACACGCCCGCGCCGAATCATTTGGTCAGTCAGACATGTTTGGTTTGCTCACCACTGAGCCTGAATTAGTCAAACAAGCCTTTGTAGATGTGCCGCCGTGGCCAGAAAAAGTTTGGTTGCAGGGCGAAAAAGAAACCTTGGGTTTATATCTCACGGGGCACCCTATCAATCAGTATCTAGATGAGATTAAACACTATGCCCCCGTGCGTTTGGTGGATTTAAAACCCACCAACAAAGATCAAACATCTTATGCGCTTGGTTTAGTGATCGGTGTACGGGTCATTACAAATAAACGTGGCAAACGGTGGGCCCTCGTCACTCTTGATGATAAAAGCGCGCGCATCGATGTGCGTTTCTTCCCCGAGCTTTTTGAGCAGCACGAAACGCTGCTGCAAGAAGATAAAATCTTGCTGGTGAGTGGACAGGTCAGCTTTGATGAATTCTCTGGTGGCAATACAATACAGGCCCGCGACGCGATGGACATCGTGCAAGCCCGTGAAAAAAACACCAAGGGCCTGCAAATTCAGTTGGACTCTAGCTGGTGCAATTCTGCTACACTCGCTAAACTGCAAGCGAGTTTGCTACCCTATCAGGGCGGTTCGTGTCCAATTGACGTGTACTACCGGCATCCTGATGCAGAAGTTAAGCTGACATTGGGGGCACAATGGTATGTTAGCCCTGAAGATGAACTACTATATGACTTACAGCAAATGCTGGGTGCGAGTCAGGTGAAACTGGTGTTTCACTAAATACAACAAATTAGGTGTGGAATGACTGTAAGTTTTCTGGAATTCGAAAAACCCATTGCCGTATTGGAAGCAAAGATTGAAGAATTGCGTTTAGCCAATCAAGGTGGTGAGTTTGATGTCAGTATTGAAGAAGAAATCACAAAACTTCGCGAAAAATGTGCTGAACAAAGTAAAAAGATTTTCGCCGATTTAGGCGCATGGCAAATTTCGCAATTGGCACGTCATCCGATGCGCCCGTATACCCTTGACTACATTCCTCGTTTATTCACGGATTTTGAAGAATTGGCGGGTGACCGAGCGTTTGCTGACGACAAAGCCATCGTCGGTGGTTTGGTGAAATTTGATGGCAGACCGATCATGGTGATTGGCCATCAAAAAGGCCGTGATACCAAAGAAAAAATTCGTCGTAACTTCGGCATGCCAAAACCAGAGGGTTATCGTAAAGCCTTGCGTTTGATGGAAATGGCCGAACGTTTTAACATGCCGATTATCACTTTTATTGATACGCCTGGCGCATATCCCGGTGTAGGTGCGGAAGAACGTGGACAAAGTGAAGCCATTGCCCGTAATTTGAAGGTCATGTCTGGGTTGAAAGTGCCTGTGATATGCACCGTAATTGGGGAAGGTGGCTCTGGTGGGGCCTTGGCCATTGGTGTCGGTGACCGAGTGAATATGCTGCAATACAGCACGTATTCAGTGATCTCGCCTGAAGGTTGTGCGTCCATTTTGTGGAAGAGTGCCGAAAAAGCACCGTTAGCCGCTGAAGCCATGGGCGTGAGCGCCAAGCAAATTAAAGCCTTAGACTTGATCAACCAAATTGTTGAAGAGCCTTTAGGTGGTGCACACCGTGACCACGATAGTATGGCCGCTAATCTCAAAGCCACCTTAAAACAGCAATTATCCCAGCTATCCAGTTTGTCGACTGAGGAGTTACTGTCGCAGCGTTACGAGCGCCTGATGTCATTTGGGTATTGTTAGTTCAGCTCATGCAAATCGCGCAAGTGTGGTGGCTTTGTGCCCCAGCGCTTGCGTACTGCTTTGTTGAATCCCATTCAGCCTAGCCATGTCTATTACTGACCGCCTTCGCATCGCACTGCTGCCTCGGCTAGTCGATGCTGAGCATAGCCTTGTTGTGGCCTATAGTGGTGGACTCGACTCCCATGTCTTGCTGCATGCCTTGGTTGAATTAAAAGCACAAAAACAATTCGCCAACCCACTGACAGCCATCCATGTTCATCATGGCCTCAGCCCCCATGCTGACGATTGGCTAGTGCATTGCCAAACAAGCTGTGAAGCGTTAAATGTGCCATTGCAATGGGCAAAAGTGCAAATTAAGGCTAAACCAAGACACAGCTTGGAAGCCCAAGCTCGAGAGGCTCGCTATCAGGCATTGTTAACATTGGCGCCAGCCAACAGTCTAGTTCTGTTAGCGCAGCACCAAGACGACCAATTAGAAACGGTGTTATTGCAATTAAAACGCGGCTCAGGTCCAAAGGGGTTGGCAGGCATGGCGGAACATTCCAGCCAGCAACTAGCTGGCAAAATAGTCAATTTTTTGCGCCCCTTGTTAGATGTCACTCGCCAACACATCCACGATTATGCACAGCAACATGGTTTGCGCTGGGTTGAAGACGAGTCAAATCACAACCACCAATTTGAACGTAATTTTTTACGCCATGAGGTGATCCCCGTATTAACTAAAAAATGGCCGTCGTTGGGGCAAACGGTGAGGCGCAGCGCCAGTTTATGTGCCGAACAACAAACACTATTAGAGCAAGTGAGTGCAGAAAAACTGGAGGCTGTGCGGGCGAGTCACCATACCCTCCACATTGACGCCCTAAAAAAACTCAGCGCAGAATGGGTGCAGCAAGTAGTAAGGTATTGGTTGGCAGAATTGGGCATCAGCAGTCCGGCGCACTCGGTATTAACACGCTTATATGCTGAACTCATCAATGCACGAGTTGATGCCAATCCCATTATTCAGTGGCAAGGTTGGCAATTCCGACGCTTTGATAAGCAACTGTATGTCATCCCCTTAGTTGAAGACGTGCTCCCGCACACTTTGCTCTGGCAAGGGCAGAAAGAGCTTGTGCTGCCAGCGACACTTGGCACACTGGTATTTAAGCCACCCCTGAGTGATGAGCAACACAATGTCCCGGTTTTTCAGCCTGATTTGGGGCCCTTGCGCTTACATTTTGGTCAGTTTTCCCAACGTTTTAAGCCATACAATGCTCAGCATTCAAAACCCTTAAAACAATGGTACAAAGCCTGGGAAATTCCACCGTGGCAACGCGATAAAATTACCGTGGTCAGTCAAAATGCTGAGCCACTGGCTTTGTTGATAGAAGGCGCATGGGTATTGGCTCAACCAAAAACGATGCCATCAAATTCGAACAAGCAGCCTTCCCTCATGGCGATCCACCACCGCTAGCAATTAAGGTCAGTCTGCGCTTCAGGCCGTTTCCAAGATCCTGTTATTTCATATCCTTTCAATGCAGTAATGCATTTTACAGTTATTGCATGTTGCCACATTGCATGCTTTACTGTTGTAATGAATAAACATAATCACGATTTCTCCATGGCATTTAAAGCAAATAATGCAACCCAAGAATTACGCCGTTATCTGTTGTCGGAAACGCTGTTGGAAGATTCAACAGAGTATATTCCCCTGGCTGCGGTTGTAGAATTATTGGCCACAACCACACAAACCATAAAACACCGAATTAAAGAAGGCAGACTCAAAGAGAAAACCTTTTTTTTATTGGAGCCAAAACGCAAGGCGTGGCATGGGGTAGAGGCGGGTGGTGTCAAAACACTGTTGATGGAAAAAGCGCAGCGCCGCGAAAAAATTATGCAACAGGTAGAATGGTGTGCCCAGCACGGGCAATACACGACGTATTCACAGATCATGCAAGAAGCAGGAATGGATTGGAATTCCCCGCCTGATCGCAAATACGTCAACCAAATTTTAGAAGAGATAAATCATCAGTCATTTAACGAAACGGTGGATTCTGCGACCACTTGTCTGAAGGGCTGTGTGGTTGTCAGCGTGAATGAGGGGATCCCAACGGCGTCTTTTTATGACTGTGCCATTGAATTGGGACTAGCAGAACCTGCTGATTTACGTGATATGCTACAAAAACGTGAGTTTTGGCAAGAACAGTTTGATTTGACCAAGGAGTTATACGGGCATGGAAAACAAAGCTAAGCACTTAGTGCATCTTGAAGATGTTTATAAGGGTTATAATGGTAAAATCATTCTCAAAGACATCGACTTAAAAATACGCGAAGGTGAATTTTGTGCGGTAGTTGGCCCTTCAGGTTGTGGTAAAAGTACCTTATTACGCTTGATTTTGGGACAGGAGTTGCCAGATTCCGGCACTGTTGCCATTGATGGCCAGCCCATCACCGAACCCGACCCATCCAGAGGGGTGGTGTATCAAAAATATAGTTTGTTTCCCCATCTCACGGTATTGCAAAACGTGATGCTTGGGCCACGTTATTTGGGGCTCAATGGCAACAAAAAAGCCAGTAAAGCAGAGCTGCGTGATCATGCCATGTATTATCTCGAGCGAGTGCGCCTGCAACATGCCGCTGAGCAATATCCTGATCAATTGTCTGGAGGCATGCAGCAGCGCGCTGCCATCGCCCAAACCTTGATTGCCAAGCCCAAAATTTTACTGATGGATGAACCCTTCGGGGCCCTTGATCCTGACACTCGAGAGCAGTTGCAGGTGTTCCTGCTTGAGTTGTGGGAAAGCCTCAAGTTGACTATTTTGTTTGTCACGCATTCCCTCGAAGAAGCCTGTTATGTGGGAACTCGACTCCTCGCGTTGAGTCAGTATTACCGTGACGACCATGCAGATATTAGCCAACACAACGGGGCCAAAATTGTTGAAGATCACCCCCTGAGCAAACATGCGGCAGCCACACGCAGCAAAGATCAGCCAGAGTTTATTGAGTTGATTAACCGGGTGCGCAGCAACGCTTTTGACCCTAAAATTTTGCAACACATTCACGACTTCAATCTCAGTCATCCCGATAGTTTTAGAACGCTATAACAAGGAACCGCTCATGTTTATTAAGATGTCTCATTTATTGATCGTTGGCCTCAGTTGTTTACCAATGTTGGTTAATGCGGTGACACCCATTCAAGTGGTGCCAGTAGAAAAACGGACCCTACCCCCTCTGCAAAGCTTAAAATCGGGGCCCTATGAATTACCGATTATTACGTGGGGGGGGACATTGCCACTATTCTTGCCAATGGCAACGATGCGGTAACCCAAGCTAACTCGATCTTTGCGCAAAATAATCTGCGCTTTAAGCTCAAGCGAGTCGACGTGTTTGAACAACAACTTAATGACTATATCAGTGGTAAAACGCCCTATTTACGCGGCACCATGAGTATGATCAACATGGCTGCTGCCGCCGTTAAAAAACACCCAGAATTAACTCCACATGTTTTTTATCAGTTAACCTGGTCGGCCGGTGGTGATGCCTTGGTGGCAAAAGGCTCGATTCAGCGCCCCGCAGATCTGTGTGGTAAAAGCATTGCCATCAATTACGACGGTCCGCACTTAAATTATGCTAACAAGGTATTAACGGATGCCGGTTGTAAGCTCAGTGATGTTCAATTTGTGTGGACCAAAGATTTAACTGGCACCGCTGAAACCCCCATGGAAGCCTTGCGCCAAGACAATGTTGATGCGGCGTTTGTGATCATACCTGACGCCCTTGCCCTTACATCTGGAGGTGGCACGGGTGACGGGTCTGAGTCGTCCATCAAAGGTGCGCGTATTTTATTGTCAACCAAAACGGCCAACCGTGTGATTGCTGATGTTTATGCAGTCAGGCAGGACTTTTTGCAGCAACATCGCGATCAAGTGGACGCGTTGGCGGCTTCGTTGTTCAAAGCACAAGAACAGTTACAGTCGTTGAGCAAAACCAAAGTGTCGGGTTATCAAACGCTAATGCAGGCATCCGCTCGTTTATTGCTCGATGCCCCTGATGCCATAGCAGACACAGAAGGCTTATTGGCTGATGCTGAAATTGCTGGTTTTACACAAAATGTGCAGTTTTTTCAAAACGGCAATAACTTTCGTAATTTCACCAATGTCGCAAAAGAATCCGCTGATGGGGTTCAGGCACTCGGCCTAATTTCTGCCCCAGGGACCCTTAAAAATGCAGGGCTAAATTACGCCCTGTTAGCTTCAGGTATCGCCACCGCTGCGCCAGAAAAACCAAAGTTTGATAGTAACGCTGTGGCGCAAGTCTTGGATAACAAACAAAAGCAAGGCAGCCTTGAGAATGCCACGATTTTTGAATTTGAAGTGTATTTTAAACCGAATCAACAAGTGTTTGATGCTTCACTGTACGCCAATGAATTCCAAAAAGTTTTTGAGATGGCCAGTACTTATGGTGGCGCGATTATCACCGTGGAAGGGCATTCGGATCCTCTGGGCTATCTTAAAAAGAAAAAAGAAGACGAATCTAATTTTGTGCTCAACCAAATCAAAACCAGCGCCAAGAACTTGTCACTGACCCGCGCCAATCAAGTGCGTCAGTCGATTGTTGACTATATGCAAGGGAAAAAAGGTGCGGGGATGGATGAATCTCAATTTGGTGTCATTGGTCACGGCATCGAACTCCCCAAAACCGGTATCTGCGGCAGTGATCCCTGTGCCCCTAAAACGGAAAAAGAATGGCTGTCGAATATGCGGGTGGTCTTTCGCATTTTGCAAGTTGAAGCAGAAGAATCAGTCTTTACACCACTTTAACAGCAACCGGCAAGGAAGGAGACAAGCATGAAAATTAAAATTATTGTCCTGCTGGTAATAGCAGGATTGGTTTGGCAACGATTTTTTAGTGGCAATGAAGCCGAGACCCCAGCCTTTGATGAAGTGAATGTAAGCGATACTTACGCTAAGCGTGGCGTTGATTACAGCTGGCCCGGTGTGAGTCAAAACAATCAGCAATTAGCCAGTAATAAACTGGCAAAAAACTTCTACATTGTATTTGATGGTTCAGGCTCAATGGAGCATCAAAGTTGTGAGAGCGCAGACAGTAAAATTGATGTGGCTAAACAAGCACTGAGTACATTTTTTGGCACTCTTGCTGCTGATGTGAATGTCGGCTTGTTTCTGTTCGACAATAATGGCGCCGGTGAAGTATTGCCTATCTCTGCATTAAATACGCAAAAACTTGAGCTTATAATTGCCCGCATTCGCGCCGGTGGTGGCACACCTTTGGGCGAATCCATGCGCAAAGGGTATCAGTCGTTGTCACAACAGGCCCTGCGGCAGCAGGGGTATGGCGAATATAATTTGGTGGTGATCACTGACGGTGAAGCCAATGATGGGGCAGTGATGAATGCCATGGTTAGCCAAATTACCCAACATTCATCCGTCAATATTCACACCCTAGGTTTTTGCTTAAGCGGTGACCATGCTCTCAATGTTCGTGGTGTAGTGAATTATATTTCAGCCAACAATGCAGAGCAGTTATTGCAAGGCCTTAAAAATGTTGCGGCTGAAGCTGAAAGTTTTGATATCCGTGCCTTTGATGGAGTGTAGTCAGCATGAATAAGACCATTGCTGGGATTGTCTTGGTCATTGGCTTACTGATTGTGGGCTATGTAAAATTTTACAGCGTTGAACAATCCAAGGACATCACGGTAAATACCTCGGATGCGGCGAATTTTAAGTATTCCTTAAAAATTGGCGTAGACAGTTGGACCGGTTATTACCCCTTGTGCAGTAAGTATTTTCGTTCTTCGTTGCGTAACGCGGGCATCCAATTGCAATGTGTTAATGACAGCAACGCTTCGCTGCACTCAAACGAGGCGACCTCGACTTTGCGGTTACCACCGTGGATGCCTACCTAGCATTGGGTAAAGCTGCACAATTTCCCGGTACGATTGTTAGCGTGATTGATGAATCCAAGGGCGGTGATGCGCTGGTGTGTTATCGCGACATGGTGGCCTCCATCGATGAGTTAAAAACGCTGCCATCTATTCGTGTTGCACTCACACCTGATAGTCCGAGTGAACATTTATTACGAGCCTTAGCCGTGCATTTTGACGTGAGCTTTTTTCAGCAAGGCGGCCAATGGAAGGTGCCAGCAAATGGCTCAGATGACGCCTTAAACAAGCTAAAAAATAAGCAGGTTGATTGTGCGGTGGTGTGGGAGCCAGATGTAACCAAGGCCCTGCAACTCGTTGGTACACATTAAAAAATTGGTAGTGAAGACACCGAAAAACTGATTGTTGACGTGTTACTGGCCAGTCGAAAACTGGTGCAAAACAACCCACAACTGATCGAAAGCATGTTGTCAGTGTATTTTGATACCTTGCAGTACTATCAACAAAATCCGGCCAGCTTTATCGAAGAACTCAGCAAGACAAGTGAGTTGTCAAGCAAGGCAGCCCAAGACATGTTAAATGGTGTGCGCTGGGTCACGTTGTCGGAAAACGCCATTGATTGGTTTTCATCCAAAGGCAGTACACGCAAAGAATATTTAGTGGAGTCGATTCAAAGCGCTAATCACATATTAAATGCGGTGGGTGTTCTGAAAGGCAATCCATTACCTGCCAGCGATGCCTATTCCATTCTCAATAGCACCTTTGTTACCACCTTGTTTGACCAGCAAGTCATGGCCAGCCCCCTTACCAAGGAGAGTACTAGTAAAGCCACGTTTCAAAGCTTAACACCCAGTGAATGGGCAAAGCTTGCCAACGTCGGTACCTTAAAAATTCGCAAGGTTAGTTTTTCGCAATCTAGCAGCGACTTATCCATGGATGCAAAACGCCAACTGGATGAGGCCGCTAGTGATTTATCGCATTATCCTAACTTTCGCATCTTGATCAAAGGGCATACAGGCACTAACGGCGATGTCGAAGCTAACCTTAAGTTATCCAGCAGTCGTGCAAAAAGCGGTGTTGCGTTACCTTAACATTGTACATGGCATCGATGAGGCACGAATGTTGGCTCTTGGTGTTGGCATGCAAGAACCGTTATTGCAACAGCCAAATGAAAACTTACGCGCCTATCAGGCACGGTTGCCACGAGTGGAACTGCAGCTCAAGGTTGGAGATCGTTAAGATGGCAATGCCACAACTTGAGATGTCAGACAAAGAGCTATCCAAACGTTTGCTCAAAGACGCAGGCAACGCACCGTTGACCCTGGCGTCTGGGGTGAGCACTGTGTTGTTGGGTGTGTCTAGCGTGTTGTTTATGAGCTCTGAGTGGCTGGTAGTATTGGCGGGGTTAACAGGGCTAAGTATCGCAACATTAACCGGCTATTTGTTAAAAAAAACGGTGTTTGGTCGGCATGCAGCGATGCTGAAAATCATTGAAAAAGTGCGTAGTGAGACCATGCAAGAACGCACACAAATGATGGAGCTGGTGAAAAACAAACTTGCTGAACTTTCTCATCGTGTTGGCCTGGCACAGATGAGTCAACTGGAAAGCAAGTTTAGTGCTTTTAGCCAAGTACTCGACCTGCAGTTTGACCGTGATGAATTGACCCATAAACGTTACTTGACGGTGGCCGAGCAATTGTACTTTGGCGCCATTGATAATTTACGCACGGTAACCACCTTGCAATTAGGCATGCAAGCCATCGATGTGGATGGTATCCAACAATCCTTAAACAAACCTGATCTCGATGCTGCGCGCCAAGAGGCCTTGCAACAACGTCTCACTATTTTTGAGCAGTCAGCGCAACGTGAACAAAGTATTTTAGCCAGCAATGAACAAGTCATGACCAAATTGGATGAGGTGACCAGCCGCCTCAGTGCTATTCAATCAAGGGAAGGTCTCAGTTCATTAAAACTAGACAGTGCCATGCGTGAAATCAGGCACTTAATTGAACGTGTAGATGATTACGATAGACAACAATAGGACTTTTGTTATGCAAGAAATAGCCACAAAAACAGCCACCAAACTCGATGTTGCGCCTTTGACTATGCCTAAAATACAAGGTTTAGAGGGTGAACTGATGGTCACCGCAAGTACCGCCGTGGTTGCCCCTGAGATTCAACAGCAAGCCGATAGTTGGATTGACAGTGTTTTGGCCATTGAGCCAAAAAATCTTGAATCCCAGCATGCCGCCAGTGTGGAAATGAAAAACTTGGGCAGCAGCTTGGAAAATGAATTGCTGGAGTTGTCACAACTGTTGCAAACCCCGATGTCAGAATTAATGGAAGACGCGGAGAACGGCGGTGACGTAGCACGTGACTTACTGAAACTTGAAGAAACCGCGCGCTCTATTGATCCCAATGGCTACGACTTTTCGAATATCTCTGGGATCCGCGCTTTTTTAAGCAAACTCGGCATACTACCGACACCTCTGAAAATGTGGATTGCCAAGTTTCAATCTACCGAATCGGTGATCAAAAGCATCGAAAAAGGTTTGCGCCAAGGTAAAGACAAGTTGGCCCGCGACAACATGACCCTGAAAAGTGATCAAATCCGCTATCGCCAACACTTGCTAAAACTGGATGACTACATTCAATTTGCCCGCTATGTGGATGAGCAGTTTGAAGCCAAATTGGCGACGGTTACTGATGCCGAACAAAAACGTTTTTTGACTGACGAAATCATGTTTCCGATTCGTCAGCGTCATCAGGATTTACTGTCGTCAAAAACCGTCTTTCAGCAAGCGTGGGTGACCTCGGAATTCATTATCAAAACCAATGAAGAATTAATCCGCGGGGTTGATCGTGCCCTTAAACATACTTTGGTGGCGCTGAGTGTTGCTTCATCACTGGCCATTGCCCTAGCACGTCAGAAGAAAGTGATTGTCGCGCTGCAAAGTACCAAGGAAGTCACGGAGAAGATGATCAGCGACATTTCTAACCAGTTACTTGAGCAAGGCACGGCGATCATGGCACAGGCATCCGAACCCTTTTTACAGGTGGAAGTCATGAAAGCTGCCTTTACCAAAACCTTGCAAGCCATGGAAGAAGTCAGCCAATATCGCAGCAATGCTTTGGGTGAAATGAAAAAATCAGTGGCGGATCTGCGCGGCTTAACCTCAGACATGGATAAAAATATCCAACGTATCGAACGTGGTCATGAGGCCAAAAAAGAATTTCAGGTATTACTCGGTTAGTCTTTTACATAAACAAGGAGAAACGTATGTTTAATTTTAAAAAAGGTCTATTTGCCAGTGCATTAGTTGTCATGTCTATGGCCAGCAGTCTCAGTGTTCATGCCGCTGATAGCTTTAAAGTATGTTGGTCGCATTATGCAGGATGGGAGCCGTATGCCCTGTTAGAGAGCACCGGCATCTTAAAAAAATGGGAGCAAAAATACGGTATTGATATCGAAGTGGTGTTGATCAATGACTACATAGAATCCATTAACCTTTACACCGCAGGTGAGTTTGACGCATGTACCATGACTAATATGGATGCGCTAACCATCCCAGCGGTAGGCGGCATTGATACCACGGCCATTATTTTGGGCGATTATTCCAACGGTAACGACGGGATCGTGCTGAAAAATGGCAAGAGCGTCATGGATTTGAAAGGTCGTACCGTGGACTTAGTGGAGTTTTCTGTTTCTCACTACCTGTTGAGCCGCGCATTAGATATGAACGGTATGAGTGAACGTGATTTGAAAGTGCGCAATGCCTCCGATGTGGATATTCCAAGCATTTTTAAAACCGAAAAAAATGCGGCAGTGGTCACGTGGAATCCGCCTTTGCAAACGGTACGCAACATGGAAGATGCGCAACTAGTGTTTGATTCGAGTCAGATCCCCGAAGAGGTGATGGACTTATTGGTGGTGAAGTCCTCTGCTGATGAGCGTTTTAAAAAAGCCATCACCGGGGCGTGGTATGAGTTAATGCAGAAATTGAGCACACCCGGCAATGAAGCCAGTCGGCTGATTTCGCTGATGGCGGCCAACGCAGGGGCAACCGATGCAGAATTTCGTGCGCAATTACGCACCACCGCGATGTTTTACAATCCAGCCGAGGCGGCAGCGGTGTTTGCTTCAGACAAAGCCGCCAAAACCCTCGACTTTATTCGGATTTTTTCCTTCGAAAAAGGTTTGTTTGGTCAAGGGGCAAGCTCGGCTAATTTTGTTGGTATCGCCTTACCCGGCTACAAAGTATTGGGAGACAAGATCAACATAAAATTGCGTTTTGACCCAAGCTATATGCTGATGGCGGCTGAAGGTAAGCTTTAAACACACTTTGTAATGACTCAGGCGAGGAAACTCGCCATGTTGACGGAAAAGGATAACACCATGGCTAGACCCAAGCTCTTTGGCTTACATGCTCAACCTGGAAAATGGACAGGGCGCTTGTTGGCTCTAGTGCCATTTATAGTGGTGATAGGGTGTTATGCATATTTCAGTCATCTGCGCTTGTTAGACAACCCCAATGATAAACTTTTGCCATCACTGACCAGCATGGCGGATACAGTTTATCGCATGGCATTTACTGAAGACACGCGCACTGGCGAGTATTTAATGGTCAACGATACACTTGCCTCAGTTAAGCGCATAGCTGCTGGGGTAGGTATCGCCACCGTTGTTGCGCTGTTGCTGGGTTTGAACATGGGTTTGTACAGGGGCATGCGTAGTTTGTTTAACCCCTTTGTTAACTTTATGTCTATGATCCCCCCCTTGTCGATTTTGCCTATTTTGTTGATCACCTTTGGAGTAGGGGAGTTGGGTAAAATCATGCTGATATTTTTGGGCACGGTGTTAATCATGACACGCGATGTGACCTTGTATGTGCGCAACATCCCTATTGAGATGATCATCAAAGCGCAGACACTCGGTGCTGGACCTTTGGCCATTACCTATCGAATTATCCTGCCTCAAGTTGTGCCGAGGCTGTTGGACAGTTTACGTCTATGTTTGGGCGGAGCGTGGTTGTTTTTAATTGCCGCCGAGGCCATCGCGGCCAGTGAGGGATTAGGTTATCGCATCTTTTTAAGTCGCCGTTATATGGCCATGGACATCATCATTCCTTATGTGTTCTGGATCACCTTTCTGGGGTTTACCTTTGATCTATTGCTGCAAACCGCCATCAAAAAACTCTACCCTTGGTATGCAAAAAATAAGGATTGATCAAAAAACTTAGGTGTTATTGTGCTAAATAGCAGCGTGTTTTTTGCACCTTAAATAAGAGTGCTAACCTATAACTGCCTGCTATGTTCACCACGCAAGGCGGGCGACAACACGTTTACCCTCTGCATGCAGCAAAAACGACCAACCATTGCGCTCACACAATCGTTGTACTATGCCCAAGCCAAGACCATAACCTTGGGAAGCGGTTTCGCTTGGTGAATGCTGCTCGTCAGCAGCACTGCTAACCTGGTTGGTGACACATAATTCGTGTTCTTCAATACGAATAGTGATGGGCCCTTGTGCATCAAGTGTGTGCTCGAAGGCATTGCGCACCAGATTATTCACCGCAATAAAAAACGCCTGAGGATGGCCGCAGACGCTGGGTGAGGCGTATTTGTCAATTTCAACATCGAGGAATTTGCCATTCAGTAAATAACGCTGCTGTTCTATGGCTTTGTCAACCAGCGGCATCACTAAAAACTGCTCGTCATACAAGCCATCGTCGGTTTCGCGGGCGAGGCACAAAAACATTTCAATGGTGGTTTTCATGTCGAGGGTCGCTCGCCTTACCCGATCTAATACCTTAACATCGGCTGCTGACAACTGGCTTTGTTCCAGTAGTTCAAGTGCCCCTGTTATCACCGTGATGGGCGTGCGCAATTCATGACTGGCTGAACTGGTAAAGTAGCGTTCTCTGGCAACAAAGGCGCTGATACGCTCGAGTGTCTTTTCAATGGTTTCGGCGAGCACACCCACCTCATCATCGCCAAATTGGCCAGACTCTACCCGTTTATGATCGTCGTCCGATAGATGCTCCAAGTCGATGTCTGCCACCACTTTAGCGAGCATTACAACAGGGGCAACCGCTCTGCGCATCACAATAATACCCAGCCCGAAACCTAAGGTGCCGAGTGTACCCACAACACTGGTTATAACTAGCAGCAGCCACCAATCCTCTGACGATGCTGCTTCAATGCCGGCCACGTCGAACACCACAAAAGCCTGTTGCTGTGCATTGCCAGAAAAAAGCACTGCGACATGTAATTCTTCAGCTTCAAATTCGTACAAACCCTCTGCGGGCTTGGTCTGCGCCCACTCTCTGAGGGATTCTGGCAAGCTGGCAAGCGAGTTGTAGGCGCGAGGATTCACCGGTATGGCGGGATAGCTTTGGGCAGCAACCTGCAACTGCTGAGTCAGTACTCGGTCTTCGCTTAACCTGATGGCGGCGAAAAACGCAAAGCCCCAAGCGATGCTGAGCAAGGCAACACAAATCGCAAAGGCAATGGCCACATGTTTGCGTAAACTGTGCCTAAACATTTAGTGGGCATCCTCGGCAATGCGGTAGCCGATGCGATGCACGGTACGAATTAATATGTTGTCAAACGGCTTGTCAATAGCCTGACGCAACTTATACATGTGTGATCGCAGTGCGTCACCATCAGGGGGCTCGTCAGCCCATAACAAGGTTTCAAGATCTTCGCGAGTTACTACAGAGGGGGTTTCTTCCATCAATCGTTGCAGCAGTTTCATGCCTGCGGGGTTGACATCGATGTGTCGACCCGCACGATGCACTTGCAGTGTCGACTTGTTCAAGGTCAGATCAGCAACCGTTAACAGCTTGTCGGTTTTTCCGCGTCTACGTTTGTACAGGGCCTGTAATCGTACATGCAGTTCTTGCAAGGCAAAGGGTTTGACCAAGTAGTCATCAGCGCCTGCCGCAAATCCCTTCAGTTTATCATCAAGTGTATCTCGTGCCGTTAGCATCAGCACAGGCGTATCTACGTTGCCATCGAGGCGCAGTTTTTTGCAGAAGCTGAGGCCATCCATGCCGGGCAGCATCAAATCCAGCACAATAACATCGTAGGAATGGGTTAACGCTAGGTGCATCGCACTGATACCGTCATAAGCAAAATCCAGAATATAATTAACCCCAATCCTGTTTAAGAAATTGAACTAAATGCCTGTTCCAAGATCCGATCTTTCGACCAAGAAAGTGGGAACCAACAGAG
>JAACSL010000041.1 GCA_009993955.1 Paraglaciecola sp.
CCAAACGTCATGAATGTTCCCTAACCGATATACTATCTGACTGATTTTCTTAATTTATTTGTGGGGATACCTCAGACTCTGACCCTTTTTATTATGGCTCAGAAAAAAGCCGGCAACATATACAATACAATATCCACCGTGAAATGGGCAAAGATCGCACTGAGTAGGCCATAGCGCCAATAACACCAGCCGTACAATCCCGACACACCCATATTACCGATAATCGTTGCCCAGATTGCAGCAGAGTCGGCGGCGCCAGAAGCGTTCAGGTAGGGAAGATGGGCCACACCAAAACTAAACGCGACCAATACAATGACAGACACAGCCACTTTGTTTGACAGTGGCGCCGTTGCTAGCGTTTTGCTGCATAGGTACAGCAACAAGGTCATCAAACCTAATCGAAACCAGATTTCTTCACCCACCGCCGCACCAAAAGACACCAACAGTCCCCCCAAGGGACCACGAAATCCGTATTCTGGAAGTTCAGCAGGCAAGTAAGGGGTCAGCAGCCAGCGCAAAGCCAATAATGAAGACGCCAATAGCACGGCCCCTACCATGGCAAATTTTAAACCGTCACTTAGTCGTGCTGTGTCGTTCAACACACCTAAGTTTAAAGGTTTGCCTAACTTCAGCCCCAGCAAAATGGCTGGAATAGTCAGGCCAGAAAGAAACAACACGGTGGCGAAGACGTTAAAAGAAGCGCTTCCTTGGCTCGAGAGGTATTGATAGAGCAACTGACACGACTGGGCAGCCATGGTCAGTAAAAACAGTACGGTAAACTGCATCCAATAGTGTGTTTTGCTGGTGTAAATGCGAAGAAAGGGTAATTTCATGAGGACGATGTAAACGCGGCTTTTTTTGCAGACTAACTTTCGACCTGCATGAACACAACGCAAAAAATGTAAGAAAAGACAATTTACGGGCGCAGAGACGTTGAAATACTCGCTTACCTTATGAATTTATTTTCTGTATTTTGGACTCTGGCTCCGTTTATTTTGCCCTTTATTATCAGCTGCAAATGTGAAATCATGTTCACATTGCTTTTACAAACACCAATTTTTGCGGAAAATCAATTAGATAGTGTCAATGCATCGTTTATCAACGTATAAATGGCCGGTTTTTTATCTTGTTCTGTTTAGTTTATGGCTAAACAGTTTCGTACCGTATTTTACGGCAACCGTGGCCTTAGAAAACGCCAATGGCTTTGATAATGGTGATGCGGTACTGGTTTGTACCGGCAAACAATTTACTTGGTTTTCCAGTAGTATTTTTGAAGAAACCGGCAAGTTGGTGGCGGTAGACCCGCCAAGCAAAAACAGTGTAATTCCTGATACACACTTGTGCCCACTTGGTCTGGCCGCTGACCATCAACAACATTACATCGCCTTAGACCTTCCCGGCTCTTTAGCAAACTTGGCCATCGCCTATGAAAGTGAGCAACTTGCTTTTCTGGTGGTTGAGCAAAATCACTATGTGCATCCCCCTGGTCGTGCCCCTCCTGTTAACTATCCCGTCTGATCCTAAGAGCTATTAGCTCAGCAGGCTGCGCAGTATTGCGCAGTAAAAAACGCTATTTGATCATGGCTTTGCTAAGCAGTGCAAACGCCAGAATATGGATAAATAACATGCAAAAAAGAAATCCTTGCACAGCCATTGCTGTGCTGTTTAGTGCCGCATTTGTGTCTGGTGAGTTAAGCGCGGCGGCACCGCCAGAAGAGCAAAAAAAAACGGCTGATATAGAAAAACTTGAAGTGCGCTCAGCGCGTATTTTCCAGGACACCACCATTGTCAGCCCTACTAGCAAAGTAGAGCGTGAAGAGCTCGACAACATGAGCATTAGCACGATAGAAGACGCCCTGGCGCATGAGCCCAGCTTAGTGGTAAGGAAACGTTTTATTGGCGATCCTAATGGGGTCATAGGCATTCGCAGCAGCAATATGTTTCAGGGCACCCATAGCCTGGTGTTCGCCGATGGCATGCCCCTGCACTACCATCTACAAACGCGCTGGAATGGTTCACCAAGGTGGTCTTTGGTCGCACCATCTGAAGTGGAAAGTGTTGAAGTGATCTATGGGCCCTTCTCGGCAGAATACAGTGGTAATGCCATGGGTGGGGTGATTGATATTACCACCCGCACACCCCAACAAAAAAGGGTGGTGGTTGAAGGGGCTTTATTTAGTCAGGACTACCAGCTGCAAGCTCAGGACGAGCGCTTAAATGGCGGCAAAATGTATCTGTCATACGAAGATAAAATCGACAATCTGGCTTTTTTAACCTCGTTTCAGCGCCTGCAAAACGATAGCCACCCCCAGTCTCAATACAGCGCTGCTGCCAGCTTGAGTGAAGAAGGAATAACCACGAGCGGCGGGTTCAAAGGCAGCAATGAACGGGGGCAGAGTGTGGTCTACTATGGCAATTCAGGCCCGGAGATAGCCATTACCGAGCTATATAAACTTAAATTAGTTTATGATCTTGGCCAATATCAGCTGCACTCCACGGTGGCCTATGAAAATCGCCTGCGCAAGGTTGAAGACACGAATAACTACGTGCGCGACGAACAAAATAATCTGGTCTGGGGCGGGCTTGCCAACCTAGCTGGCAGCCAATTTACCATCAACAGTAGCAGTTTTCAGCACAGCGAACAGCAACGTAACAGCCTGCTTTTTGGCCTAGGTATCAGTGGAGATATCAGCGGCAGTGATTGGTTATTAGATGGGTTTTACAGCCATTTTGAAATACTCGATGATCATGAACAACTAAGTGCAGTTAGCCCACAGGATCCGTCTTTTGCCAGCGCCAATGCCAGTTTCAAAGGCCGTTTAAACGAATATGATGGCACTGGCTGGCAAACTTTTGACCTCAAGCTGGGCACGCAAAGTCTGTTCGATGATCCTCGTCAGCGTTTATCTGTGGGACTGCATGCTGATCAATATACCCTCAAGCTTGTGGCCGATGATTATAATGCCATCACCCAGCGACGAGACAGTGATGAGTTGGATGGCAATCCCGCCACTGGACGCAGCGACAGTGGTGGTGAGGCCCAGACTCAGGCTGTGTTTGCTCAATACGGATTCAGGCTTCATCCTAAGTGGGATCTTGCCCTGGGTTTGCGCTTTGAAGACTGGCAAACTCATGACGGTTTTTCCGGTGGACTGAAGATTAGACAGCGCTCTGCCAACGGGTTTTCACCCAAGTTATCCCTTGGCTACTTCCCCAGCGAGGATATCACTCTACGCTATTCAGTGGCTAAGGCGATTCGTTTCCCCATCCTTGAAGAGTTATATCGCAACGACGATGCAACCAGCAGCGGCTCGGTATTTATATCCGACCCTAACCTAGTGCCGGAGGAAGGGATTTTTCACAATGTTTCAATTGAGCACAATTATGTGGGAGGTGGATTAAAGCTAAATGTCTTTTACGAACAGATTGACGATGTGATTTACGACCAGTCAACCACTACCAGCACAGGCACAGTGACCACCAGTTTACCCACTGAACAAGTGACCAATCGTGGCACTGAATTCATTTGGCAAACGAAGGGCTTGTGGCAAGGCCTGGTGGATGTGCGCTTTAATGTGAGTTACCTCGACGCTGAGATCAGCAAAAATGTGCTCAATCCCGACATAGTAGGCAATGTCTTTCCCCGCTCACCCAAATGGCGCTCTAATCTGCAATTACACTTTCCCCTTAGCCAAACTCTTGATCTGAATCTCGACGGGCGCTATGCCAGCAAGAGTTATGGCCGACTAGATAATTTAGATACGACCTATCGGGTATTTGGAGCCCAGGATGCATATCTATTGTTTGGCCTCAAGGCGAACTGGCAATACAGTGAGAAACTGCGCCTAAGTGCCGGTGTTGATAATTTGACCAATCAGGAGGCCTATGTGGCTCACCCCTGGCCACAACGCACCTACTACCTTGAAGCCAAGTACCTGTTCGAAGGGGATAAATAAGCATGGCCCCGGCAAAACCCAATCACTACACCAAGTTGTATCAGCGTGTATGGCGCTGGCATTTTTACGCCGGCCTTATGGTGCTTCCCTTTGCCATTATTCTTGCCATCAGCGGCAGCATTTATTTGTTCAAAAGCCAGATTGAGGCCTATCAACAAACTAAAATTAACCACTTAGCCCAGGTGACAAGCGGCACAACCCTCTCAGCAGA
The DNA here is from genome assembly GCA_009993955.1 of Paraglaciecola sp. Lineage (GTDB taxonomy): Bacteria > Pseudomonadota > Gammaproteobacteria > Enterobacterales > Alteromonadaceae > Paraglaciecola. The sequence goes on from JAACSL010000041.1 coordinate 4,168, forward strand.
TATGTTGCTTGGCACACTATTGGCGCAGTATCCGCAGGCGAGATTTGTTAGCTATACCCTGGCCGCTGAAGATGATCTCAGCGTTGAGATAGAGCTCGCCTTGCCATCTGGCACAGAAATATTCTGGTTGAATCAATACGACGGCAAGGTGCTATTTCATCAAGCCAAAAACCAGCAATTGCTGTCATGGGTCAAGGATATTCACGGCGAATTGCTCGCAGGCAATGCCGGCTCCTATGTGGTGGAGCTGATGGCGAGTTGGATGATAGTGCTGATCATCAGTGGCCTGTATTTATGGTGGCCGAAGCATGACCAACTCACGGTGTTTGGCCATTTGCGCTATGCCCTTTTTCCGCCGTTTCGCGGCCAAAGCAGCAAACAAAAATGGCGCAGCATACATGGCATGGTGGGCACTTGGATCAGTCTAATGGTGCTAACCCTGTTGTTATCCGGCTTGCCGTGGACCCAAGTTTGGGGCGCGGGCTTTGACAAGGTGCAAGCATGGCTGGGTGTTGCAGGCCCGGGACAGGAGTTTAACGTCAGTTTGCAATCGTCCCTGCCATCTGAGCACGAAGGGCATGGATCTCATGATGATGGTATTGAACTGTGGCAAAAAAGCGCCGAGGAAAATACCACTAACTTGCAATCCGGCTCGTCCGGTGCTGGGCAACAAGCCATTGGTTTACAACACGTTATTGATTTGGCCAGGGCTTACAACATGGTGGCGCCCGTCATCATTCAGCCCCCCAAGGCCAATAATGGGGTGTGGACAGTGCGTGCCATGAATCAAAACCGCCCCCTCAGGCAAACCGTGCATTTTGATCAGTGGACCGGGCAAGAAATCATGCACATTCGCTTTAGCGACTACCCAACACTAAAGCGCATAAGCTCCTATGGCATAGCCTTACATGAAGGCGCACTGTTTGGCTGGTTTAATCAATTGCTGGGGGTTATTGCGGCCCTGGGGATCATCACTATGAGTGCATCTGGCGCACTGATGTGGTGGCGCAGGCGTCCACAAGGTAAGTTGGCCGCGCCCAAAAAACCGCTAAATCACCGTTTATCACTTGGTGTGACGGTAATAGTGTTTGCCTTAGCGGCATTTTTGCCCATGGTGGCGCTGTCATTGTTAGCTGCCCTTACCCTGGATTATCTGGCAAATAAAGTAATGAGCATAAGGCGGGCGTAAGCCCGCCCAATGCGACCACAAAGCTGGGATTTTATTTTTGATACTGCTGGCAGAGCTCCAGTGGTCAGCAGTGCAATAGTTTCACGCCTTCGGCTTCAATCAAATCCTTTTTTACCTGCTCCTTTTAATCGTAGTGGAGCTCAAAGTTAATGCCCCAAGAATCAATCTGCGTGGTGAGCATCGTTGTAATGCTGACCCTAGTTATGTTGGCTCAGGTTTTGCTGTTATGAAAGGATTAGTCGTAATATCAGAGACATAAGCCAAGTATGCAAATCAAAAACAATGCTTTGAGTTTGTTTGATTACATCGGCAACTACGCAAAAACCGAACAAGCCTTTGAGCGGGGCATAAACAACCAAAAGCGCGATGTTGCTGCAGATTTACGTTCTTTACAGCAAGATATTGCCTTGGACAAAGTCGACGAAACCTTAAAACGTTTACAGTCTGGAGAGCAGGGAATGAGTATCAACACCTTGAACAACATGCTTAATTTTAGCTTGGCACCGATATCGAAGGATTTACAAAATGTTGCCGCTGGTATTGGGATCGTTGGCAAAGTTGAACTTAAAAAAATGGAAGGTAAATGGGCCGTAACAAGCGAATTAGCCGCAGACAATAGCAACATAAAACAGCTACAAGCTTATATTGATCGCAATGCAAAACTGAATACTAAGTTAGACAACCTAAGCAAGTTATCAGCGATGTATGAATTAGGTTTGTCACAAAACTATGCCAAACAGTTGCAAGAGGCAGGAGTCAGTGAACCCGAAGTGGTGAGTTATTTAACGCAAAGTCGTGAATATCTTTATGGTTTAGAGCGCTTTAAATTGAACGCTGGAGGGTTATCACCGACGTCTCGCGGTGAAGCGGATACTTTGTTTTCTGCAATCAAAGAGACTCTCGGTTTAACTGATGAAAAGGGCTGATACACCACTAGACTATTTGAACAGCATGACAACTGCATGTTGCCGTGGTACGGCAAATAATTTCCTCTTTCACTCTCGTTTAACAATAGCTGAGGTCAGGGTTAACTTAAAATTTAAACTAACTTATCACGTTTATGCTGCCAGTAATTTCTGCCCCTAATTAATCAGCAGCAAGTTTTTGTCGTCCCTTAGCATGGCTAAGAAAGTGAGTTCATCTAGCGGCTCACAAATATAAAACCCTTGACCCTTAGTGCATTTGAGTTGCTGCATCAAGGCTAGTTGGTGTTCAGTCTCGATGCCTTCAGCCACCGTTTCAATAGACAGTGAGCGCGCTAAACTACTGATGGATTCTAAGATCACACTTTGTTCTGCACTGAGGTAATGTTCGTTGATAAAACTGCGGTCAATTTTGATGTGATCAAATTTAAACTGGCCCAGATAACTCAGCGACGAATAACCTGTGCCAAAGTCGTCAAGAGCAAGATGTAATCCCATTTTAGAAAATATGTTCATTTGGGCACGGGTAATATCGACGCCGCGCACGATGCTTTCTTCTGTTGTTTCCAAGGAAAGATGACAAAACAGTTTGCTGTCTCTATCGAAATGGCGTTGTATCGCTTCGAGCAAGGTCAAAGAACCAAAACCTAGAGCTGAAATATTAACCGAGAGTTGAAATTGCTGAGGGAGTGCTGCTTGCCATTTTTTCAAATGTTGGATGGCAAGATCGACAGTGTACACATCTAACTGCACGACACTGCCATTATGTTGCATATCGTTTAAAAACGCTTTGGGTAATAAGGTGCCCATGCTTGGGTGTTGCCAGCGCACTAAGGCTTCCGCACCAATAATTTTACCGCTTGCCAAATTGATAACCGGTTGAAATACAAAAAAGAACTGCCGATGGAGTAAGCCTTTTATGGCCTCTTTTTCAAGCGTATTGGCTGATATGCGTTGTGATTGTTCGATACCTTTGTGTACCACCGCTCTGTTTCGACCTTGTTGTTTTGCTTGGTACATCGCTTCATCAGCGCAAATGATGAATGATTCGATGTTGTTTTCACTTTGGTCGTGAAACGCAATACCAATACTGGTAGACGTCAGGATTTGGATTTTTTCTAACATGAAGGGGGCTTGCAACGCTCTGATGATTTTATCGGCTACGGTTTGCGCCGCATCAATCGAGCCTATGTCTTCAAGTAATACGGCAAATTCATCGCCCCCCAAACGGCTTAAGGTGTCGCAGGCTCGAATACTCTGCTTCAAGGTTTTAGCCACTTCTATTAACAATAAGTCGCCAATATGGTGACCGTAGTTATCATTAACTTGTTTGAACTTATCTAAATCCAAAAATAGTAAGGCAATTTTTCGATTTTTATCACGCTTACACAAATTAAGGGCGTGGTTCACTCGATCATTGAACAATGAACGGTTGGCGAGTTTGGTAAGTGGATCGTGTAGAGCTAAAAAGCGCAAATCTGATTTGGCCTGCATGCGTTCAATGGCATTGCGAATGTGTCTTGCCACAAAACACAACAATTGCTCATCTTTTTCGCTAAAACTAAGGTGTTCTGAATAACTTTGTACTACCACCACACCATAAAGAGGGGGCTCTCCAAATGGCACGCCAAGCCAAGCGTGGGGCAAAGATCCTTTGATATAGATTTGATTGGCATCGATCATGGCCTGCATTTTTCTCTGCTGGCCAGAAGTGGTTGATTAGTATTCAGCACATAACCCGTGATACTCGGTTTTGTCGGGTCGATGGGGATAATTTCGTCTGGTGGTACGTCGTCTGCCTCATCCACAGCGTAGGGAAGGGTAATAGCTTTACCATCATCGATAACCAGCCCAACAAAAAAATTGGCGGCAAACATAAGCTTAGCAATGCAAGTGTGTAAACGCTGATAAAACTCATGCATGACAGAGGTTTCAAACGTGAGTTCAGCTATTTCAAATAAGGTGTCTTGAATTTTGCCGCTGTACTCAAGTTGTTCAACACTTTGTAGTAACTGCTGATTGGCACGTACCATTACAAATTTTGTTGCCGTGATGGAGGCGATCTCATACACGGCTTGTGGCACAAACAAGGGGCAAGCAGAGAGCACTCGACCGCCACAATAAAGTACCCCACGTACGTTTTTTTCGGCAATGAGCGGCACCACTAAGGCAGATAATTGCGTGGCATGATGCGCCACAAATTCTGGATGCAGATTAAAATTGTCTACTACCTGATTACGTAAGGTGTTGGCTACCTTAGTAATTAACGCTGAGTTATGTGTCTTTGAGTGTTCAACCTGGCAGGCTTTTTTAACGACAAAGGCGGTGCTTAGGTGCAGCACGTCCAGACTTGCATCGAGGTGATACAATTCAAAATCACTGATTTCGAGGGTATTCAGTAGGACATCGGACAAACAGGTAATCAACCCCAATCCTGTTTAAGAAATTGAACTAAATGCCTGTTCCAAGATCCGATCTTTCG
>JAACSL010000034.1 GCA_009993955.1 Paraglaciecola sp.
AACGAACGCATCTAACCGTTCAACATGGTAGGTAGGTTGGCTGTTTGCAACCTACCCTAAGAAACGGCCGCGCTTGCGGCCGTTTTTTTATGCTTCGGGCAGTGCGAGATGCACATTTCCCGACACGTAATCAAAAGTCACAATAAAGTGTTTTAATACATCGTAGCCAACAATACCCTCGATTTTTCGCCCTTTGATGCGACTGAAGGATTTCTCGTATTGACTACTGATATTCGATTTCTGACCTTCAGCAGGCACACTCACGGTCACATTTTCAAGGTCGAATGGCCCCACTTTCATACTGGGCAAACTAAACGCTTCGTTGTAAACCAAGGCATTAACCCCAGCACTTAATTCTGTACTCACGGGATACTGTTCAAGCCATTGATGCCCCTTGGCTATGTATCGTTCGATTAAAATTCCACCACTGTTGCCAGTATCTAGCAGTAACCAGACATTTTCTTGCTCATTAAGAGAGACTTTGATGATAGGACGTCCTGAGCCTTGTTGACGTGCTGACTCAATGTTTGACAAGGCAGCCAAGTCAATCGCGTCACGCGACATAATGCGCATGCGATTGTTCGGGTAGTCAATTTGAAAAATGAAACGCGCCAAAAATCCAGCGCCGAGTATCACTGCATTCTCGTTTTTCCCCAGATAGGACTCGACCATGTCGTTGAACACCAAGTTTGCACCAAACAAACCAACTGTCACTTGACTGTAGGTATCTCGTTTAGCCCTGCCATACACACCGATAATCTCGACGGGTGCACTGCGCACCAGCTGCAAGGCATGCGCCTGCACAAACCCCTCATTGATACCGTTAACTTGAGCGCCGCTGTCTAAGATTGCCATGCCCGCACGCCCCGCTAACGTTACCGGCATTTTTACGTGACCATTTTCAATGGAAATATCCACCCAATTAGAAACAGCAGCAGTAACAACAAACGTTGCCAGGTAAGAAAAAAAGAATACTGTGATACGTAACAATATAACCATCCTTGTTATTTGATTTTAGACTGAAGTGCAAAAAAAATGGTCAACAATATGACCGCTTCAACAACTTTACAGAGTATTTTTTATGGCCGCAAGGTCATCTTACCTTTCACTTCACGACCCATCACTTTATTCAGGGCGTCTTTCGCTTGAGCAAGCGGTAAGACTTCATCAACCACAACCTTCACTTTGCCTTGCACATACCAAGTGAGGAGTTCTTGCATATTGGCGGCAAAGTCTTTGGGCTGATGCTGCGTAAAGCTACCCCAGAACACACCCACCACTGAATAGCCTTTTACCAGACTTAAATTCACCGGAAATTCGGGAATAGTGCCGCCGGCAAACCCAACAACAAGCAGCCGTCCATTCCATGCCATGCTCCGAGAGCAGGCATGAAACGTATCGCCGCCAACACATTCATAGACCACATCCACGCCTTTTCCGTCAGTGGCGTCTTTTATGGCTGTCTTTAGATCTGTCGTGGTGTAATTAATCAGTATGTCAGCTCCATTGGCTTTGGCCATATCCAGCTTGTCTTGGGTTGAACACACAGCAATCACCTTGGCTCCCATGAGTTTGCCAATTTGCACGGCGGCTAAACCGGTCCCCCCCGCTGCTCCCGTGACCAGTAAGGTTTCACCCGCTTGCAGTTGCGCTCGCTGTTTTAACGCATGATGGGCTGTCGCGTGGGCAGTGACGAGCGCCGCCGCTTCTTCATCGGGAATGGCATCCGGTAAGGGCATCACATGAGTAACGGGGCAAACCACTTTTTCCGCATAACCGCCTAACATACATAAGGCGATTACCCGCATCCCTACTTTCAAATGCGTAACACCCTCGCCTAGCGCCTCAATTACGCCAGCCACCTCATTACCGGGAATAAACGGAAAGGCGGGTTTCATTTGATACAAACCCTGCACTAACAAACCGTCAGGAAAGTTCACGCCACAAGCACTGATCTTGACCAACACCTGACCTTTTTTCGCCACTGGATCAGGAATATCGATATATTTAAGTTGTTCTACTGGTGCGAATTCTTCACATACTATTGCTTTCATCACTCTCTCGCTTGTTTGGATAGTCTAGATGCGTTGGTATTAAATAATAAGCTCTAAGGCAAGGCGTGCTAAAGGTTGCACCATGGCGCCGACCTTATTCGCTTGACTACTGGAAGCGTTACCGGATTCTGCTCTTTTGGCAACGCCTTGTGCGATAGCTGCCAAGCGAAAAAAACTGAAGGCTAAATAGAACTGCCAGTTCTCGATATTTTTTATGCCCATCAGTTGGCAATATTGAGCAAGATATTCTTCCTCAGACGGGATGCCCAGCGCTGCACGATCCACACCACCTAGCCCTGTTGCTTGGCCAATATTGTCAGGCAATCGCAACTGCATGCACTGATAGGCTAAGTCGGCAAAGGGATGACCTAAGGTAGATAATTCCCAGTCTAATACCGCAACAATGTCGGTTTGAGTGGGGTGGAACATCAAATTGTCCATACGAAAGTCGCCATGAACTAAACTCACCCGTCCATCATCTGCTGGCAAGTGTTGTTCTAACCAGATCATCAACTGATCCATCTCAGCTATCTTATGGGTCTGGGATAACTGATATTGTTTGCTCCAACGACTAAATTGCCGCTCAAAGTAATTCCCCGCTTTACCGAAGTCGGCTAAACCAATTTCCGCGAAGTCCAGCTGATGTAAGTTACTTAGCACCTTTAACATTTGCGCATACATGGCGCGACGTTCATTATTGTTAGTAGCTTGTGGCAATGCACTGTTCCACAGTACTCTACCTTGCACATATTCCATCACATAAAACATGCTGCCAATCACGCTGGTATCCGTGCATAGGTGATACACCTTGGCTACCGGCACAGCAGTTTGCGCGAGTGCTTTAAGCACCTGATATTCACGGTCAACCGCATGGGCAGATTTCAGCAAGGTGCCCGGTGGTTGGCGCCTTAGCACCAAAACACGCTCTGAATTTTGCAATTTAAAGGTGGGATTTGACTGGCCGCCCGCAAACTTGGTGATGCTCAGCGGGCTTTCCATACCCGGTAAATGACTGCCTAAGTAGTCATGTAGAGTCTGTGCATCTAGCTGATTGATATCTGAGCTCATAGGACTGAATGTTTAGCGTTGTAGTCATTAATTAAATTACGACCTAACTGCATCATGTGCACTTCATCAGGCCCATCCGCCAAACGTATGGTACGCGCATAGGCATAAGTTGCAGCCAGAACGAAGTCTTGACTAGTACCACCCGCTCCGTGCATTTGAATGGCTTGATCAATCACATTGCAGGCCATTTTGGGCGCGACGATTTTGATGGCAGCAATAATATCTCGACTGACTTTGTTGCCATATCTATCCATGCTATCTGCTGCTTTGAGTGTCAATAAACGCGCTTGCTCTATATCACAATGCATTTGTGCAATGCGCTCACGAATAGACTGTTGTTTACTTAAAGGCTGGCCAAATGCCACACGCTGTTCTACACGTGCACATGCCATGTCCAAGGCACGCTGGGCGCAGCCAATTAAACGCATACAATGGTGGATACGACCCGGACCAAGGCGGCCTTGAGCAATGGCAAACCCTTGACCTTCGCCTACTAATAAGTTGTCCACGGGGACTTTCACATTATCAAAGATCACTTCGGCGTGTCCTACTGGCTCATCATAATGGCCCATCGCAGAAAGTGGACGAACGACACTAACGCCCGGCGTATTCATGGGGACTAATATCTGCGATTGCTGTTGATGACGTGGTGCACTGAGGTCTGTTTTACCCATGACTACCATGATCTGGCAGTTGGCGTTCATGGCGCCGCTTGTGTACCACTTGCGGCCATTAATCACATACACATCACCTTGACGCACAATTTGTGTTTCGATATTGGTAGCATCGGATGAGGCAACAGCGGGTTCGGTCATGGCAAACGCTGAACGAATTTCGCCTTTTAATAGCGGTTCTAACCAACGTTCTTTGTGTGCTGCAGAGCCATATTTGGCTAACACTTCCATATTCCCGGTGTCGGGTGCACTACAGTTAAAGACTTCTGCACTCCACAATACACGTCCCATTTTTTCACATAAGGGTGCATATTCTAAGTTACTCAAGCCAGCGCCGTAGGGCAGATATTCATGAGGCAGAAATAAATTCCACAAACCAGATGCTTGGGCTTTTTGTTTAAGCTCTTGCATTAAATCTGGGGTACGCCAGCGAGTCGCTTCAGCTTGATTGTTTGTTTCAACAAGGCTGTGGTAGTGGTGCTCGACCGGATAAATATGGGTCTGCATAAACTCGTTTAGTTTGGTCAATAAGTTTTTGGTCTTATCTGAGTAATCAAAATGCATCGGGTCACCGCTTTTGGGGAAAATTTGGCAGAAACCTTAAGGGTGAATTTATTTAATGTAAAGGGCTTGTTAATGCGGTGCTTATCGCACACATGCCCGTGACAAGACCAACAAAACACACTCAATCAGCACCTCAAATTCCCACACCTGTGCTTGTCAGTGACGCTAGAGCACAGGCAAGACATAGGATGTATGATTTTATTACAACAATAAACGTGCCCGCTCAGACAAGGTTGATGCGGTGCCACACTTCTCTGTCAGACTACCTTTCGATGCTTATTGAATGTTTGAATGACTTTCTATTGACTGAATGAATAGTTGCAACCACGCTTTTTATTCGAACAAAAGGTGAACATTCAGCAACTAAATAGCAAGCATATTTAACATTTTAGAAACCTATTATTTACTTTTGGTAGCAAAGCTTGTTAGCGTATTGCGCTGGAAAACGAAAACGAATTTAAATCAAAGCTACGATCGCGTTTTTTCCAATACACACTAATGAAACCACCTAACTAGCCATGCTGGTAAAGAGAGAAAAATAAATGAGCCAACGTAAGCCCCTACAAACTAAACGCACGGCCTTGTCTGTTCTGGTCGGTCTGAGCCTAGCCGTCCAAGCTGGTTCAGTACTTGCGCAAGAACAAGCGACTCCGGACGAGAAACAGGGTTTAGAGACCATTACTGTTACCGCCCAGAAAAGAACACAAAACTTGCAAGACGTGCCGGTAGCAGTCACCGCCTTTACGGGTGAAGAAATGGCTGAATCCGTTATCAAGGACATGTACGACTTACAGACCAATGTCCCTGGTCTTGGTGCATTTCAAAGCCAAAGTGCCACTAACTCAAGTTTCTCTATTCGGGGTGTCGGTACCTCGTCACAAAACTTTGGTTTAGAATCGTCTGTGGGTCTTTACGTGGATGGTGTCTATCGTGCTCGTCAAAACTCTCTGATCAACAACTTGGTCGACGTGGCTGCCGTGGAAGTATTGCGCGGCCCACAAGGTACTTTATTTGGTAAATAACACACCATCTGGGGCCATTTTGGTCACTTCAGTGGCACCTAGTCATGGCGGTGGTGACTCCTTTGTTGAAGGCACTGTCGGTAACTATGGCCTGATCAACTATTCTGGTGCGACATCTTTCTCTGCCATCGATGATGTTTTGGCCTTTCGTGTAACGGGTTTTGGTAGCCAACGTGATGGCACCATCAGCGACGTAAATCTAGGGGAAGACACGGTAAACGACCGTGACCGTTGGGGAGTCCGTGGCCAAGCCCTGTATACACCCAATGAGAACGTTTCCTTACGCATCATTGCTGACTACGCCGAAATTAACGAAATTTGTTGTGGCGCGCCGGTGCAACTAAGTAACTTCCAAGCCAATGAGATCCCCGGAAAATTTGGTACTGATGCGGCATTACCCCTGCTTGGTGGTACGGTATTCCCTGGCGGTGATGCCTTTTATGATCGCGAAATCGCGGTATCATTTTTGCCAGAATCGAGCATGAAAGATCGTGGTTTATCTGCGCAGTTAGATTGGGAATTAGACGAAAATTATACAGTCGTTGCCATTTCTGCTTACCGTAAGTTTGAATCCTACGACAAAATTGACACCGATTTTACGGATGCAGATTTATTTGGCACCATTAACGATTCACAACAAAGTTCTTTCTCTCAAGAAATACGTTTAGATTACAACAGCGAGAAATTGAACTACATCTTGGGTGCTTACTATTTCGAGCAAGACTTGGATTTGGAATACAGCTTGTATACCGATACCTTGTTTAACCCATTTTTTATGTCTAGTTTCCAAGGTGCTTTAGATCCGCTATTAGGTGGCATCAATGCATTAAGTGCCGCCACAGGTGGTTTAATCGCTCCAGCCGCAGAGGCCGCGCCAGCTGGCACTGGCTTTGACCATGTTGCCATGCAACAACACAAAAGCTATGCACTTTTTGGTCAGTTTGATTACAAATTAAGTGACACTCTTACCTTAACCGCAGGTTTACGTTATACCGATGAAACCAAGGATTTGACCACGGTCTTTTCTGAGAATTTAGCAAACGGCGGCACCTTCCCAACGTTCTTCTCATCAATCGGTAATCCAGCGGATCCTTCTACTGTTGTACCTGGTACATTGATTTATGGCGCGGCGGTTGCTGGCGCTGTGCTGCAAGGCATCGCGGCTGGACAAATCAACATCATGACCCCAGAGGGTCAGGCTGCACTGCAAGCCTTTGTACCCTTCCAAAGTGCTGGTTGGGGATTTAAAGCCTTAGGCGCGACCACGGCAGACCGACCAGATCTTGACGAAACACTTAAAGACGATCAATTCACGGGTACCATTAAACTGAGCTACCAGCCTGATAGCGATACCTTGTGGTATGCATCTTACGGTGAAGGTTACAAATCAGGCGGTACTAACACCGACCGTATCGCCAATGGTTTCAATCCTCTATTTAATGCTGAAACCTCGCAATCCTTCGAAGTGGGTATGAAAAAAGACTTTCCTGATCAGGATGTAAGGATCAATGCAGCGGCTCACTACACTACCGTGAATGATTTCCAGGCCAACACATTCACCGGTAACGGCTTTAACTTACAAAATGCCGGTGACTACGGCATCAAAGGTTTAGAGTTAGAAGCAACGTGGCTGGCTACCGATACCTTGGAGGTGAACCTCGCTTATGCCTTAGTGAAAGCTGAATACAAAACCTTTGAGCGTGGCAATTGCTGGGTAGCCTACACTTGGCACACTGGTGTTGATGATCCCGGTCGTCAAAACCCCACTGACCGCTTTTGTGATCGCTCTGGTGATCGCCCAGGGGGAGAACCAGAAAACTACTTAGTCCTGTCAGTGAAACAAGACTTTGAATTAGCAGATAATATTTATGCTTATGTGCAAGGTGAATACAGCTACACAAGTGAAATCATACTGGATGGCAGTAACGACCCATACGCCGCGCAAGATGCCTACAGTTTGCTGAACCTGCGTTTCTTCATGAACTTCACCGACATGGATATGGATGTGATCTTCTGGGCTCGTAATGCGCTAGATGAAGAATACATCAACCGCACCAACTTCAATGCTCCTATCCAAGATGGTAAGTTAAACGCTTACATGGCTGAGCCAAGAACCTTTGGTGTAACCGTGAAAAAACGCTTCTAAGCACATTCCTATTTTTGCTTAAAAAAAACCGGCTTATTAGCCGGTTTTTTATGTCTGCTACTCTCCCTAAGCCATAAGTAGATAAGTGAATACTTTAGACAGGATACGGCTGACGGCTTTTGGGATTTGCGGTACTATGCACGCCGTAAAAAAGCCAGACCATTAGCCAACAGCAGAGCTTAGATGAGCACAGCCCTCTACACTGATTTATCCCACTACTACGATTTGATGTGTGCAGACATTGATTATCAGAGTCAAAGCGCTTGGGTGTATCGACTTCAACACATCTTTGGTAATCAGGGTAGAAACTATCTCGACCTAGCGTGTGGCACGGCGCCACATCTAAGTTATTTTTTGGAAAAAAACTTTGAGTGCCTTGGGCTTGATATCAATCAACCGATGTTAGACATTGCAAAAAAACGCTGTCCCGATGCCAACTTTATGCTGGGCAATATGAGTGATTTTTCCCTAGACTCAGGCATGGATCTTATCACCTGTTTTCTCTATTCACTGCACTACTGCCCCTCTATTGAAGCGCTGCAGCGTTGTTTTGAAAGTGTTCACCGAGCCTTAAATACAGGTGGTTTGTTTTGTTTTAATGCTGTTGATAAACAAACCATCGATAACCAAAAAGTTGAACACCATGTCAGCCATTACAAAGACAGTGAGTTTACTTTTACCTCAGCTTGGTATTATTCAGGGAGCGACAGTCAGCAATCTTTGCGTTTGAGCATTCAAAAAACCGCCGCAGAATTCAAGCAAGTTTGGCAAGATACCCATTTAATGGTGGCGTTCACCTTTGAGGAATTGTTGGCACTGTTGGCCCCCTACTTTAGCGTCACTGTGTTTAGTCACGATTACACTAAACTTGAACCTTGGAATGGACAAACGGGCAATGCCATTTTTTCATGCGTGAAAAAGTGATAAACAGTGGTGTTAAGTAGCATTGTACAGATTGCTGTGTTATCTCGTCTTGCATAGTCTTTTGCCAACGCACTACAGCGAGTATAACCCCACTGTGAGTCCTTTATTTTAACCTGTGTTTTTATCTTTCGGCTGATATGCTATTCCTCTATGCTTCAATCAATGAGAGCGTCTATCCATGTCATTAAACATGGCCTCAACTATGTCAGCATTTAAGCGTTTAATATTCATTAACAGCGTAACCAAATTGGCCGACCTGTGTATATCAGCAAAAACCACACTACCTTGGTTGTTGATGCAATTAGGTGCCCCTACTTGGGTTGTTTCACTCTTGGTGCCGATCCGTGAATCGGGTTCGATGTTACCGCAGTGGTGGTTAAAAAATGCAACAAACCACATCATTGCTCGGCAAAATTTATGGCGCTTTGGTGCATCAATCCAAGGCATAAGTTTAGCCCTGATAGCTTTGTTATGTTGGCAAACCACCCATACGCTGCTTGGTGTGGGTGTGTTACTTAGCCTAGGTCTGTTTAGCCTCGGACGGGCGTTATGTTCATTGACCATGAAAGAAATACAAGGGGAGTTAATTAACAAGGGGCAACGGGGCAAATTGGTTGGCACCGCCACCAGTGTGTCCGCTGCGCTCACTTTCGTGGTGGGCACTTTTTTATTCTACCAACAAGATAATATGTCTGTGACCAGCGTTATTATGATCGTTGTCGTGGCAGCCATGTTGTTTATGTTTGCTTTTATATTGATGGGCCCACTGAGCATTAATCTTGAAACACAAGAAAGTTCGCAAAACCCATTTAAGCTCTTAAAACTTGTTGTTGAAAACAAGGCCCTCAAGCACTTAGTTATAAGTCGCAGTTTAGCCTTGCATGCAGCCTTAGTGGCGCCCTATTTTATTGGGCTAAGTACCTCAGCAGAGCAGCAAAACTCGGTGCAAACCATCGCTTTGTTTCTAATGGCATCGGCTCTAGCAGCCTTAGTCTCTGGTTATATTTGGGGCGTATTGTCGGATAAAAGTGCCAAACGCTGTATTCAAATAGCACTGTTGCTAAGCTGTGTTGCGTGCGGTGTATTTTACCTCTATCTCGATAACGCTTCGTTGGGTCTCAACGCCTTTTTGTTTTTTCTGCTATCGCTTGGTCATGCTGGCATACGAGTAGGACGCAAAACCTATATTTTAGATATTGCTGAAGGTGAACAGCGTAGTCAATTTGTGGCCAGTGCCAATACACTTGTTGGCATTGTCTTGTTAGTCACCGGCGTTATTTATGCGGCAATTTATGCATGGATAAACCACTACATTATTTTGCTGATGTTAGTGATCTTAGGACTTGCCCTGCTACACAGCCAATATTTGAGCAATGACAAATAAACCTATTCACCCAAAAACTAAATCTCACAACAGATTTTAAGTCTAATTTTTTGTCGTGCCTCTGTGCTGTTTAAGGCGGCCCACTGTATCTTTGCCCTGCATCAGGTATAATCCGCCGTAATTGCCTGTTATCCCCCTTTTTTGAGCATCTCATGACTGTACAAACCTTTAATCCCAAACAAACCACTACCTTAGAGACCCCAGTTAAAATCTTGGAGTCAGGCGCTGCACTGCGAGCCTCTGAGGGCACACGAATTGGCTTTGTTAGTCTTGGTTGCCCGAAAAATTTAGTGGATTCAGAGCGTATTTTAACGCAACTGCGCACTGAGGGTTATGATGTTGTGCCGACCTACAAAGATGCCGATTTGGTCATTGTTAACACCTGTGGTTTTATCGATTCGGCGGTGCAGGAATCCCTCGATACCATTGGCGAGGCGCTGGCCGAAAATGGCAAGGTTATCGTTACCGGTTGTTTAGGGATCAAAGAAGATGACATCCGTGAAGTGCACCCTAATGTACTCGCCATTACTGGCCCACATGCATACGAAGAAGTGGTGAATCAAGTCCATACCCACTTACCACAACCCGTGCACAACCCTTATTTAAATCTGGTGCCTGACATCGGCGTAAAATTAACCCCTCGCCACTACGCCTACTTAAAAATATCTGAAGGGTGTAACCACCGCTGTACCTTTTGCATTATCCCGTCAATGCGCGGTGATTTAGTCAGTCGCCCTATCGGCGAAATCTTGGATGAAGCCCAACGTTTAAAAAATGCTGGGGTTAAAGAGTTGTTGGTCATCTCCCAAGATACCAGTGCTTATGGCGTAGATGTGAAAAACAAGACGGCATTTTGGAACGGCATGCCGGTTAAAACAGACATGTACGCCTTGTGTGAAAAATTAGCCGAACTCGGCATTTGGGTGCGCTTACACTACGTTTACCCCTACCCATCGGTAGATAAAATTATGCCTTTGATGGCTGAAGGCAAAATACTGCCTTATTTAGATATTCCCTTCCAGCATGCCAGCCCACGCATTCTTAAACTAATGAAACGCCCTGCTGCGGCTGAGCGCACCATGGAGCGCATTAAAGCCTGGCGTGAGATCTGTCCTAACTTAATCATCCGCTCGACGTTTATTGTCGGCTTTCCGGGTGAAACAGAAGAAGATTTCCAAATGTTGTTGGATTTCTTAGACGAAGCACAACTAGACAGAGTTGGGTGTTTTATGTATTCCGAAGTGGATGGGGCAAAGGCAAATGACCTTCCCGACCCAGTCAGCGAAGAAGTTAAACAACAACGACATGAACGATTCATGCACAAACAAGCAGCGATCAGTGCCGCTAAGTTGCAAGCCAAAATCGGCTTGGAGTTTCAGGTAATAATTGACGAAGTAAGCAGTGAAGGTGCGGTTGGTCGTTGTTATGCTGATGCCCCAGAGATTGATGGTAACGTGCATCTAACTGATGAATTTGATGTGCAACCGGGCGATATTATTTGGGCACAAATTATTCATGCTGATGAACATGATTTGTGGGCCATTAAAGTAGACGATGAAGAGTCTGACAGCGACTTACAGCCATAGATATTGAGGATAGAAATATGGATGCCTCTACAACCGACCTCGCGCAAATCATTCAAATAGTGGTGGCTCCGGTATTTATGCTTACAGGTATCGCGGGCTTTTTAAATGTTATGTCTGGTCGGTTAGGACGAATTGTTGACCGAGCACGCGTCATGGAGCGACGAGTGACCATCATTAAAAACCCTCTGTACTTAGACATTGCGCAAAAAGAATTAAAAAACTTGTGGCGCCGCATCACCATTATCAACCGTTCTATCGGTTTGTGTACGGCATCCGCTCTGTTTGTTTGTTCAGTGGTGGTGTGTTTGTTTGTGGGTGATTTGTGGCAAATTAATATTCGCGACTTTGTTATTGCGCTGTTTGTGATTGCGTTGTTTTTACTGATCTTTGCCTTGTTGATGTTTTTAAAAGAAGTGCAGCTTGCCACCCGAACCTTGCAGATGGGTAAAGAAGTGTTTGATGACGACCCATCTTCCTGATCATGTTACTCCCGCACACAACGACTAGTTAACATCTTGTGATTGCCACGCCAAGGCTAGTCAGTCTCAGCTATTGGCACCCTACTTGCTATGCTATTACTACTTATTGTATTGCTTCAGTACACACTGTCCAACAGCAGTAGCGACCTGCGATACAGCGGCAATTTATTGCCTGTAAGCCAAACGAGCGGAGAAAGCCTGCCTAGAGGCATGGCCCAAGGTTGCTGGCTGAGATCTTATCCTCAACCTTGCTCCGTTTGAACTTGTTCAGATTGTGGGAGATTGCCATGAAATTTACTTACCTAAGCCTCATCGTTGGCCTGAGCCTTTGTGGCTGTACCTCGGTCAAAGAGCGCCAACAATATCGGGCAGATGCCGCATCACAAAACGTGCATCAAGAGTCTGGTATGGCTAATCTGATAGCCAGTAATCAAACCGCCCCTGTTGATCAACTGGACGCCAGTGCCAACTTTCAACGCCATTACCAACAGCAGTTGATGAGTAAAAACGGCAATGCAGGCTACAACAATAGCGCCAACATCAATCCCAAAAATCACAATATCAACCACTATGTACGTGGCATGATGCAAGACCTCGTCGGCAATTTGCAGTATGTCAATTCGGCAACGCCGATGGCTGTGACTAGTTTTGTGTTTTTAGACAGCGATTACAGCCAATCTGACGTATTGGGCAATCAGATTGCCGAAAGCTTTATGCACGAAATACATAAATTTGGCATCCCAATCATAGATTATAAAACGACTGATTATGTGCGGGTTACGCCTGCTGGCGACTTTGTACTCAGCCGTGATTTTTTAGAGCTGAAAACTGAATTGCCCATCCGTTATGTATTGGTGGGCACCTTGACCAAACATCAAAGTGGTATCTTAGTGAATGCTCGTATTGTCGGCATGAAATCAAAAGCGGTGGTGGCCTCTGCACAAGGCTTTTTACCCTCCGCCATTACCCATTCATTGATGGGTAATGACTTAAATGACGGCATAAAATTGGTCAGCGAGTAGCACGCCTCTCATTCTGATCTTTTTGAATACCTTTAACACAAAAAACGCTGCCATTATGCAGCGTTTTTAGTTTAGCTGACGACCAGTTCAGTATGATGAGTGGTGGTGAGTGATATGCCAGTTACAATCTAATTGATTGAGCAAAGCCCCAAATCAGCGCGTTCAAAAATACGTTCATCTAACATTGGTATAAACGCAATACCAGAAGGCGCATTAAACAGGCTACCTGCCTTCAGGTCTTGTATCATGCCATCTTCGAAATGTTTTGCCTGGCCCTGAACAAATAGTGAGACCTGACTTCCGTCTATGGTCTGCACAATACCAAAATAATTATCATGGTAACTACACACTGTTTTTCCCGTTTCAATCGTTTGTTTTTTTGCCTGTTCCCAATGCGATACAACCTTCGCTTCTTTGACCAAGCTAAGCCATGTTTGTTGCTCTTCACTGACGGCATCAAGCTGCCAAACATCTGCAGGCCATGTTTGATTTTCTCCTTCCTTGGGAATATCAAGAATGATTGCTTGTAACTCTGCAAGTTTAGCTTCTGATGCATCATGCCAAGCAGGCATGATTTCTTCGGCCTGCCATGTGCTACTTGGTTCCTGTTTGAGCTGTGTTGCTGCGCGCAATAGTGGACTGCTACTTTGTACCACGTGTTGATAGGCGTGACGGTATTGCAATATAGGATCATTTGCAAAGGCCTGGTATTGATCAAGCGTCAACGACTGCTGCAGATCAGTAATAAACCCAGCTAAGGTACTTGCGCCTTGCTGCTGACTTGCAATATGCGCCAAATAATTCGCCAGCTCATCTTTATTACTTTTTTCTAGTGAAAGTAATACATCGTTTAACACAAACAACTCAGCATAAAAATCAAACAACTGGAATTCATAGTACTGCAACTGTTTGGCTAAGAAAGTACCTTCGGCCATGAGTTCAATGGCGTTTTCGTCACCAACATGCTCGGTTTTAATGTATTCGGTAAGCTGCACGCAGGTATCGTTACACACAAACTTTTGCACAAACTGAGGTTCAATAAGGTCTAGACTACCTTGGTCATGTTGCTTGGCTAACTTAATATTACCTAGCTCAAAGCGCGGGGTGCCGTCCGTGTCTAAAAACACAATGTCAGCTGTGACGGTGTAACCAAAATGCGGCAAGTTGCTGCTGGCATATTGCGCCATGGCTTTCCACTTTTGTGCCGCTGTTTGATGTTTTTCACCCACTTGTTGAATTGGGCTAGTGCAGGCGGTTACGGCTAACAGCCACATGATTACCACTGCGTGACTGAATCTCGATGTTTTGCCTAGATTGCTTAGGCTTATCTTGTTTGTTAGCGCTGCATTATGCTGTGTCATTGGCTGAGTCATCAGTTGAGCTCGTCCCATTCTATGGCATCAGCAAAGTTAAATTGAATGGTTTGGTTAGTCGGTAAAATCGAATTGATCGTTAGCTCACCGCCTAAATACAGATTGATGACGCCAGAACTACCGCTGTCAATGTTAACAAAATCAATATTGTTCACGATGTACTTGCGGTCACTGTCACTCACCAAAGAAACACGTGGATTAAAAACAAAACCGTCACCGTTATCTAAACTGGGCAGGAATTTTACTTGGACTTGTTTATTAGGATTGGCAATGATGGTGTAAATACCATTTTGTGAACCATCGGGTAAGGTACAAACAAAGTTACCTTGAAAAGGTGCCAATTGTCCTGTTTCAGGAAACATCAGGCAACTGCCTGTGGCGGGCATCACTGTGCCAAAATTAATCTCTTGATTAATATTAAAACTCGGCGTGATGGCCCAACAATTTGATGACAGTATGCTGGGGATCAACATCCTGGGGATCAACATCCTGGGGATCAATATCCTGGGGACCAGCGTCCTGGGGAGCAGTGTCGCTCTGATCCTACTTAGCAATTGAAACATAGTGCACTCATATTTTAAGCAAAGTAAACGTCGTATTAGCCTTACTGCCTAATGATTCGTTACGCTTAAGCAAGGCCTATTCAATTAAATTTATTCAAGTCAGCGAATTGGTCAACCGTCGTTACCCAACCCTTTAAGCCAGTTCGCTGTAGCGCTTGTTTTGCCAGCTCTTTAGAAGCAAAAGTTTGACTGAGCAAACAGTAAAGTGTGTCGCCTGCTGCATTCACTTTTTGACCAACATAAAAGGGGCCCAAGGCTGCATTGACTCGAGTTAGACGACCTTTAACAATAGGACTTTCCGACGCATGCAGTTGTATTAACCATTGCCCCTCAGTCTTAGCTTGGGTTACTGGCTCTGCTTTGACCAGCACAGGCGGCACATTCACAACCGCTTCGTTTTGCATGGGTCGAACAAAAAATGCTTGTCCTTTTGGCAAGTATTTGTTTGCAAATTCTAGGCCAGCTATTTTTGTCAAAAACTTGCCGTACACTAAACGCGTAGCGCCAGTATTTGCATCAGTATCAAGCCCGAATAACTCGTTTTGCATTTGCCCAAAGGCCAGTTTCATCCGTAGACTATCTGCGGCCTGTCTTTCACTAAACAAACCTAATTGGATGACATAATAGTTGGTATTTGTTGGCGCCTTGGGAATGGCCGATGGCAGAATGGCTGCCGCTGGTTTCTCGGGTACCAGCGAGGATGAACTGGTGGTGGAATCGGCTGTTTTCTGCGCCTCAACGGGCTTTTCGGTAAATGATACGGAAATAGATGGCAAAACATTGCCATTGGCTGCGGTGGCCTGCAACAAGGTCTTCGATTGATTATTAGGTGATGGAGTTTGCTGAGCCTCTGCCTCTGCAATTTGCACGCTAGACGCTTGTGCGGTTTCGTTAGGTTGGGCAGTATTCGACTCTTGTTCCAACGTATATTTCGCCGCCACAGGATTTTTAGTAGGTAAGGTAAAGAAATTTTTGCGTACGTTTTCGTCATTGTCCCAAACAATGGGCTCGGAGCGATCTTTGTCTAAATTGAACTGCAATACTTGCTCAGCATCACGCTCTCCGCCACTCCCCAAACGGCGTAAGGTTAGCGCTGGTAATTCAACATAACCACCATTGCCGCCAGTTAACACGGTAAAGCCAATGACGCTTGCCGTGTAACCTTTATCTTGCAAGGTTGCTTGCGCCACCACTACCTGATATTTGCCCGGATTCAGCCCGAGAAATTCGAAATAACCATCTCTATCGGTTTCTTGGCTCGCGATCAATTTTTGCGAATCGTTATACAACTCGATAACCGCGTTTTGTATGCCAACTTCCTGATTATTGTTGGTTCTCAGTACATAGCCGATTAATTCAGTTGACAACACAAATGGCATATTGACCTTGATGTATGCCCCTGGGTGAGTGAACACAACATAATCATTGTTAACGGTGTTACTACCCTCTTTCCAGTTAGCGCTGAAACTAAACGGTGTGTCGGCGTAGACACCGGGCAATACTGTTCGTCCATCTTTACCACTTTCAATATCTTGCCATTCTGGGTTACCGCTGAACCTGACTCCCGATAAGTCATAGTCGAGAGGATCTGGCACACCATTTATTTGTCTATCTAGATAAGTATGCACGTCCAAAGAGGCCGTATTAGGCTGAAGCCGCTCACTCAATACAAGTCGGTTATTGCGGTAGTCGTAACCCAAAAAGAACTGCAGACCCAGTTGAATACTCCAGTCATCATTTTCATCATAACTGTTAGTCAAATTAAGTTGGAATTCATCTGCATACCAAGCAACGCGGTGAGTAAATCGCCATTGGGGGTTAGTATCATCCACCAAAGGCAAATAATTGAAGGTTAAATAATGACTGCCTTCCCAGGGATCATTAACCCGAGTCTGTAACAAAATTGACGATGATTCCTTGATGGGGTCATCGGCTTGAGGGTCGTAATCAATGTTGGCACTAATCCGAATATTTAACGGAAGATTGCCACTGATACCCAGAGAACCTAAAAAGCCATCGGTGCGAGTATCATCTAATTTAAAAGTGTTCTTGTAATACAATAATTCATGGCGAAAGCGAATATTACCAACGTTTGCCGACGCCCGATTACTGAACCGATAATCTCTAAAACTATCGTTGTCTAACATGCTCAGACTGAAATTGAGGTTTAGCCATTCAGTCGGCATGTAATAAGTGCTGCGCAGTCGATAACTATCCCCTACTAACTGCACACGATCGCTATCAAAATTTCGACCTGATTCAAATTCTATGGAGTAGCGATCACGGTCAAATGCCCCACCCTTTAAGGTGGTGATTTGTGCATAATTGCCATCTTGGTCCAGCGCCAAATCATTTTCCAATAACATACCAGGTAGACTAAAGGCGTTATTTACACTTACCAACTGCCGATCATTGGCGAGGTTGGTAAAACTGGTGCCTATCTGCCAAATATCTGATACGCCATAATCAAAAGTTGCGCCAAAATCAGTGAATTCATAGGGCATGTCGTTTTGATCATTAATTAAACGGTGATTTCTATCCAAAGCGTAAAGGGCATGGGCAAACTCCCCCGCTTGTAGCGCATTTTGAGTAAGGTCAACGTTTTTGCTGATGACTTCGCGCTCACCAAAGGGACCATAAAGTTTAATGGTGTATACGTTGTTACCGTAGGTCACTTCAACATCTTCAAAAACCAACTGACCGTCTTGGGGCACGGTAGTGGCGGCTAAAAACACTTGGTTATGAAATAGCTCAGCTTCCCAGCCAGGTGGTGCAGTTTCCCGTAAAGTTATGGCTTGGTTATCATCGCGATAGTTTTCTGGTCTGCGCTCAAAAATCACCCCTATGCCCGAATTGGTACCGGTATTAATGCTATTAGTACGACTGCTGATATCACCAAACTGGTATTGATCATACAAATCTAAAATGTAATCGTCGGGGCTTGTTTTATAGCGACTCAAACTCAAACGAGCACTCAGAGCACTTTGCTCCGTGTCCACTAGTGTCAGTTCAGCTGAATGATAAAGTAAGTCAGACGTCACTTGCACCGTGGTATTAAAACCACTGTCTTCATTGGTTTTTTCCCCCGCCACCGTAAAGCGCCCATGCGGCACCGTTGCCAAACGATATTGGTCTTGTAGGGTAATGGGTATTTCAGGGCGTTTATTTGATTGACTTCCCGAAGTAACAACGCGATCGAGGGCACGTTGTTTTTCTTGTTCTTCGATGATCTGTGCAGGAAAAATAGGCTCGCGATTTGGACTGCGCATAACTAACTGTAAACGCCGAGGTTCAAATTCAACGTCGACACCAAACAAACGTTTAAATAAGTCTAATTCAACAAATATCAGAAAGCCGTCACTGGCCCAAAGGCCAGCTACATTTGAATTGGCTTGAGTAAGCAATTGAAAACTGCTTTTTTGTTGTTTATTCCAGATTGATAGCTCAGTATCACTGAGCTGATAGCGGACTTTTAAGGCATCTAATAAGGGTTCGATAGCCACCAAAAGTTGCTCATCAACAAATACCGTATCCACTGAAAATGCAACAGTCTGGTTATTTAAAACGACATCTACTAATAAAATTTCATTGTCATCAAAGTCGACTTTATATAGCTCTTCAGCACCAGCACTGAATAACTGAAGCAATAGAAACATGCTTAGAATTTTAGCAAGTCGATGATGCATAAATTTAATCAAGATTGCCCTTAATTATTATTTTCATTGGGTCTAATCACACACTAAGCCAGTTGAGTATTACCCAGCTGGCTTAGCTTTTTTGCAATGTACGCTGTCTGGTTTATGGTGACCAATCCAACGTGGCGCCGCGTTTTAGGGCGAATGAACTATTTTTGTGTTAGCGCATCCTGCTCATAGCTAATACTACCACCGTAGGCAGTATCTTCAACAAATCTGATTGCAAGTTGTTCTAAAGGTATGCCAAGTGTGGCTAAGTCATGTTTGACAGAGCGGCTATCGGTATACACTGAGACATTGCGTTTAAATGACACAACATCGTTGTTGCTTTTGTTGACAATTTCAAGTGAACCATACACTGAGCGATTTCCTTCACGATTAACATGAAATATCAGTGTTTCGTTTTCAAGCGAGATATCGCTGAAACTGACCGAAGCATCCAGTTTGCCTGTTCTGACGATGATGGGAACTTGCTGTATGATGCGTGGTTTTATGCTTATTTTTGCCACGTTATCTGTATCACTGGTTGACGTCTCCGCCTTTTTTTCAAACGGATCACAGGTGATGCGCAAGTACGAGCGATATTCTGCGGCTTCAGTATTAGCTTTACGGCGCATAGTAAAACGTACCGTTTGTGGACTAGATGCCTCGACTACAAAATTTTTCGGTGAATAACGCATCCATGGTTCTGCCGAATTTGCCGGCATTTCATCGTTTGGCACCGGAAACATTTGCCCTCCCTCGTCAAAATTATTGTGAACTAAAGATAGTTCACATTTTTCTTTGTCCGCTGTTTTGTTAAACATGACAAATGACGCAGTACTGTTATCACTATCTAGATAAATTCTAAAGGTAGAGAGACTGATGGCTTGCGCTGCCGTGCTACACAATAATAAAGTTGGCAGCGTGATGTAGCTTAAAAAAAGGCTAATCTGTTTTAGTTTAAAATTATTCATAATCACACATAAACTCCCAAAAAAAAAACCATTATAACCATAAGGTTATAATGGTTTTTAGCTAAAACCAAAAGATATCTGGTTTGTTACTAGTAGGTAACTGAAATGTCAAAATCTACTGGATAAGCTGTTGCAGCACTCAAACCAAGTACCGATGATACAGTACCCGCTAACGCTAAGTATGACTTACCAGCTACTGGTACACCATTACCAGCACTCACTGTTTGGTCTGCAGTAGACGCCAACTGAATTGATGTGGCTGCACCGTTTGGAATCGCTGTACAAAGGTCACCGTTAGAAGCACCGTCATAATCGCCTGCGCAACCTACCGGTGCAAAGGTGATCCCTGCTGTGGTACCAGATGTTAAAGTAATGAATACGTCAGCCCCAGAAGCACCGTCTATCTCGTAAACACCAGTGGTACCCGCTACCCCACCGCAGGTTGCCGAAGCAGCTGTGGCACCAAGGTCTGCTGTTGGGCCAAGACCAGAAGTCGCTGCTGATAACTTCATGACTGTTTCACCAGGGAAATTGGTAGTCAAAGTTGGCGTGACCATGGTGCAAGAACCGCCGTTTAAATATAAACCATTCATAACCACTGGTGTAACTTCAGCAATGGTTACATTTTTAATGGTAGTGAATGAACCGGTTAAATCTTGGTTTGTTGCCGATGCACTCATGCAAAGTGGTAACAACACCAAACCGGCTGCAATGCGAGTCATTTTCATAATAATCTCCAAATTTCTATAAGTAGTGGCTATTGATGATTATCAATAAACAACGTCAACATTGAATGTTGCGGTATAAGGCGTATCTGACGTTAAGCCAGTTGGGCCCGTTGCAATCGTGCCACCCACGGTAAAATGGGTCAAACCAGATTGAGCAGTACCACCGGTATCACTCGCGTTAGCAATGCCTACAACGGCAGGTGTACCTGCAGTGTAAACAGTACAAACATCACCCGCAGCAGCGCCGTCATGATCTACAACACATCCAGTTGGTGTATAAGTAAAGTCACCACCGACCTGCGCTACACTGCTTAGGGTCACGGTGACGTCTAAGCCAGCTACACCGGTAATGCTGTATACGCCAGGCGTTGCTACAGTAGTACCAGAACCAATACAGCTGCCGCCGGTGATAACACCGTAGGCTGCCGCGACTAAGGCAACGTCAGCAAATACAGTCGCGCCTGCTGGTGCACTGGCATCCATCGCACACGATACTGAAGGATCAGTGGTGATGTTGGTACCGAAGTCTAATGCCGTCACTTCTGCAATGGTGACGTCTGAAATCGTGTTAACAGTCATTTGAAAAGGGTCTGCCGATGCGCCAAATGCGCAGGAGGCTCCTACTATCAAGGCCCCAAGCTGCAGAGCCAGTTTAGATTTTTTTGGTTGCATGGCAACACTCCTATTTAACAACATTATGATTGTTTGAATGAATTGATTGCAGCAAAAACCATGGATATTTTTGCACAGCGATCAATTGGTTTGCATGTACATCTATGCATGTCCATTAAGTGTATCGACATGCATAACAGATTCTTTAACTCGCTATTTAAAAAAATTTACATAATTCATGAATTTAGCGCATTAATAGTAAATCTATTTTGCATAACTCAATGCTTGCGCTTAATGTGACAGCCCTGTGTTCAAGCCACTTAGGCTGTGGGCTCCAATACAAAGCCTTGATTTTTCACGTTGGAAATTAACGCCAATAAAGATTTAACTATTTTTTCACTGTATTCAAGATGAATCGGTGTTTCACTCGCGATTTATCTCTACACAGCTGATCAAGACTAGCAAGATTGCTCACTTTGTGTGAACAGAATGTGTATATATTTTGATAACAGAGTACTGCAGACTACATAAATACAAACTTGAACCGCCTTGCCTGCCTTGAAGGCAAGGCAAAGGGTTTACTCGATTAATTTGCAGCCAATAGAATATTTGGGATTAGCTTGGATGTTGCAGCCACCACTGTGTTGCTGGTGAGCCCCACCACCCTAGCATTAATTAACATGCCTTTAGCGTTTCTCACCATTGTACCTGTGAGCACATAACCAATAGCCTGTCTGCCTTTCAAATAGCGGATATCACGGGAAAAAGCTAAATCACCTGAAGGTGTTACCATGATGTTGCCGGTCACTTTGTGGTCGTTTACCATGATCCCCACTTTACGTAACTCGGCAATAAAAGCCTCTGCCAACTGGTTGCCTAAGGTATCAGTGTTAGTCAGTTGAGAATCCAAATGGACAAACGAAGCCACGGCCACCGGATTGGCAATATTCATTTCTACTAAGTCCTGACTCAATTCAAGCGCCATTTGCTCTACATAGTCGTTGAGGAGTTGAAAATGCAGGTCGGTTCTAAAGAGTGTCGGGTTGTCTTGGGGAAAATTATTTATATTGCTTGCAGGCTCCATGACTGAGATATTTGTATCAATCATGGCATTGGTATGCACAGCAGCAATGTCCTGACATTGTTGATGACTGCCATCGTCATTGAAACATACGCGTGAACCGGCTTGGTCTTCTTCACCGTCGTTGGACATAAATAGATTAGTACAGCCGCTGCTTAACAAAGCAGTAAAAATTAAAGCAGAAAAAGGCTTGTTCATCGCTATCCTCGATGTCGCTAGCGATCAGGTGTTAATGCGGCAGGCATAAGGCAACTGATCAAATTAAGGTAATGACGTTTCTATAAAACGACATGAGTTGACACAGCAAATACTAGGCCATGTAGCCAAAGGCCCCTATTTCAGCTGAACGGGACGGAAAAGAAGCCGTTTACACACCTAAATAGGGTGGAGTCAATCCTGCTATCGGAAATTTATTGCCGCTCAGAATCCAAAGCGCTGCGCATTTTTGCCTGCAACGGCCTACTCGTTTTCGTTGGTTTCGTTACTTGCCGCTAATATTTTTTTATTGTGACTGCCTTCGACGCTGAAGCGGTAATAGATATCGATGGCATTGTTCAGACCACTCACAGCTTCGATATACAGCTTCGGTAGTAATTCATAACGAATTGCCACCTGTGATACCGAATCAAACACCCCGACGCCATAACGCAACTGCACACCCGGGGCAACATAACCACTGAGGGAGAGTTGAGTATTGCTGCCTTGCCCAGTGGTATCCAAGTTAACATCCTTGAAACCCAGCTTTTGCCCAATATTGGCCACTATATTTTCACTTTTGCCTAAGCCAAAACCCAGCAACATATTGGCCAAGATGACATCTTGCTTTTCACCACTCGACTCTCCTAAACCACGGCCAGTTAACATGTAAGACAAACTTTGTTGTTGCTCCATAAGCGGTTCTGAAAATACCTCGACATTAGGATTATCAGCCGAGCCAACCACTCTTATGCCAGCAACCACACCATCAGCAGTAAGTTTAGGATCGCGCACCGCTTCTATATTCAGTGTCGGATTGACCAAGGTACCATTAAAGGCAATGTCGCCTTCACGTAAAAGTAGATTTTGTCCATAAGCGCGATAACGACCATTAACTAATTGCACGTCACCGATGGCCAGCACACCGTGTTTGCCATTTTCTAGACGCATGGTGCCACGTACATCGGTAGTCAAGCCGAAAGCGTCTAACTTGACTTGATTAGTCTGTTGCGGATCAACTTTCACCAGCACATTAATATCGACGGCACTGCCCTTTTCTTCTTCCTCGTCTTTTTGCTCCACTAAAATCACGTCTTTTGACGGTGAGATTGCGCCTTGGGGCAGATCTTTTAATTTAAAACGTGCATACGGCACAGTCACGTTGCCTTTAATCGCAAGTAATTCAGGACTAAAGGTAATGCGCAAATCAGGTGTCACACTCGCCCGCAACATGCTTTGATAGTCAATCTCTAAGGCCTCGCCACCCACATTAATTTGGCCACGCAGACCATTCTGCCAATCGATAGTGCCTTGCATTTTCCCCAGCCCTTTGCCCAGCTGGTAAGTTCCGTTAAGTTCAGCAGATTTGCCGCTTAGTAGCAAAGTTTGATCGAGCTTCGTCAATTGAATGGGGATATCTTGGCCTTGAACCGCCCCATCTTTTACACTTACCTCGCCATGAAATAAGGGATCACCCAGTGTCCCCGTGATACTGACCTGTCCTGCTACTACGCCTTGCAGTTTGTCGAGTTCTGGTAAAAGCACCCGAAAAGGCGCTAATTCAAATTGGCTTAAACTCAGTTCGCCTTTTATTGGCCGCTCTAGCGCTTGCTGATAATCCCCAGGTTCGCCATTGATCATGATTTGTAGCGCGCCGATTTGTGGTCCAGCAAGACGACTTTCAATTTTTATTGACTGGGCAGACAACACACCATGAGCTTCAAATGATTCAATACTCATAACTAAGTTGGCTTCATTGGGCAACGTCCATGCAGCTGGACTTAAACTGACATGTACCTGTGCCTCGGGCAATGACTCAGGCACCCATTCACCAACCATGGTCATACTCAATTTACTGTCAGAAACCAGTTGGGGAAAATTGGGTATTAACCTTCGCGCCATGGGTACAAAATTCAGATCCCGCAAGGCAATATCCCACTGGGCCTTATTATTCTTAAAACTGCTTTGGTTGAAACACAGCTCACTGCTGTCTTGTTGCCAGCAATGGGCTGACATTTCATAAACATTCTGTTGCCAGTCGGCGTCAATTTGAAAAGTTTGCTTAAGATTTAGGTTGCCATAACTAGACTGAATGTCCCCTTCTAACCACTGCCCTTGCCACGATGTATCACTCAGCGAACCCACTACTTTCGCCACCAAACGTGTTTTAGCGCCGGTGGTATCCACAGACAACTGATGTTTGGCGGCATTGCCGTTTAATGTCAGGGTGAGTTCATCAAGCTGATTGTTACTGCCCTGCACATTGTGTAATTGCATCTGCAAACTAAGGGGCTTGTCGTTGTCCCACAATATGTTTCCTGAGCCTTGAATTTTATCGATGCTGATCTCGGCAAAACGCAGGCCTTGTGCATCGATTCGATAATCAAGATGAGGGATTTGCACGCTACCATTTACCTCTGCATTAACCTGCAGCTGCCCGCTCAGACCTGCCACGCTTTGACTTAAGTCTGGTGCATCCAAACTAAAGGTCACCGCGACACGTTGATCACTGAACACGCTACCGTTGAGTTGCACAAGGTTGCTGCCATTTTTCACATTAAGCTGATTGAATACCAATCCCAAAGTCTCATCAAGTTCTACCAATCCCGTGATGTTCAAGGGGTAGTTTCGCCACTCGCCAGCAATGTCGAGTTCACTGAGCTTTCCCCGCCACCTCCCATCTATCTGGCTAAAATCAATATGGAGGTCACCATTTATCTGCGCTTGATAGTCCGGCCATAGTTTACCTGGGTTAATGTTATCGAGATTAACCGCCGCCACCAGTCTGAGATTTGGATCGATGGTGAACATGCCGCTGCCTGAGACTTTGCCTGCATCAGTGACGAGCTGAAACTGTTGAAAATCAATGGCATCTCTTGTCACCTTGGCCTTGGCTTCGATTTCAGCCGCTGGCATGTCTGGTGCATTGATTGCTGATTGCAGTGTGATTTCATAAGCACTTAAATCACCACGCAAACGAAGTTCACCTTGTTTCGCTGTGTAAGTGACGCTGTCTTCCTTCTTGCTAAGTGGCCAATGTAAGTCTTGCCATGTCACATCACCTTGTATAGGCAGTTGTGGATTGGATAATTGCGTTTGTAGTTCAGCGGCCGCACTAAGGGCACCTGCAAAGGCAAGATTTACCGTCAGTTGGTCGATGTCTCCCACTGATCTCAGTTTTGCTTCAATTTTTTGTTGCTGGGGCGGAACTAAGGATGCTTCAAAGTTTAGCTGATGGCGCCATTTACCCCTTAAGTCCAGAGCAAGCTGAGCGTTAAGGCTATCCGCATGGTGCCTTAGACTCAGAGTAGTTAGGTTTAGCTCATCGTCATGCAGGGTTCCCTGCAAAACAATGTCTTGCAGCGCCAATTTTTCCTGTGACTCTTGCAATAATTGAAAATTCAGCAAAGCAAAGTGATCAACATTCATCGGCAGCGGAATATGAATAGGTGTTGGTTGCACAGCAGAGAATTGCCAAGCGCGCCAGTCCATTGTTTTTTGTGGCGCCGCTTGACTCGAAGACAGGAGATCGATACTCAGGGCTTGGGTGCTGAAACTTTCGATTGCCAACACATCAATAAATCGCGCTTTAAGCTGCAGGTCTGTGATATCAGCTAAGAGCGTATCATCCATGACGACATGCATTTTAGCCAAGTGTAAACGTGTTACTTTGACGGCGATGGGCAGGGAAATGCGAGATTGACTGGCTGTTTGTTCGGTTTCAGCCGCATTTGCAGTTGCGGCAACATGTACGTTAACGGCACCCACTTCGAGGCTGTTGATACATACTTTGATGTTAAGTAAACAACTAAGATCAAGGTCTAGATGAAGGTCGTCAACCTTCACGTGGAGCGCTTCCTGCTGCCATTCAACCTTGCTTAATTGAAGGCTTGAAGCAAAGCCACCTCCTTGATAATCAAGGGATAACTGAGGCAAAAAGGCCTCAACAGAAGCCAAACTCAGTCTGGTTCCCCAAGGTGTACCAAGCAGTAGGATCACAGCAAGGCTCAAACATAAGACCGTTAATCCAAATAGGCCTAAGCAACGAAGACTGCGACGCATCATAAAGCGGGCCCCATGGAGAAGTGCAGCCGCCACTGCGACTCAAAATCACTATTTCCTCTTGCAATGTATACACGCACGGGGCCCACGGGAGACAACCACTTAATTCCGGCTCCAGCTCCAGTGGCAATATCCGCTGATAACTTATTGGTCGCCGTACCCGCATCAATAAATACGGCCATTCGCCAATTTTCGGCAATGGGATAGGTATATTCCACACTTCCCACCACAAGATATTGGCCACCTGTCAATTCACGCTCATTGTCTGCATTGAGTTTAGAAGGCGATAAAGTGCGATAACCAAAGCCCCGGATACTTTGATCACCACCGGCAAAGTAGCGCAAACTAGCTGGCACTTGGGCAAAACTATCAGTGATGACTGCGCCGGCATCAAAGCGCCATAAAACACGGTGCTCTTGCCAACTGCGTACCCACTTTGACTTTGCGGTAATACGCAGCATATCAATATCAGAAAATAGGCTATCAGCAGCAACTTCCGTGGTTAATGATTGTTTGTCGCCCCAAGTTATATCTAAACCACCGCGGCTGCGTAGGCGACTTAAGGTTAAGCCCGGTGTGAGCAAACGGGTGGTTTGCGCTTCTTCCACACCCTGAGTAAAGGTCTCTTGTTCGAGGCGTAAAAACAAAGCGCGTTGCCAATCAGAATCAACCACTGTCCAATGACGAGTGGCTGACACGGAAAACTTGTCACTCGTGGTGTCGTTATCATTCTGGGATTGAAACCCCACCTGGAAGCTCGCGTAATTCTGCACGGGGTCTTCTAAGGGGATACGATAGTCCACGCTGATGTATTGCTCAGGGGCCGACAAAAACAAATCCGCGCCAATTGAATGGCCAGCGTTGTTTACCCAAGGTCGCTGCCATTTGGCGGTAAACCGTGGGCCAATGTCTGAGCTAAACCCGGCGCCAAGATCAAAATTATCCAAGGGTTTGTGTGTCAAAATCACTTCGATGGGTACACTTAGCCCTTGTGCTTCGGCAACCAAGGGACGCACCAGTGCATGGCGAAAATATTGGGTTTGTTTTAGACGACGACTCAGGGTGGCCAATTTGTCAGCTTCATACGCATCACCAATGGCAAAGGGTAAAGCCTCTAACACCAGTGGTTCGGCACGTTTGTCTTCAGGAAAGCGTAACTCACCAAAGCGGTAGCGCTCACCCGTTTGCAAATGTAACTTGATGACTGAAGAATGTGTTGTCTCAAAGACCTGTATGCTGTGTTGGGTAAATTTATAGTCAAAATACCCCAACGACAGCACAATATTTTGCAATTGTGCTTTGAGTTGTTCATAAGCGCCGTGGTTAAGTTGTTTACCTTTGGCAACTGAGGTTTTGGCTAATACCTGCAACAAGGCTGGTTCTTGCTGGCCTGCTCCCACAATTATTAGATCAACATCACTCAGCAGCGTAGCTTGCCCCAGGTCAACGGCAACCGACCATTGATTGTTGGCGTCTGCTGCACTCGGTGCTTTTACTTTTATGTCAACATGGTAGTAGCCAAACACCTGCGTTGCCTGTGCTACTTTAATGATAATTTGTTGAGAGAACTGTTCATACTGATAAGGGGCTTGCGGAAGCTCAATATTGTCGATGTGAGCTTGTACGTTACTCAATATTTTGTCGTCTTTTATGCCTTTGATGGTCACGTTGGCCGCCAACGCTTGGCTGCAACTTATACAAACAGTGACAAAAAATAACAACGACAACCACATTTTAGCAGCAATAACTGGCAAATCTTTTCTCTCTACTTCTGTTGTATGAATGTGCCACTACATGCACATATGTTTCGATTGGAAGCTCACATAAAACAAGCCAGACAAGCCTGTTTGGTTGGTGATAGCCGCATGGCTGTTTATCCTCCCTGTACGGAATAATAGCGCTCTTTCAATTCAATCTTTTGATGCTCATCTTACAATAATCAAGCCACAGTGTATGCCAATGTTTTGTAAACATTTGGCAAGTTGGCAAGGCTTATCCCACTACTTAGCAACAACGTAAACAGGGCGATAAACAACACATCAACTATTGGCTCAGATACCCATAGTTAAAAATAAGTTCCTCTGTGCGCTTGGTCACAAACAAAGAGTGTTTTACTCTAGTCAAATGCAGGGCTTAATGTAGCGTTTTTTATGGCAGTCATTTCAAGAAAACCACTGTGTATCGTCACGGGTGGTTCAGCTGGTATTGGTGAGGCAATATGTTGTAAATTTGCCCAGGGTGGATACCAAGTGTTCAATCTGGATTTAAACCCAGCGTCAGCAAGTCAGCCCAATATTACTTGGCTACCATGCGATGTGAGCGTTGCCTCAGATGTCAATGAAGTCATCCAAGCTCTAGTGTCGCAGTCAGGGCCTGTTGATGTCTTGGTCAGCAATGCGGGCATTCATTTATCTGGCACTATTGAACAAACCAGTGATGCAGACTTTGAGCGTTTGTTTGCCATCAATGTCAAAGGTGCCATCAGTGCTACAAAGGCTGCACTGCCCAGTATGAAAGCGCAAAATCAAGGCGTGATTTTATACATGGCATCTGATCAAGCCATCATCGCCAAGCCCCATTCTTTTGCCTACAACTTAAGCAAAATGGCCCTAGCTTCTCTGGCTAAAACCACAGCCCTCGATTATGCGAGCTATAAAATCCGAGCCAACGCTATATGCCCTGGCACCATTGAAACGCCGCTATATCATCAAGCTATTGATGCCTATGTGCAACGCAGTGGCGCTGACGAGGCAACGGTGCATGCTGAGGAAGCGGCCTTGCAACCACTTGGTCGTTTAGGTAAAGCAGATGAAGTTGCTGCCTTAGCTTACTTTTTAGCCAGTGATGATGCCGCATTTATTACCGGTAGTTTGCAAGTGATTGATGGCGGTTATACCGCACGCTAATGCAAACTCAAGACTCAATACCCAACGAGGCTTTACCAGAGGCGTCACCGACATACTCTATCATCGATCCCCATTTGCATTTTTTTGCCCTCAAGCAGGGTAAGTATGCTTGGTTGGCTGCTAATAATGCGCCAATGTGGCCAGACAAACATGTCATTGCTAAAGAATGGTATGAGAGCGATTTGATGTTACCGCGCGGCTTTAACTTGTGTGGGTTTGTGCACATAGAGGCAGGGTTTGACAACCTACAAACTTGGCGAGAAATTGATTGGTTAGCGCAGTACTGCCACCTGCCGTTTCGCAGTATTGCGTGTGCGACCTTGGATAGTCGAGAATTTCCTCGGCAAATCGAGCAATTGGCCGAGCGCTCGTCGGTAGTGGGTATCCGTCATATACTGGATAGCCAGGCGAGAAGCATTCTCACTCACCCACTTAGCGCTGGGCACTTTGCCTTACTGAATAGCCTACAATGGATTTTTGAGGCGCAATTGTCTTGCCACGATATCGAGGCAGTTCAAGCCTTGCGGCGCCTTGCGAGCGGCAATTCAAAGGTATGCGTTATCATAAATCATGCTGGCTGGCCCCCTGATGTTGACGATCAGCCCCGATGGCAGGCATGGAAACAGCAACTTGCCGAGCTTGCGAAGCTACCCAATCTTGCCATTAAACTATCTGGCTGGGAGATGGTGAATAGGCAGTGGACAGCCGAACAACTTTATAAAGTCACCGCTACCTGCTTAGAAATTTTTGGTGAACGACGAGTGATGTTAGCCAGCAACTTTCCCGTCTGTGAGCTAAGTATGCCATATGCTTTGTTGTGGCAGCGTTATCACTTAACTTTGGCCCAGCGTCTAGCGTGTCTTCCACTGATGATGTATGACAACGCCAAGCAGTGGTATCGCTTGGCCGATTGAGCCCTGTAAATGGTAAAACCCTAGGTTGTTAACACCCGTGATGGATTAAAAGTTGTAACGAAAACCTAAATAAGCGGCACTCACCACTAAGTCATTTTGACCTTTGATATATTCGATTTCAGCGCGCAACATGGACTTCACACCAATAAAAAAATCAAAGCCTAAACCAATCACGCCAGCGATGCCCCCTTTGTCGTAATCGCAGACAGAATAATCAGCGATCGGCGGAACCAGCGTTGTGCCTATGCTGCAATTTGTATTCGCGGCGATTAACTGACGACCTTTAATATCTGTCTTCAATACACCAATTCGATAAAACAACTCGCCCATATTGCCACTGGCTTTGCCCAACGCAGCCACAAATAGTGCACTGGCATCAATGTTTAAACTATCACTTTGTGAGTTGATGGCAGCCAAATCAGGGAGATTTTCATCGGCAAATTTTTGCATGCCTACTTCGAGATACCATTGTCTATCCACTTGCCAGCCAATACCCAATTTATAACTCAAGTCATTGGTACTATCGTTGTTAAACTCTGTTCGAGCATAGCCGACTGAGACAATGCTGTAGAGATCCTCCGTCGCCTGAGCAGTAAAGGTAACAGTGCAAACACATACAACTAACGCCATCAATTTCTTCAAGATTGACTCCAAACCTGTTCGTTAAGCAATAAACAACTGATAACTGATTGAACTAGATAGTAAATCAGTGCCTAAAAGAATGCACTGAAAAAGCCCAAACCTTGGGCATTTATGTGTAAAAATAAGCGAACTAGTTTGCCTGTTGCGGTCAGATTTGTTTAGTATGACCACCTAAGAAAACAACCCTGAGATGGACTTGAAAGCCTACTGTATTATTCCCCTTGTACTCACCTGTCTGGCATGTGCGCCAAAAACGGTTGAACCCATCATGACTGATGAGAAGTTTGACAGCAGAGTGGTAAGTGATGGGCGTGTTGAGTTTGTTTATGGCATCTCATGGCGCAATACCAGTCAAGCGTCGTTAGGCATTGAAGAACAACGCAGACCTCGTGGCCCAAAACAACAAGGAGAGCGCGAAGAATATCTTGAGGTTGCTACGCTACCGTCTCGGATAAAACCTCAGGCGGACAATAAAACTAAATTAGAATTAGAAGACAAAGCGGCCGCTGCCCTACAAAAACGCCTCCAGCGTGAAGGTTTATGTTCAGGCGGCTACCAAATCACTGACGTCATTTGGCGTGAAGATAACATTCGCCTTTTAGGTCACTGTTTATAATCCAATATACAGTCTATGCAGTAACACTGACACCACGTTATCACGTTATAAGGAATAAAAAGATGCAATCTATTAAAACTCGCGCCGCAGTGGCATGGGCAGCTGGTCAGCCTTTAAAAATTGAAGAAGTAGACCTCGCGCCACCTCAAAAAGGTGAAGTATTAGTGAGAATTGTGGCGACAGGCGTGTGTCACACCGATGCCTACACACTCTCTGGCGATGACCCAGAGGGCATTTTCCCTGCAATTTTAGGCCATGAGGGCGCAGGCATTGTTGAGGCCGTTGGCGAAGGTGTTACCCTAGTTGAAGTGGGTGATCATGTTATTCCTTTGTACACCCCGGAGTGTGGCAAATGTAAGTTTTGTCTGTCAGGCAAAACCAATTTATGTCAGGCCATTAGAGCCACTCAAGGTAAAGGTTTAATGCCTGATGGCACCAGCCGTTTTTCCATCAATGGTCAGCTCATTTATCACTACATGGGCACCTCAACGTTTGCGCAGCACACTGTGGTACCAGAAATTGCCTTGGCTAAAATTCCCAAAGATGCCCCTCTTGAGAAAGTTTGTTTACTCGGCTGTGGTGTGACAACTGGCATGGGCGCGGTGACCAATGCGGCGAAGGTGAAAGAAGGTGATACAGTAGCGGTGTTTGGCCTAGGCGGCATAGGATTGTCAGTGCTTATCGGAGCGAAGATGGCCAAAGCCGGCCGAATCATTGCTATTGACATCAACGAAGATAAATTTGAGATTGCCAAGCAACTAGGTGCGACAGATGTCATTAACCCAAAACATTTTGATAAACCCATTCAAGAGGTGATTGTAGAAATGACTGACGGCGGGGTTGATTATTCGTTTGAATGTATCGGCAACGTTAACGTCATGCGTTCAGCTTTGGAATGCTGTCACAAAGGTTGGGGCGAATCGGTAATCATCGGTGTGGCTGGCGCCGGGCAAGAAATATCTACCCGCCCTTTCCAACTGGTCACAGGCCGAGTATGGCGCGGTACTGCTTTTGGTGGTGTGAAGGGTCGCAGCCAGTTACCCGATTATGTGCAGCGATACATGGACGGTGAATTCGAATTAGATACCTTTATTACCCACACCATGCCTTTAGAGCGAATTAATGAGGCCTTTGATCTCATGCATGAAGGTAAATCCATCCGCACGGTGGTACATTTCTGATGAGTAGTGTCACTGAATTAGCTGAATTGAGTGCCAATAAATGCTTTGGTGGTTGGCAAAAACGATACAGTCATCGCTCAAACGTACTCAATTGTGAGATGCATTTTAGTGTATTTATCCCGCCACAAAAAAAAGCTGACGAAAAATTACCGGTGCTTTACTGGTTAAGTGGGCTTACCTGTACGGACGAAAATTTTTCCACCAAAGCGGGTGCACAACGCATAGCAGCGGAATTGGGCATCATGCTGGTAATGCCCGATACGAGCCCGCGGGGTGAGCACGTCACGGATGCCGCTGACGCCGCTTATGATTTAGGACTCGGAGCTGGATTTTATATCAATGCCACCCAAACTCCGTGGACGGATCATTACCACATGTATGATTACATCGTCGATGAGTTACCTGCCCTTATTAGTCGAGAATTTAAGATCAAGGACAAAGTGGCTATTGCTGGGCACTCAATGGGTGGGCATGGTGCATTGATCATTGCCCTGTCCAATATGAAACGGTATTGCTCGGTATCGGCCTTTGCGCCAATTGTTAACCCCATGGAATGCCAGTGGGGCCAGAAAGCGTTTAGTCATTACCTTGGCGGTAACAAACAAGATTGGTTGGCTTACGACAGTTGCGCGTTAATGCGCCAGCAAGGTCAGTTTTTACATATACCTATGCTGGTCGACCAAGGTTTGGATGATAATTTTTATGTCAGTCAAAAACTCACCAAACCTTTGGAGGAAGTTGCTAAAAGCATCAACTATCAAGCCGACTTCCGCTATCATTCTGGCTATGATCACAGCTATTATTTCATCTCTAGCTTTATCGAAGACCACTTGCGCTTTCACGCCCGTTACTTAAACACCTGACACTGAGGTTAAACTGACCATGTCTCAATTTTGAGGCATGTGTTGGTGAACAAAACTTACAAAATCTTTTTCACTTAAAGGTTTACTGTACAAATAACCTTGCCCAACATGACAGCCTAATTTTTGCAATGCATCCCTCTGCTCAGGAGTTTCCACGCCTTCTGCGACTAATTTAAGGTGCATAGATTGCCCTAACGATACGATGGTTTTGACAATTTCAAAATCATGTTTGTTGCTCATCATATCGCGAACAAAAGACATATCAATTTTCATGATATCCACTTTGAATTTTTGTAAATACGCTAAACTGGAATAGCCTGTACCAAAGTCATCGATAGAGATATTTACCCCAATACTTTTTAACTGCTCTAATTTTGTTTGGGTCAAGCTCGCATCTAACATCAATGCAGTCTCGGTGATTTCTAACTCAAGCATCTCAGGTGGTAAATCGTTGGTGGCGATAGCGTGTTTTATATGTTGCTCAAGTTCGCTTGAAGCAAATTGTGCCGCCGCAACATTAACAGAGATGGGTACACTAAAACCGGCATCCAACAACTGCCTCGTCATCAGACAAGCACTGAACATAACTTGTTTGCCCAATTCAAGTATCAAGTTCGACTCTTCCGCCAATGGAATAAAGAGCGCTGGCGAAATGAGATTACCGAGTTTGTCTTCCAGACGTACAAGGGCTTCAGCACCAATCATACGTTGATTCGTCATATCAAATTTTGGTTGATAGTGCACAATTAACTGATTGCGCTGCAAACTATCACGCAACAATAACTCCTGTTCGTGACGTTGCAATAAGGCTTTTTCCAGCTCACTGGAAAAGAAACGTAAGCGGTTCCGTCCCTCCTGCTTTGCACGATACATCGCAACATCAGCATGGCGCATTAATTCTTCAGGACTTTGCGCATCATCCGGAAAAATGCTGATACCTATACTCACTGATACATTGTAACGTTGATTATCTAAGACAAACGGTTCATGCATGGCATCAATCAGTTTTTTTGCCATTAATGAACTTGGTTCGATGGTGACTAAATCAGCCATTAAAATGACAAATTCATCGCCACCCAGACGTGACAAAGTATGAGATGGTGACAGTAAAGCCGACAAACGTCTGGCCATTTGACAAATTAAGTCGTCACCAAATTGATGACCTAGGGAGTCGTTCAAATATTTTAAATGATCGATATCAATCAAAATGACACTTGCTTTGAGTCGATTTGTCTTCGCCGAAGCGCAAGCTACTGTCAGGCGGTCTTGCAATAAGATTCGATTTGGTAAGTCAGTCAATTGATCATGATTGGCTAAGTGGCTCATTTTAATCGCCATTGCCATGGTTTCACTCACGTCATGAAAAACAATAATGGCACCAATTACCTCACCAATTTCACTGCGAATTGGTGCAGCAGAGTCCTCTACTGTATAGTTAACGCCATTTTGATTGTAAAGTTCACTGTTGAGTGCCATTGCAACAACCCTTTGTTCTCGCAGGGCAATATATATTGGGTTGCGCAACGTTTGTTTACTGAGGGCATCTTGCAATGGCATGACATTTTCTATCTTTTCATTGTATGCATCTTTAAACCGCCAGCCTGTCATGCGCTCTGCAATCGGATTCATGAACGTTACGCGCCCATCAATGTCTGTGGCAATCACCGCATCGCCGATGGAATTGAGAGTTACTCTGAGGCTGAGGGATCCCCACGAAATTAATTTTATATCGCCCCATGCCAAGCCTCATCTGCGTTGGCATGGAACAGGTTTATTGCCCGTTTCCACTGG
>JAACSL010000010.1 GCA_009993955.1 Paraglaciecola sp.
GCATATTGCCTCAAGAAAAATAAGCCATCCCTTAATATTAGCGACGTTGAGAGAAATGCGATGGTGGCTGCTTAAACCGATCTCAGGTTAATTAAGTAACTTGATCCCAAGCCCAATAGCCAAAGGCAACAATTAATGGACTTTCACATTAGCTTTCTTTGGCAACGAGTCTAGTGTCGCCGAACTTACATTTTTCAAATCAATTCTGATCCTATTTTGATCCCGTCGAAAACCACAACTGAACAAGGCCGATTGCAGTCATAAAACTTGGAAACCAACATGACAATTATGAGTCAAAATACACCCATAAAAATCAAAGCTTGAACGGCTCCTTTGTCTGAAAACCAGACCTCCTGAATAACTTGGTTCAATGGCGGAAAATTGGCACAAAGAAGTCATACAGATTGCATAAATCCAATCACCTCCATTCGTTTTGAATGTCAATAACATGGGCCTTTTCCAACCTTAGAATGCATATAGCCAATTTAGATAGCGATTTGGGTGCTCAACTGAGTTTCAACCGTGCTTTGTTTTTGCTCGATCACCATTTTTAATAATTCTGCGGCCGCCTCAGCATCACACATTGCACGATGATGACTTTGCAGTGGAATGCCAAACTCAGTGCATAACGCTTTTAGTGCATACGAACCCAAGCCGGGGAAATACTTGCGCATTTCGCGCACCGTACACAACTTTGGCAAACTAAAGCGACGTTCCAATCGTTCGTACTCTAATTTAAAAAAGCCGTAATCAAAATTAACGTTATGCGCCACAAAAATACTGCCTTGTAAAAAGGCATCGAGACTGTCGACTATTTCACAAAACAACGGTGCATCCGCCACCATGGCATCGCTTATCCCGGTGAGTTGGGTGATAAATTTAGGAATACGACGCTGCGGATTGAGCAAAGTTGTCCAGCGGTCCACCTCGGCACCATTCACTATTTTTACTGCTGCAATTTCGGTAATTCGATGGCCAGCAGCCTTGCCCCCGGTGGTTTCAACGTCTACCACCACATAGGGTTGAGTGGCATCGTACAACCATTCAACCTTACAGATATCCACATCAAAGCCCGCCTGTTGCAGGGCTTTGATGGTCACTAATTGATTGCTGCGCAGACTGTCACCGGGTGATTTAACTTCCACAAAGCGCAGCCCATGTTGATCAATGAGCAGCAAGTCAGGATAACCGTCATTGAGGCTATGGTAGTCTTTGGCCATGGCACGCAAGTGCTCTATCACTGCTGGCATGGGGGCAGCCTGCAAAAATGCAGTTAATTTGACGAGTAAGTTGCGATGCCAGCGGAACATCCCATTCGGCTGAGCATAATACTTCAAGACATTTTGGCTCAGTAATTTAATCGTGGTTTGCGCGTCAACAAGTTTAGCCAGTTTCCTGTCTAAACTTGTTGCTAAGCTTTGATAAACGGTATTTTCACGCACCGATCTTGGCCTGCGATCAAACTCACTGGCCACGGCGAGTTCGTCTTCAACAAACAATTCTTGCCAAAAAAGCAAAGCAAAAAGAGCAGAAAACAAGGTGTTTTCAGTTCGATAAACCTGCATACCTTGACGTTCATAGTGCGCCTTAACACCGCGCTCAGGGCTGTCGCGATAGACTTCATCCAGAGCGACTATGTGTGCACTGTCGCGCAACATTTGCGTAAGTTGACTCACTTTGACCTGATTAAATTTACGCTGATAAAAGTCTTCGGCAAATAAGCACAAGGCACTGTCTCCGCTGCTTTCTAGGATTTTTTCTAGCTGCTGTTTTACCTGCTCTTTGTGACCCGCTTTATAACGCTCGCGCAAGTACTTTTCTTGTGCTGTGGCAAGATGTGAGCGCCCAAGGGTCTGTATGGCTAAGTCAACATCTATGTTTAGCAAAGCCTTGCCAAGCAGATAATAATATTCATCCGCATAACGTTGGGCGGTGTCACCCACCGGGATAGCCGGCATGGCTTGCGCGAGGGTTAATAATTGTTGCGTGTCTGGCTTTGTGTATTTAATAGTCTGACGTAGTTTGGCGAACTCAAACGCCGATTGAGCCTCACCTAAACTGCTAAACCGAGGCGCAGAAACCGCAACACTGTCACGGGTTTTCAATACACCTAAATCACGCATCGAGAATTTATTCAGGGCGCTGGTTAAGTTGCCAAAATAGATAAACAACAAATAAGCCCATTGCTCGGTAAACGCTTTGTACAAAAATGATTTGCCCACCGTACTGGTTACACAACGCTGCGCTTGGCAATGCTCTGCCGCCAATGAGAGTAGTTGTTGCTTGGTCACTGAGGCAGGAAAACTCGGTGCTTGATTGATATGCAACAGTTCGGTTAATTGCGCCTTACTTAGCGCAGGCAACCAAAGCAAAAAGTCTTGGGTGGTTAAGGCACGCAACAAGCCGGCGGCAACAAGTTTAGTAATTTGCTCCTGACAGCGTTCAATCTCGGCATACTCCATTGCCTGCGCCTGTACTACCTCGCCACTGCGATTAATTATTCTCACCAGCATGCACAAGCTGTTGTGGTCAAGTTGTTGAATAGTAGTGAGAAAATCCCGTTGTGGCGCGCCTAATAAGGACTGACAGTGGGCGTTAATGTGAGCAATAAACTCATTGAAATGGGCAAGATAATATTTATCGGGTAGCTCGCGAGCTCGGAAAACCACGTTGACACCTTTGTGAGTGCGCAGACAACTTCTTATACAGTTGTTTATACAGTATTTAACTGAGAAAAATCAATGTTCAATTAAATAAATATGCACCTAGTATTAAACTTTTTGTGCCCTTGCTACGTCTTAGTTAATGACAGCGTAGTGAACTGTCGTCTTCCCTGGGCCGCAGCAATGACTGCGGCTTTTTTATGCCTGTTTGCCGCAGGGTTCAGTTTGACCGCAAGCGTTTAGCTAATTGATAGCGATATAGAGAAGGGGCTTGTTGATAATAGTGGTTAATGCCTTCCATGTAAGCGTCTGGCCCGTATTCAACCGTGATGGGTAAATCACCGCTGATCCCCATTAATCGGGCATTTGCCCCATCGCTCATGCCATTTAATAAAATAGCTTGTGTGCTATCGTGGCCATTGGTGAAATGCACTTGAATATTCCAAAAACTATTATAACTGGCGTGAGACGGTTTCCAGTAGCCGGCTCCCCCGCCGGCAAATAAAGGATAAGTGCGCTGGGTGGGGTCGCTCAGGGTAATATTGAGCTTAATATGGTCGAACAGATTCTGTTGATTGACCCCACTGTGTTGATCTAACACCGGTGCTTGCAAGATGCTAACGTCAGAATAAACACTGCGGGTCGAGAAGGTGTTAAAA
Source organism: Paraglaciecola sp. (assembly GCA_009993955.1). GTDB lineage: Bacteria > Pseudomonadota > Gammaproteobacteria > Enterobacterales > Alteromonadaceae > Paraglaciecola. The sequence continues at coordinate 3,323 of JAACSL010000010.1, forward strand.
CTTAAAGGATGGCGCACAACGTTATCTACCGTTAAACCCCTGACTAATACATTGTGCACGCCGCCCATTTGCACAGAATAGTGGGCTAACTTACTGCCTGTAGTGTGTACCTTGTCGATGCTAACGTTGGCGATTTCTTCAGTTAAAATGCCGTTATCAGCATTGTTGATGGTGATGTCTTGTACCCAACTATCAAACAAACGAGTCAGATATAGACCGTTAAATCCTTGTTCGACGTGGTGAGCAATTGGCTCGGCAAAAGGAAATTCAATGGCAAAGTGCTCAAATCCCACAGCCGTCAAATGCTGCCATGCATACGCCCCAACTTGCCACTGTGATCGGATATTGTGCAGTAGAGGCGCTTTAATTGTCATGGTATTACCGTTCAGCGCAACAATTCTAACCTGCTGACGCTCCAAGGCGAGTTGCGGTTGCATCCAATGATGGGAGCCCACTTTTAGTTTGTCTCCTGGGTATAATTCTTGAAGAAAACTTCCCTTTTCACCTTCGGGGTTAAACCAGCGTAGTTCTATGACCTCTCCCACTTTAAGTGCATTTGCCTGAGTATCGGCTAACGTTACATCAAACAGGCCCTGTTGACCTGCTACCGCGACGGCCAAGGGTTTTTCTTCTGAATTATAACTGTCGAGATACTGCTTTACCCGTTGTCCTTTTACCCCTGTCCAAAGAAATCCGCCACTCCAAGACCATTGTGTGAAAGGCAAGCGAATATTATTGACTTTTTCAGTCTGAATTTTATTCAAGGCCACTAAATACTCACGCAACTCCTTAAGCTCTGCTGGCTCCTGCGCATAGATTAACGGTCGGGGAAAATATAATTGAGTGCCACCCAATCCACTACCCACTCCCCTAAAAACAAGATGACTGCGTTGAATACGAATGATATCGCTCAATATGTAACGCCCCGCTGCAAATTGTAAGACGGTGGGAGTTGTTTTGTCAGCGAGACTCTCAAGCAGTGTTAATAAGGCCACGGTGTCATCTTTGCCATCATTGGCAAGCACACCAAAGTTTTCCACCTCGATAATTTGATAGCCCCGCGTGTCAGGCTGCGCTTCACCATTGGCATAGCCTGCATAAGAAAAATCAGGGAGATACACCGTTTGCCTTAGCTTACTATCGCTGAGTATGGCAGGCAGGTCTGCGGCAGGTTGTTCGGCAGCAGATTGTGCGGCAGCAGGTTGTGCGGCAAAGGTAAGGTGGCTGAATAAGGCAGCCACAAAAAGAGCAGCGTTAAATTTCATGGTTTAGTGCCCGTCATGACTTTGTCGAAAACATGCATGGTTTCAGACGCCCCTTGTGCCGGAATGTCGATGTAGGTGCCTTTGATATTCTGGCTGCGAAATTCAAGTGTGGCAGGTTGTTGACCACTGATAAATTCGATTTGAGCTAGGCCACTGGCAATTTCGATGATACTGCTTTTAGTGGGTGTACCATAATTCTCTAAAAGTTGCCCATGGCTGCCGAGATTTGAAAAGTAAATCCGTTCAGCATAGTTGAGTACCCGTTGGTTATTTTTATCTAGCGCTTCAGCCGTGATCAACCAATGCCCTGGTTTCAAGGGATTTGCACTGAGTTTGATATGATCAAAACTGCCGTGTTCACCCACTAAATAATGCACATCGACGGTGTCTTCAGCCACTGCTTTACCGGCATTGTAGGCCACCACGTTCAGCTTATTTGAACCGTTAACAAAGGGCACTTGCCAGACTAATCCCCCAGCAGGCACCTTGTGTTTGTCTTTGGTGATGCGCCCTAAAGACTTTCCATTCAGCCACAACTCTGCCTGTTCAGTGTTGCAATACACTTTCACCGGTCTGCCTGTGGCTGGCCCTTGACGGTGGGTCCACGTATGCGACTCTATGTAACAAAAGGGTTCTTTCGCCCAATAGCTTTTAAATACGTAATAGGCATCTTTTGGCTTTCCGTCACGGTCCACCAAGCCTTTTTGATTCATATAAGGAATGGGGTTTTCAGGACGCAAAGGCGTACCAAAATCTTTGAAAGCCCACTGCGCGTTACCCGCAAAATTTGCTGTGTTCTCGGATACTTGCAAATGCCAATCAAATAAATTGACCATGTAGTTTTCATTCCAGTCTGAATCTTTGGCCACACTGCTCACTACCGCTTGATTCATCGCTTCATCTACCGATACTTGAGCATTACGCATGCCTTGTGCGCTTATTGGCTCTTCGGTATGCCGCCCAACATGACTTGAACCACCATATTCCATATGCAGAAAATGTGGATACTTTGCCATGGAACTCTCAATCGCTTTTGCATATTGAGAGTAAGAGCCACCGTACCAACCTGCCCAAATAGAAGGCGAAAAAGCATCAACAATTTTATCACCCGGATAATATTTACGAATGCTGGTTAACCGACTCGGATCAAGGCTTTTGGTTAGGCGGTTCAATTCGCGCAAATAGGGCGTAATTTGACTTTCATCTCCGCCGCCAGGAAAGTCTTCTTCCCAATACATTTCATTGCCCAGCGACCAAAAAGCAATACTTGCATGATTATAGTTTTGGGTGATTTGCTCTGTTAACAAACGTTCTGTATTGGCTTCCCATTCTTTACCGCCCTTACCGCCACGGCACCAAGGTAGTTCATCCCACAAAATAAGCCCCAGGACATCAGCGGCACGGTACACTTCAGGGTCTTGTGGATAGTGACCGAGACGCACAAAATTGGCACCCATTTCTTTGATCATCTGCATGTCTTGCCAATGCTGAGCATTGCTTAAAGCCGGGCCAACCCCAGCCGATTCTTCATGACGATGTGTGCCTCGGATCAAAAGGCGTTTACCATTAACAAAAAAGCCCTGATTAGCACGCATTTCAAACCAACGATAACCAAAGTGCTGCTTATTTGTGTGTACAACTTCACCGATTTTATTGGTGAGCTCCACCTGCATTTGATACAGGTTAGGACTGTCAGGTGACCAAAGCTTAGGTTGCTGAATAGGCGCCATGTCGACAGACACGGATGTGGCGTTAATCGCGGTGTTTTGCTGACTCACAGCTGTGCCATCTGGTGCATAAACCGTTGTGGTCAAGCTCAGCCCCTGCTTAAAGGCTTGTTCTGACACACTAACTTGCACACGGGTTGATGCGCTTTGCTCTGACACCGAGGGTGTGCTGATTAATACTTGTTCAATAGATGCAGGGGGTACATAACGAAGCCATACGTCACGGGTAATGCCTCCGTACAGAAAAAAATCAGCTTTTTGCGAGGGAATTAAATTTCTATCGTATTTGTTGTCTACGCGCACCAAAATGGCATTGTCACCCGTGTGCAAAAATGCGCTGATGTCAACGTCGAATCCCACGTAACCACCAACGTGTCCCCCTGCGTATTGGCCATTTACATACACTTTCGTGACAAAGTTTGCGCCTTCAAAATATAACACCGTGCGCCACGACGTTGGCGCTGCATGCTGCACGGTTTTTCTGTACCAGCTTGCACTGCGTCGATAACCGGGTTGAGCATCCACGGTATCCGTGGCATTCCAACTGTGTGGCAATTCAATACTTTGCCAGCCTGTATCCGCCGCCGCTTCCTCAACATTTACCCAGTCTTTTTGCAAATAGTGCCAATCGGAATTGAACAATTGACTGTGTTGTGCAGCCGCAGGATAGGCATGCACCGTTGACAACACACTGAACACAAAGCTAATTAACAGGCCACACAGGACAAGATAATGGTTACGCTGGCCACGGTTATGAGTGGCCAACTTACGAGAAATTATTGTATGTATTGTCATTCTAAATCTTCCGGATCTGTTTTTATGTGCTGGTCAATCACCAGCACTGTTGTTCATCAGGCTACGTACACTCAGCGTCAACACCCAGCAATTACATCGTTATTGTTGTTCCAAACGCTTCTGTAACTCTGCAGCGGCTAACAGTAGAGCGCCTGTGCCATAAAGTTGAGTATCTTCAAAGGTGGCACTGCCCGGAGCAAACGCCACTTGCTGGACATAACCTAACTTACCATCGGGGTGCACACACGAAACCAACGATTGCCAACCGCGTTGAATCGCAGACTGATATTGTTCACCTTGCAGCAAGCCATTGTTCATGCCCCAGGCAAGGGCAAACACTAATAATCCTGTGGCACTGGATTCAGGCTTATGCTGCGATTCTTCTTCAAGGAGAGACGAAGGCCAACTGCCCTCTGCATGTTGATAAGCCAACATACTCTTGCTTAATGCTTGGAACAGGGCGATGTAACGAGGGCGTTGCGGATAATCGGCGGGTAGCCATTCAATCGTTCTCGCTAAACCGGCCAGTACCCAGCCATTTCCCCTACCCCAAAAAATTGGGCGTCCCTGTGGGTCCTTGCGGTCAAAATAACGGCTATCACGCAAATAGAGTTGATAGTTTTTATCAAATAAATAGTCTGTTGTGGCCCAAAACTCCTTATCCATAAAACTGAGATAACGTGGATCTTGCTGCTGATGACTTAACTGCGCCAACACGGGTGGCGCCATAAAAATAGCATCAGCCCAGCACCAACGTACCGTGCAATAAGGATCGGTGAAAGTCCGTAATGGTGTGACAAACACTTCTTTTTGCTCACTTCTGAAATCTAATGAGCGCTCACTGGACTGAGCCAAAGCCAAATCAAGCTGTGTTATCACATGCTTTTTCCAAGCAGGATTGGCATACAGGTCAGCCAGTTGCAAATACACAGATCCTATGGCTTGGTCATCGGCGTGAAACCAACGCGGTCCGAGTTGCCAGTCGTTCAATTTGGATAAATTCACCAAGGCCTGCAAATAATTGGGCTTATTTTGCTGTTGGGCGTAGCGTAACAAACCAATTTCAAAGGTGGCATACATCCAACCGTTCGGCAGACCACTCACCCTGTCTTCAACACGCATTTTGTTAGATGCAATGTCAAATTGGTTTAGTTGCCACTGGGCAACATGACTAGCGACGTGTTCGATGGCTTCAGCTGACAGCTCAGCCGATAACGTAGCGTTGGATGAAACAGGCGCTTGATAAGCAATAATATGTTTGTCGATTGATGAATCAGCTCTGCTGCTGATCGAATAAAACACGCTCATCGCCAGTAAAGTCTGACAACATAAAGACACAAAATTATTTTTCACAGTAGTTCCTTATTATCCGGTTTATTTGGAGTCGCCCCCCAATAAACATGAGCTATGTAATGAATTTAACCAGCAAATACGGCATAACATTATGCCCGCACCAACGCCGTTTCGGTAATGTGGCATGACCAATGTGCGCGCATTCTGACTTAAAGACAGACAATTATCAACTTTTTAACAAATCCATAACCTTTTCATTTGCTAGCAGCACATCGTCGCTACTATGCCCTAAGGCCTGCTGACTTAGGCGACCATGCTGTGATATTCTACTGCAAGCTGTCACTCATATTATTGATACTACTGAAATTTTTAAGTTTGAGTCACAAAATACAGAGCCAAGTAAGTCAAGAACGGCCGCTGCAAAACTAGCGACGGCATGGCTAGCCGACAGTAGCCAAATTTCCACAACAATATTGGTAAGGCCACTTGACATGAGGCTAAACTTGCCTATGATGCACCGATAACGTTCTTTTAACAATTTTGCAACAAGGGCGAGAGACCAGACTACATAAAAAATAGAGGGAAACCCATGAACACAGTGCTGACGTCTGCCAACCTACCTTTGCGCAGTTTAACCTTTACCTTACTGGCCTTGTCTATTCAGGCAGCCATGTCTACCCCAACGTTTGCTCAACAAGTGCCCGCAGCAAGCAGTTCCACCGCACAACAAAGTGAAGCCAATCCCACTGATGCTAGCACAGACGATGAAATTGAAGTCATTCAAGTCAGCGGCATTGCTGAGAGTTATCGCAATGCCATCGCGGTGAAACGTAGCTCGCCAACACTAGTGGATGCATTGTCATCTGCGGAAATTGGCGCCCTACCCGATTTATCTGTGGCCGAGACCTTAGAACGTATTACCGGTGTGTCCGGCGACCGTTTTAAAGGCAATGCCAGTGAGATTTCGATTCGTGGTCTTGGTCCATTTTTAGGTTTTGCCACGGTCAATGGCCGCGCTATTTCTTCCGGTAGTGGTAACCGTTCGGTTGCGTTTAGCCAGTTTCCATCAGAGTTGGTCAACGGTGTGGTGGTGTACAAAGCCCAATCAGCGAACTTGTTAGAGGGCGGTGTCTCTGGCTTAATCGATTTACAAACCATTAAACCCTTGGACTATGGTAAACGTCGTTTTCAAGCCGAGGTGAAAGGTAACTATAACCCTTACCAAGCTAAATTTGACGGCGACGACGGCATTGGTTTTCGCGATTCAATCTCGTATACCGATGTGTTTGAGACTGACTTAGGCAAAGTAGGGTTTGCGATCGGCTATGCTGGCGGCAAAACCTCATCACCTGAAGAAAGCTACAATACCAGCTCGACCTTAAGAAACTGTAATTCAAACTACGCCACAGATGGTGGCAGCAACTGTAATTTCTCTGCAAACAATGATGCTGCCAATGGAGGCGCTGCGGCAGACGGTGATTTCTATTTCATCTCAAACTCCTTCTATTATCGACAAATGGAATCCAAAGAAGACCGTGATGCCCTGATCATGGCCTTGCAGTGGCAGCCCACCGATGAGTGGGACATCAACTTCGATGGCCAGTGGTCAGACCGTTATTATTACGAAGACCGCCACGATTTGCTGCTGGATGATGGTCGCCGCAGAATTGCCAATTGGACAAGCAATGCAGAACACGCGCCAACCGCCTATACCGGTGAATCTCGACTCAGCAGTTACGGGGAATACCGTGTACGGGATGAAGAATACAAAGGGCTCGGTTTAAACCTTAAATACAAACCCAATGAAAACTTAACCATCAAAGCCGATGCGGCGTACTCAGACACTGAACGTTATCAAACACGGATCTACTCACGCTTTCGCTCCAACCGTTATTTTTATGATTGGCTTGATCGTGGTGCCGACACCTTCCCCGATATCAGTGCCGTATACAGCAACATAAACGACCCGGCAGGCACAGCACTCGACTGGCGTACAGCAGTGAACGATATGTCTTTTTACGGTGCCGACAGTGAAGCGCGGAATTATCGTTTTGATATTGCGGATACGATTACCAGCTTTACCCTTGATGGTAAGTATTTGTTAGACAAAGGTTTATTCACTACAGTCAGTGGCGGTTTGGCTTATTCTAGCCACGAGCATAAAAACTATGCGGAAGAAAATAATGCCCTCGCCACGCCTAGCAGTGAGCGCGCCAGTAAACTCGCGCAAGTTGGCAGTGAGTGTAGCTTAGCTTTTCCACAGAGTGATTATGGGGATGATGCAAACAGCCCTGTCAGCAGTTGGGCCATTTACAATACACAATGTGCCTACGATATCTTAGTGGGCAGTCAAGATTTGGCGCCGGATCCAAAAAGTCCCTCTGCAGGTGATGTTGATTTAACCGAAGATGTTACCTCTGCTTGGGTTATGGCTGACTTTACCACTGAGTGGGGTGGTTTAGCAGTGGATGGTAATATGGGCTTACGGTATGTGAGTACCGATGTTAATTCGGTGGGCTTGCGCACCTCGTATAGTGTATCAACCAATGCCAATGGCTTTGTCGAGTTTAGCGAAAATACCGACCAACTTGAGTTTAATAGCTTCAACAACACCTATAACAACCTATTGCCCAGCCTCAACCTCAGTATTGAATTACAGGAAGATTTGCAACTGCGCTTAGCGGCGTATAAAGGCATGTCTCGCCCTGATATGTGGTTTTTTGGCGCAGCCCGCGACATCGGTCAGGTGAATGCCGAAGCTGAATATACAAGTGTTGCCGAAGCACTCAATAACAATGTGTCTGCCTTGGGTAATCCAGAATTAGAAGCATTAAAATCTAACAACTATGATGCGGCGTTGACCTGGTATTATGAGACAGACACCATGTTGTCAGCGGCTTTGTATTACAAAACGTTCAGCGCGCGATTTGAATCACAAAGCTCATTTGAGGATGTGATTGTCGACGGCCAAGCCTACAACGTCGAAGTGTCAGGGCGTCCTACTTTGCTCGATGACAGTTCTTCAATTAAAGGTTTAGAATTGACAGCCGTGCATCGTTTCACTGAGCTGCCTGAACCGTTTGATGGCATGGGTGTATCTCTCAACTATAACTATGCAGATTCTGATTTTGAAACCCCAGAAGCAGCGGCAGATATTACTGACGACGTATTGGCGCTGATCATGCCAGCCAATATTGCGGGCTTATCCAAGCATACCTTTAGTTCACAATTGTATTGGGAAGGTGACGATGTCAGTGTGCGTTTATCCTACAAGTTTCGCTCAGAATATTTGAAACCCTTTGGTCCAAGTTTGTCGCAAAACAACCGTTATGTGGATGATACACAAAGTATCGATTTGGATATTAGCTATGACATCAATAAAAATCTGACGGCTAAGTTCCAGGCCATAAACTTAAGCAATGAACCCTACGTTGAACAGCGCGTAGCTCATGGTGTTTACAATCGTATAGAATACTCGGGGGCACGTTACTTCTTTGGTATTCGCTACAAAATGTAATGCATGTTGGTCAGTGCAAGGCCAACAGATTTAACCAACATTTTTGACAAAAAAGCGACTGGCACCACTCAAGGGTGATGCCAGTTTTATCACTAATATGAACAAGAGAAAAATGCCATGATTGAAACCTGGAGATGGTTCGGTCCACAAGATGCCATCAGTTTGCAAAAAATAAGACAAGCTGGTGCAAAAGGTATTGTCACGGCCCTACATGATGTGCCCACTGGTGAAGTATGGCCAATTGAGGCCATTGCAGAGCGCAAGCGCATCATCGAAGCAGCTGGATTGCAGTGGACGGTGATTGAAAGTATTCCCGTGCACAACGATATCAAAACTCGTACTGGGGATTACCAACGTTATATTGCCAATTATCAGCAATCCATCATCAATGCAGCGAGTTGTGGAGTGAGCACCATTTGTTACAACTTTATGCCCGTGGTGGATTGGACGCGCACCAACCTGATGTACAAATTAGCCAATAACTCCCATGCTTTGCGTTTTGAAATGACCGATTTTGCAGCCTACGACATCTATTTATTGGAGCGTGAAGGGGCAGAACAAAGTTATGACCAAGGGGTGTTGGACAAAGCCCGATCACGATTTATGCAAATGAATGACGAAGAAAAAATTGCCTTAGAAAAAAATATCATAAGCGGTTTACCTGGTGGTGAAGGCTCTTATACCCGCGATAGCATTCGTCAGGCCATTAGCCAATTTATCCAATTGGGGACAGAGGGTTTTCGTGACAATCTTAAGCAATTTTTACAGGCGATTATCCCGGTAGCGGAGCAAGCGGGGGCGCGTATGTGTATTCACCCCGATGATCCGCCTTTTTCATTATTTGGCTTACCCCGCGTGGTATCCACGGCGTCGGATGCCCGCCAGTTATTGGCGGCCTGCCCCAGTGCAGCAAACGGCTTAACATTGTGTGCTGGCTCATACGGTGCAAAAGGTGACAATGATTTGGTTGCCATGGCCAGAGAGTTTGGTCCGTCAATCTACTTTGTCCATTTACGCAATGTAATTCGTGAAGCCGATGGCTCATTCTATGAGTCAGATCACTTAGACGGCGACAATGATATGGTGGGTTTAGTGGCTGCTTTGTTGAGTGAAGAAAAAGCACGACAAGCACGTGGCGAAGGTGATCTGTTGATCCCGATGCGTCCAGATCATGGGCATTTACTGGATGACGAATTAAGCAGTCCTGATATCAAACCAGGGTATTCTTACATGGGGCGTTTAAAAGGCTTGGCTGAGCTGCGTGGTGTGATGCATACCGTCGCGACCTTTATTAATCGTCACTAAAGTTCGACACAGGATGCATCATTGTATGCATCCTCATTGAGGCAGAGTATCACTCACCGGCGATCTTACAACTACCCGTTTGGGTTGTACTCTGTTGTCGTTTTGCAACTCCCCTACCCCCAGAAATAGGCGCTTTGCAGACTGACCTTGGCTGGCAGGTTGGTTGTTGTCTAGTTGACTATAGACACGAACTTGCGTTCCTTCACAGCCATCACTGCCCTCTGGCGTTTTTTCAATACGGGCCGAGTTGCCATTGCAAAAATACATGGTTTGTCCAACACATAAACTCACTTCAGACAAACCACTTACTGCTGTGTCCATGGGCAATAACAAAGCATCTAGGATCTCACTGGGCTCTTTATCTTGGCTTTTCGCCGCTTCAATGAGACTGTCTAATTGCGCAAGACTGAGCATTTTCTCACTGGGATAGTTGGTGACCTGACTGCGGTGCAACTTGCTGACATAAGCACCACAGCCCAACACCTGACCGAGATCATCTACCAAAGAGCGAATATAGGTGCCTTTACTGCAATGCACCGTCATATCCACTTCATCTTGTTCGAAGCGGGTTACTTGCAGCAAATAAATGGTGATATCCCTGGCTGGGCGTTCGATTTCAATGCCTTGACGTGCATAACTGTACAAGGGTCTACCTTGATGTTTGAGTGCCGAATACATCGAGGGAACTTGTTTGATCGGCCCACGAAATCGCTCACAAGCGGTGGCTAATTGCTCAGCACTCACCTTCACCGTTTGAGTAGAGACGACTTCACCTGCTGCGTCAGACGTGGTGGTGCGGACCCCAAGTTTAGCGGTGACTTGATAGGTTTTATCCGTATCCAATAAAAACTGGGAAAACTTGGTAGCCTCACCCAAACAAATGGGTAACATGCCGGTAGCCAGCGGATCCAGGGCGCCGGTATGCCCAGCTTTTGCCGCACCAAACGCCCATTTAACTCGCTGTAACGCATGATTGGACGATATATCTAAAGGTTTGTTTAATAAAAATATGCCGTCGATATGTCGACCTTTACGCGTTCTTGGCAAACTTTACTCCTCGTTTTTATCCGCGGCATCATCGGCATCGTCAAGACCGGCTAAGCGGGCGCGTTCTGCATCTTTATTGCGCGTCGCGCTCACGAGGTTGGCAATGCGAATGCCCTCAATCAATGAGCTGTCACGCACAAATTTCAGAGCAGGTACGGCACGCATGCGCATGCGACTGGCTAACAAGGTACGGATATAGCCTTTATTTTCTTCCAATATCCCCAAATATTCTGCCATGAGGGCTTCATCATTTTCGAAAAATGTCACAAAAATCTTGCAATGGGCGAGATCCCTTGACACTTCGACATCTGACACCGTTACCATGCCTAAGCGTGGATCACGGTTTTTGAATTCGTTTAATAAAATACTGGCAATTTCTTTGTGAATTTGTTGACCAACACGATCGGTGCGGGAAAATTCTCTGGCCATTTTGTTGTCTCCTGACATCTGTTCATGTCGTAGTTGTGACGAAAACGGAGGCCGCAGCCTCCGTTTATTTATCGAATTTAAGCGTGAATCAGCGTGTGCTTAACACATTATAGTTCGCGTTTAACTTCGACAGTTTCAAATACTTCGATTTGGTCACCCGCACGAACATCGTTGTAGTTCTTCACGCCGATACCACATTCCATACCGTTGCGTACTTCTTGTACATCGTCTTTAAAACGACGTAAAGACTCAAGCTCACCTTCATAGATAACCACGTTGTCACGTAATACACGAATAGGCGCACTACGTTTAACGATACCTTCGGTCACCATACAGCCTGCGATTGCACCCAACTTCGGTGAACGGAAGACATCACGTACTTCAGCCAAACCAATAATTTCTTGTTTGAACTCCGGTGCCAACATGCCGGTCATGGCTAGTTTCACTTCGTCAATCAAGTTATAGATGATGCTGTAGTAACGTAAATCAATTTCTTCTGCTTCGATAATACGGCGCGCCGTGGCGTCAGCACGCACGTTGAAGCCGATCACGATAGCGCCTGACGCGTTAGCTAAACTTGCATCTGTTTCAGTGATACCGCCAACACCACTGCCGACAATGTTTACTTTCACTTCATCTGTTGACAAGCGGATCAAGGATTCAGAAATCGCTTCAACCGAGCCTTGAACGTCTGCTTTAAGCACCACATTCAATTCTCTGAACTTGCCTGCTTCCATATTGGCAAACATGTTTTCCAATTTGGCTTTCTGCTGCTTCGCTAATTTCAGTTCGCGCTGTTTCATATTCCGTTTAGAAGCCACTTCACGTGCTTTACGCTCGTCTTGTACCACTAAGGCTTCTTCACCTGCGACAGGTACGCCAGACAAACCCAGTACTTCAACAGGCGTTGACGGACCAGCTAGCAATACTTCTTTACCGTTTTCATCACGCATCGCACGCACACGGCCATACTCAATGCCACACAGTAATATGTCACCGGCTTTCAATTGACCCTGCTGTACCAATACTGAGGCAACGGGACCACGCCCCTTGTCCAATCTTGATTCAATCACGATACCTTTTGCAGGCCCCGTTGGTGCAGCTTTGAGATCTAATACTTCAGCTTGAACGATGATGGCATCAAGCAATTCATCAATGCCCATCCCGGTTTTGGCCGACACGTAAATGAACTGGTTTTCACCGCCCCACTCTTCGGAAATAACCGATAATTGTGAGAGCTCATTTTTAACGCGATCAGGATCGGCGGCATCTTTGTCCATTTTGTTAACGGCAACAATCAAGGGCACACCAGCTGCTTTAGCATGCTGAATGGCTTCTTTGGTTTGTGGCATAACACCGTCGTCAGCTGCAACAACTAGCACAACAATATCCGTGGCGGTGGCACCACGAGCACGCATGGCGGTAAACGCGGCGTGTCCTGGGGTATCTAAAAATGCAATCCGGCCTTTTTCTGTTTCAACACTGTATGCTCCGATGTGTTGGGTAATACCGCCAGCTTCACCCGCCGCCACTTTGGCGCGACGGATATAGTCAAGCAAAGAGGTTTTACCGTGGTCAACGTGACCCATGATTGTTACAACCGGGGCACGCAGTTCTTGGTCGTGCACTTCATTGTCAGCGAGCAATTCTTCTTCAAGGGCGTTGTCGTTCACCAACTCATACTTATGACCCATTTCTTCCACCGCCAAAACGGCAGTTTCTTGATCTAATACGTGGTTGATGGTGACCATTTCACCCATCTTCATCAGGGTTTTGATCACTTCAGTGGCTTTCACCGCTAATTTGTTGGCAAGCTCGGCTACCGTGATGGATTCACCTAAACGCACAATCTTTTCAACAGGTTGCGCCGGTTTATTAAAGGCGTGTTTAAGATCAGAACCCGCATTTTTCTTTGGCTTTTTACGACGACGCGAACTGCGTTCAGATTGAATATCATCGGCGTCTTCGGCTTCTTGAGCGTAACGGTTTGAGTGCAAATGCACTTCTTCCGCTTCTTGCTTTTTACGGCGCTCTTCTTCTTCTTTCCAACGACGTGAATTTTCTTCAGCCAATTTTTTGGCTTCTTCAGCGGCACGCTTAGCGTCTTCTTCCAACTTACGTTGTGACTCTTCTTCCTGTGCTTTACGAATACGCTCGGCATCGGCACGCGCTTTTTCTTGCTCAGCTTTTTCTTCTGGGCTTAAGGCTGACTCTTCTGCATGACGTGCTTCCGCTTCTTTTTTGGCTTTCTCGGCACGAGCGAGACGTTCAGCTTCAGCTTTAGCGCGAGCTTCAGCCGCTTTTTGGGCTTTCTCTTCTGCTTCTTTTTTGGCGCGTTCTGCTGCTTCTTGCTCTGCCTGCAATTTCGCCTGTTGCTCAGCCGCTAAACGCGCAGCTTCTTCTTCGGCTAATTTCTGCTCTTCTAAATCAGTGCGTTTTACATAGGTACGTTTTTTACGCACTTCAACGGTCACTGCCTTAGATTTGCCAATGCTCAGGGTACTGGTGGTTTTGCGTTGCAAGGTCATGCGAGTTGGTTCACCTGAACCAAAACCGCCGTGCTGCTTACTTAAAAAATCCAATAATTGACGTTTTTCTTCTTCATTCACATTAGAACTGGCTGTTTTCACAATGCCAGCACTATTAAACTGTTGAATCAATCGGTCTACCGAAGTGCCAATGTCGGTGGCGAGTTTTTCTATGGATACTTCTGCCATACGTGTGTTCCTCCTGGTGACCTATTCTTCATTAAACCAAACGATATTTCTGGCAGCCATAATCAGCTCACCTGCTTTTTCTTCGCTTAGTTCTTCAATGTCTGCTATCTCGTCTGTCCCTTGTTCAGCCAAGGCTTCCAGATCAGTTATACCGCGGCTGGCCAATACATAGGCCACGTGTCTGTCCATACCGGGTAAATTAAGTAGTTCTTCTTTGGGTTCTGCTGCTTCCAGGCTCTCCTCATTCGCTAGTGCGCGGGTCGTTAAGGCAGCTCGGGCGCGTCCACGCAATTCCTCTACCATGTCTTCGTCAAGGCCTTCAATGTCGAGTAATTCATTGATCGGCACATAGGCAATTTCTTCTAAAGTGGTAAAGCCTTCATCCACTAATACCGATGCAAAATCTTCATCAATATCTAAACCAGCAGTAAACACTGCTAATACTTTAGCGTTTTCTTCAGCGTGTTTGGCATTGAGGTCATCAATAGTCATCACGTTGAGTTCCCAACCAGTAAGTTGACTGGCTAGGCGCACGTTTTGTCCACTGCGACCAATTGCTTGGGCAAGATTGTCAGCCTGTACCGCCACATCCATTGAATGTTTATCTTCATCAACTACGATGGACGCGACTTCGGCCGGCGCCATGGCGTTGATCACAAACTGTGCGGGGTTATCATCCCACAACACGATATCAACACGTTCACCGTTAAGTTCACCCGATACGGCTTGTACACGAGAACCACGCATACCAACACAGGCTCCAACCGGATCAAGGCGTTTGTCATTTGTTTTCACAGCGATTTTCGCGCGTGAACCGGGATCGCGAGCCGCCGCTTTAATTTCGAGGGTTTCTTCGGCGATTTCTGGTACTTCAATGCGGAACAACTCCACAAGCATGTCAGGGTGGGTACGGCTGATGAATAGCTGTGCGCCGCGTGCCTCAGGACGGATCACATAAAGTAAACCACGCACTCGGTCACCAGGACGGAAGGTTTCACGGGGTAACATATCGTCACGGTAAATCACGCCTTCAGCATTGTTACCTAAATCGATAATGATGCTGTCGCGGTTTACTTTTTTAACGGTACCGGTTACCAGTTCACCCACTCGCTCTTCGTACTCAGCAATCACTTGATTACGCTCAGCTTCACGTACTTTCTGCACGATCACTTGCTTAGCGGTTTGTGTGGTGATGCGGTCAAAAGCAATGGATTCGATCTGCTCTTCAACAAAATCCCCTAATTGAATCTCAGGCTCATCAATTTGCGCCGCAGAAATTGACATTTCTGCCATGGGGTTTTCTTGTTTGTGATCATCAGGTACGACCAACCAACGGCGAAAGGTGTCGAACTCACCAGTGTCACGGTTGATGGCTACACGCACTTCAATATTGCCTTCATTTTTCTTTTTGGTGGCACTGGCGATAGCAAATTCTAGGGCTTCAAAGATTTTTTCTCTTGGCACTTGTTTTTCATTGGATACGGCTTCAGCTACCAACAGAATTTCTTTATTCATGTTGGATTCTGGGCTTGCTTTTTTTGTTGCTGCTGGGTTTTTTTTCTTAGTCATAAGTAGGTACCAAGTTGCCTTTTTCGATATTTAAAATAGCCAACACATAGGTTTGCTTGTCAATTTCTACTGTTAGGTTACCGCCTTCGCAGGCCAACAGTTTGCCTTTAAAATTACGTCTATTGTCCATTGGCATTCTCAGGCGTACCGAGACTACCTCACCAACACAATCAACATAGTGCTGCTCTTTAAACAGTGGCCTATCCATACCCGGTGAGGAGACTTCGAGGTTATATTCAACGCTAATAGGATCTTCTACATCCAAAACCGCACTGATTTGGTGACTCACGTCTGCACAGTTATCCACGGTGATGCCGTCGGGATGATCAATATACACCCGCAGCGTTGAGTGCTTACCTGCGCGAACAAACTCAATACCAACCAATTCAAAGCCAAGGGCTTCAACTGGTGCATTGAGCATGTCTGTTAATTTTTTCTCAAGTTGTGACAAAAGCATGCTCCAAAAACAAAAAAAGGGCTAATGCCCAGAATGTGTTTACGAAATACGACAAAACGGATAACAAAAAGCCCCTGATAAGCGGGGCTATTTGTTTCTGGACCCTAGTCCACTAAGTTCACTAAATCACGTTGATTTACGCCAATTTAGTTAGTGGTTGCAGAAGTATTATTCATAGTGCTGGCTAGGTTAGCCACAACAACACGCTATATTCTTCTGCCTTTATGCGAAACGTTACTATCCAAATCAGAGGGAGCCCGTCTCAAAAGATGGCCGCATTATATAGAGGAAGGTTTTGCTTAGCAACACTATTAGCTGAAGTCCTCGATGACAACTTTGCCAATGGTTGTCGCACTTTCAATTTGCCGGTGAGCCTGAATTAACGTTGCAGCATTTATGGGCGACAAGCGTGTATGCAGGGTCGTTACCAGCTTTCCCTCATCCAGTAATTTGGCGACATTGGTGAGAATTTCGCCTTGCATGGCCATATCTGCGGTAGCAAACATTGAGCGAGTAAACATAAACTCCCAATGGATGGATACCGATTTCGCTTTGAAATGGCTGATGTTATCCAAATCTTCAATAATCGATAACTTACCCTGAGGGGCGATAAAACTGGCAACATCCTCAGCGTGTTGATTGCTATGGGTGGTGACCAATACAAACGCTGGTTCCCCAATATCAAGAGCCGCAATTTGCGCTGCCATGTTTTGTCTATGATCAATGACATGATGCGCCCCCATTTTTTTAACCCAAGCTTGCGTTTCTGCTCGCGACGCACTGGCAATAACAATTAAATCGGTTAATTGCCGCGCCAGTTGAATGGCAATTGAGCCGACTCCACCGGCACCGCCGATGATTACGATGGCACGAGCCCCACCTTTAACGCCTTGCTCGACTTGCATGTTGTCAAACAGCGCTTCCCATGCCGTTAGCGCAGTAAGCGGCACAGCTGCGGCTTGGGCAAAACTGAGTTGTTGTGGTTTTAAACTGACGATGCGTTCGTCCACCAGTTGTAGTTGCGCATTACTGCCGGGACGCACCACAGAACCCGCATAATAGACGGCATCCCCTACCTTGAATCGCGTGACGTCTGCTCCCACTGCTTGCACGACACCTGAGGCATCGTAACCCAACACTTCATACTCGCCGGGTTTCGCTGGGCGTCTGCTGCGCATTTTTGTATCCACAGGATTAACAGATACTGCTTTTACTTCCACAAGCACATCATGACCGCTGGCAATCGGATAAGGTAATTCAATGTCTAACAGTGCATCCGGTCGGTCGATACTGCCTGTGTGTTGGTAACCAATGGCGCGCATAACATAGTCTCAGTGATGACAAAGAAGGCTCAGTATAATCGAATCACACACATTGTGGTGGGAGTTTAAGACTGCAATTTATTGAAAAAATAAAGGGTGGCTAAGCCTCTATGTTGCTCATCGTCTGTTGATGATTAAACCTAGCGAGCTGACTAGCCTTTGCCTTGAGTTTTGTTACGATGCGGACGTGCGTTCTTTTCGATGAACTCATAAATCATGCCCGCAATATCTTTTTTAGTGGCGGTTTCAATGCCTTCTAAACCCGGCGAAGAATTCACTTCCATGACCACCGGCCCGGTGGAAGAGCGCAATAAATCAACACCACATAAGTTCAAGCCCATAATATTGGCTGCTGCAACAGCGGTAGCACGTTCTTCCTTGCTGAGTTTTACAATTTCCGCACTGCCACCACGGTGCAAATTGGAACGAAATTCCCCGCTTGCGCCTGCCGCTTCATGGCAGCAATCACTTTATCTCCCACCACCAAACAGCGGATATCTGCACCACCCGCTTCTTTGATGTATTGCTGAACCAAGATATTAACGTTTAAACCTCGGAAGGCCTCAATAACACTTTCGGCGGCTTTGGTCGTTTCCCCGAGTACTACCCCTATTCCTTGTGTGCCTTCTAACAATTTGATCACCACCGGGGCGCCACCCACCGTTTTAATTAATGCTTTGATATTGTCTGATGAGTGAGAAAACTGAGTGCGTGGCAGACCGATACCTTTGCGCGCCAATAATTGCAAAGAGCGCAGTTTGTCACGCGAGCGACTGATGGCCACGGATTCATTGATACTGTAGGTGCCCATCATTTCAAACTGTCTGACCAATGCTGTGCCATAAAAACTAATGGAAGCGCCAATACGGGGGATCACTGCATCGTATTGTTCAAGTTCTGCGCCTTTGTAGCGTATCGCGGGGTGACTACTGGCAATGTCCATGTCGCAGTGCAACGCGTCGATGACATCTATGTCGTGTCCTCTTGCTTCTCCAGCTTCGATTAAGCGGCGGGTGGAATACAGCTTTTTATTGCGGGAAATGATGGCTATCTTCATGACAAATACTCCTAGTTTGCGTCAAAATTTGATAGCCTTTAACTATAGTGAAAGCTGCCCACATAGCCAGTAAACTTTGTTTTTATCTCAGCATATCGCATTAAAATTTCATTTATTTTTCAATAAATTACAAATTTTAGTTGCTTCAGAAAGCTATTTTTTAGGGTTCATCAAAGCATCCATAACAACACTATTTTTAACCTTTGGGAAGCATATCTACCAGTAATAGCGCGATGCCTAAAAACGACAAAAACCCCGCTATGTCGGTAATGGTGGTTAAAACAATCGAAGACGATTGCGCCGGGTCCATACCAAATTTTTTTAGGGCAATTGGCACGATGGCACCTGCCGTACAGGCAATCGCCAACGAGGTAATCATAGCCATGGCCATAACCAAGGCCAATCCCAAAGAACCGCTCCATAAATACACCGCGATGGAACAGGTGATGGCTATCGCTACGCCGTTAAGTAACCCTGCGAGTAGTTCTTTTGTCATTACTTGTAACCAATGTCGTGGGGTAATTTCCCGCAAAGTTAGGCCTCGCATGGTCACCGCCAGTGCTTGGGCACCGGCATTGCCTGACTGTCCCGCGGCCACCGGCAACAAAATGGCCAAAGCGGTGATTTGTCCGATTAAGCTTTCAAACGCTCCTACTACCGCTGATGCGGCAAAGGCCGTTAACAAATTTATCTGTAACCATGGCAAGCGTTTTTTCACGGCAAACCAGCTACTAGACAGGGCTTTTTCTTCCTTACTGGCACCCACCATGGTTTGCATATCACTGGCGAGATCTTCTTTGGTGGTTTCGTACACATCAAAAAAGCGAATCAAACCGATGAGTTGCTGATGACTGTCCATCACGGGGATGGTATTGCAGCGAAAACCTTCAAATTTTTCTACAACCGTTTCTTTATCATCCAAAGCGGCTAACACGGTGTGAATAGGCTTGGCCAGTTGTTGCAGCAGGCTTGTTGCGTCTGCCACGATGAGTTCAGCCAAACTGCACTCACCCACCAGTTGTTGCTGGGTATTGAGGATATATATGGTATCTGTGCATAGTTGTTTGTGTTGCTTTAGTTTATGCATTACTGAGGCGACACTCATGTCCTCATAAAAAGCGGTAATACGTGTGGTCATTAACCGCGCTGCACTGTTTTCAGGGTAGGCTAGAAGCTCACGAGACTCGGCGCTAAGGGTTTTATCCAAGGTATCGAGTTCACTGAATAAAGTGTGTTGTTGGTCGTCATCTAAACGGCTTAACAGCGCCACAGCGATATGACTGTCCAGGCTTTTCAGCAGTTGCGCGGCAAATGAATGAGGTAAAGAAGCAAAAATTTGATCAGCACTACCGGCCGGTAAAAAATGCCACAGTTGGCGTGCCACTCTCACTGGTTGCACACTTAAGATCTCAGCGGCGTCTTGTGCATCGATATGCTCTAAATGGCGAGCACTTTTAAACGGATGATGCCGTAAAAAATCTAAATTTAGGCGCTGCGTCGTCTCCGCCAATAACTGTGTTTGATCTAGCATCTTTTACTCCTAAAAACGCCCTGAACTAAGATGTGGAGGATAACTGTCACTTTACTTTTTGCTAGCAGCAGAGCCAATCAGGCCAAGAACCGAGACTATGGTATCAGCATAGGTCTCGACCATGTCCAATGCATTTGTATCTGCACTATGATTTTGCTGATCTTGACGATTGGAAAAATGCCGAATGCTGTGGTGGTGTAAAACCCCGATAAATTCATGTTTTCGATTGACCACGGCGATACTGTCATGTTCTTGCCAATGAGTGAGTTGTGCTGCACTGGCAATATCAAGGGTGGCAATAATGCTTGGTTTGAGTTGCCCCAATAACACACTAATCTGGGTACTCGGCGGCACAATGAACAGCTGACTGATATTCAGCTGCCCTATTAATTGCCGGCTCTGATCGACGACAAACAGTACTTGCAAATAACCGTGTTGTTTCTTTTTTAAGCGCTGCAACGCATTCTCAACCAACATGCTGTGTTCGATCACCAGTACATCGGTATCAACTAAAGAACCAACGGCATATTCGGGATAAGACAAAAGCATCTTACACAAGGTTTGTTTATTCCGCGGCATGCGATTGTGCATGCTGTCTTGATCCTTGGGTGCCAAGCAACGCAAGATTGCGGCCAAATCTGCGGCATTCAGTTTTTCTAACCACGTGTCGATTTTATCATTTGGCTGGGCAATCACGATTTTTGCTGCTGAATTGGGCAGCATATTTCTGAGTACTTGGGCCACCACTGTTGAAGGTGAATTTTGCAACACAATACTGGCTTGATGGGCACTGAGTAACTCTAGTTGACGTGCCGCTGCTTGGGGTTCGACACTCAAAAAATGCACACTTAAGGCAAGGTGAGCACCATTAATTGTTTGATCATCATCGTGCGTAGCCATGTTTACACCACGTTTTTATTGGAGTTTTTTGCGTTGGCTTGACTCAGTAGCTCCGCATCAGCATCAACGATGGTACAACTGACTTCTAAACAACGTCGGGCGGGCACCACAATGCGTCCTTGTTCACTCTCTAACATCAACATGGTGCTGGTGATCTCTAATAATTGACCTTCTTCTGCACCAATTCGCAGCCTATCACCTTGATTAAAATGCTTGCGTGCTTGGCGCGCCCCCGCCAGGTTTTTAACCAATTCGCTGCTGCCAAATCCATAGGCCAATGCCACACCAAAACTGATAACACCCAACTGCACGATAATAATGGTGGTGATGAAATGAATGTTGACGCCCAACTGCTCAATACCAATGATCACACCAATAATGATGATCACCCATTTGACTATGGAGCCGATATTTTGGCTATGTTGCAAACCCACCGTCTGCGCTGCCGCACTGGCCATAGAGCTGGCAACACTGCCAATCAGGGCACCACAGAGAATAATGATACCCGCAGCAAGCATGCGTGGCACATAGCTGAGGAATTCTTTTAACCACGTGGCAATAAAGTCCATACCCAAACTAGAGGTTGCCGCCGCAAAGAAAAACAACATCACAAACCAAAATACTAATCGGCCAGCGAGTTTCGCTTGTGTTGGTTTAATGTCCACTTTGCGGGCAAGTAATAGTTTATGGCCAATGCTGTTAGCCAAACGACTTAACATGCTGAGTAAACTGGTGGTCATTTTTTCCGCTAGCCAAGCTAACAACCATCCCAAAATGAGTAGGATCAAGGCCCCCATGAGTTGGGGTAAATAGGCGACAACATAGGTGATAAGTTGCTCATAACTGGCAACTAAGGTGCTTTCCCAAGTAGTTTGCATACAAAGAGGACTCTATAACTGCAATGGGGCGAGGTTAGCAGTTTTCGCCTTACCACGCCACGCCCTAGGTTGTGCTCTGGAGTAGTTTAGCGATTTAGACTATTTAATAACATTGCCCGTAACTTACGTGCCTGTGATTCGTCGATGGGTTTAAGAATACCTTGTGCATGCACTGGAATGTGCGCCTGATCTTTAGGATTAAATACATAGTGTTCAAACAAGTCTCGCCAGGCATCACGCTGGGCTGGAGGTAAATCTTTAATGGCTAACATTGCGTGGTGCAGGGCGTCAGTTGGCGCGCCCATGTGCATGGGCACCTGTCGCCACCAATAATTAACCAATACATTAATGTTACTTAGGGCCTCAACATGGTGCCACCACATACTCGGAATAAAGATGGCGTCTCCCGCATCCAATTCAGCCACTTGAGCATGCACCAAGGCCGTTTTAAATTGAGGAAACTTAACAAAATCAGGGTGATGAAAATCCACCAAACTGGCTGGCTGTCCTGCTGGGGTAAAATCTAGTGGGCCAATATATAAATTATCTAGCTGATCCGGTGGAAACAGGGTGAAGCGTCGCTTACCCATGGCAACACAGGCAACGTTATCGGTGACATCATAATGCGCAGCAACCCTTGATTGATTGCCGATCCAAATACTGACGATGGGTTTGTCAGCTAATTGTGGGATGTCATTGTATTGACGAAAACCAGGCAATATTTGGTTTACGGAGGTCGAACCCAAGTAATAAGCAGGTACATCAGCTTGACCAACTTGTGTTAACAAGGTGTCCAACATCTGACAGAGATCAAATTGTTGATGGCTAAAATTAAAGCCATCGAGGGCGTCGTTGTAAAAAAAACGCCCCTTTACCGAAGGCGGTGCCACCATGGCATATACCGGTTTGTGATTATAAAACTGGCGCAGGTAATGTAGGCCAGCAGTTGCACTTCCCTCACCTTCTTTGACGAATGGCCAGTGTTTAATCAAACCACGTAAAATTATGGGCTGGTTGCCACTGAGCAGTTCATCACTCAGTTGCTCACCGGGTTGGCAAAGCCGTTCCTGCATCATCATCACTGAATCAAGACACTGGATTAAAGACGCTGATTTTTTAATTCAATCAGCTTGGGCATGTTGGCCATTGACGCTAACACCATATAAATCCCCTGCAAATAGGCTTTTTGATGCAACGTCGCAACAACCTCAGCTGATAAGGCTGCTAGGCGCTCTTCATGAACGGTGTACAAACTGTTCAACTCATGTTTGCTGCCATCTTTTAGTTGTACTTTTATCGACACTGCTTCTAATAAGTCATGCTCTAATAAACATTGAATAAAGGCGTCCGTTTGCCCATGCCCTTCATGGATCGTTTTTAAGATCCCACTGATGCGCTGTAGAAATGGACTTTGCCCGCCCTGAGCGAGAAACACTGGCTCACCTTGATTGTAACTTATCCTCGGGCTTTCCATATCGATGTGCACCACGGGTTGTGGTTCTTGCGCGCTGGGTGAACGTTGAAAACCAATCAGAAAAGGACGACGTTCAATGGTTAGCGGAATATAGGCCGCATGCCAGCCAGCATCATCCAGAAATAAATTTTCACCCGTGGCAAAACCGAACAAACTAATGGCTTCAAACTGCCCTGTTTCACTGTGTTTGTGAAAGAATATGGGGTAATCACCCTGGACATGACGAAATTCGGCGAGAAAGATATTGGTGTAACTAACTGCATCACCCAAGGTCGGGCTTCTATCACAAATAATGTGTAAATCTTTGTGCGTAATGTTATCTAACAACTGATGATTGGGCATGACGTTTCCGTAAGTTATTCCGTTGAATTGACTTAAATTTTCTGCAAACCATACTGCCGGATTTTATTGATAAGATCACGGTTACTTGGCAAGCCGGCAAGCAGTTTTTGGGTTAATTGCGTGTTCTGCAGAAAGTGCTGCTCAGCGAGGTGGCTATTTTCTGAACGGCGCATGGTGGCGCGTTTTTTTGTGCTAAATCCCATGCCATACAACACATATTGGTAGCTAGCGGAGGGAAACACCTCGTCCACTTGACTGAAGTCGTTATGCCAGGGTGCTTCGTAACGCCACAAGTCCAATAATGATTGCAGATCGGCTGGAATAGTGGCGGCATCGCAATTATCTTGCCAGTAGTCTGTATCCGTGCGTTTGGTGAGCACATAGTGGAGCTTTAGAAAATCGATGATGCGGTCCCACCGATACAAAAATTTGTCGTTAAAGCGTTTGGCAACAATGTCCATCACTTGACGTGAAGCCGGTAACTGCTCACTGATCATCGCTGCCGATAACTCAACCAATACCAAGGCTGACGCCTCTAACGGCTCGAGGAAACCCGCGGCTAGACCAACCGCAACACAATTTTGATGCCAGAATACTTGGCGATGTCCGGGATTAATAGTAATTTGGCGCACTGCAATATTGTCACTTAAGTCCGGACGACTCGCCCCGATGTAAGCACGTAACTCGCTTTCCGCCTCATCAATAGTCGTATGCGCCGATGAAAATACATGACCCACTCCGCGTCGCGACGGCAGGCCAATGTCCCATATCCAACCATTTTTTTGAGCGGTTGAAATGGTATGTGATGCGATGGGGCTGGTATCACTGACATACGGTACATGACAAGCGAGTGCCGTATCGTTGAACAATATGTGTTTTTTACTGATAAATGGAATGTGAAAGTGTTTGCCGATCAACAAAGCATTGAAACCTGTGCAATCAATGAACAGATCACCGGCAATATCCCCATGATTATTCGTGCTAACTGAGGCAATGTCGCCATTCTCGGCACTATTCACCGACGTCACATGATCAAGGATGTGTTTTACGCCTAAATTTTCTGTGCAGTGTTTGGTTAAAAACACAGAAAACTTACCGGCATCTAAATGGTAAGCGTAGTTAGCGACATGGGCATACTCAGGTGTGGTGTTTTGTTTAGGTGCTAAACCGCGCTCACACAACTGTCCTTGAAAACTCACGGCATCAGCAAAGGGTATCTGCTGAGCATGAGGCAACCAATGGGGAGCCAAATTAATTTCGGCATAGCCCTGTGGTAACACTAGTGGGTGATAATAAGCATCATCTTCTGCACCTGTTACCCATTTTGCAAACTTTGCACCTTGCTTAAAACTGGCGTCACATTCACGGAAAAAGTCTGTTTCGCTGATGCCCATTTTTTTGAGGGTGCCTCGCATAGTGGGCCACGTGCCCTCGCCTACCCCAATGGGACTGACATCAGGTGATTCAATGAGTGTGACTTGCACCCCATTTTCACTATTCGCTAGGTGTTCTGCGGCAATGACCCCCGCCGTTAACCAACCTGCAGTACCGCCACCAACAATCGTAATTGTACGTATGGGTTTATCCACGCAAACATTTTCCTGCATTAAAATTATACTCAACACCGGTCAAACTATGTCTGACTGAGCCCAATTCAAATGTACCATCCAGCCACTAAAAATAACATGTTTCACAGACTAAAAGGCCGCTAGTTAAGCGGCCTTATTAGACTTATATGACCCTTAAATTAGAAGGTATAACGAGCACCAAGGGTATAACGTGGGCCGTATTGACGAGCAAACAAGAATTGCTCTTCGTAACGACCATAACCTTGTTCGGTTTCGTTGGTAATGTTAAGCCCTTCAAAAAATACCGTCAGGTTGTCATTAACGTCATAGTTAACACTCATATCAGTTTGCGCATATTTCTTAGCAAACTGTGGTGGGTTTTCGGCTGAGCCTTGGGCTTGGCCAATACCAATTAAATAACTATCACGCCATGCATAAGTTAATTTGACAGACAAACCGTCTTTTTCATAAAACACCTGGAAGTTGGCCGAGTCGCTCAGACCTTCTAATGGTGATTGACGTTCAAAACTGTCTACATCAAATTTAACATCGCCGTCTACGAAGGTAGCGTTAACCCCTGCACCAAACCCTGATTCACCAAAAACATGTTGAACGGCAAATTCGATACCATCTACTTTTTTGGTGTCACCGTTAGTAGGTTGAGTAACCAGCCACTTCATTAAAGGATCATTTTCATTTTGGAAAACAATCACGTTGCCGGTTAATGCATCAAACTCTCCACCACCATTGGCGATAATTTGTGTCCAAATATCCCCGTCTGCGGGAATAAAGTTCGGATCACCAGCAGCATCTTTCAGATCTTGAATGGCAGCTAAGGCGCGTGGGCCAATCAAAGGATCACGTAAGCCATCTACTTCAATCTCATTTGTCGTGCGGGTAATAAAGTTTTTCACGCTTTTACGGAAATAACCTAAGGCCACATAACTCGCTTCACCGTAGTAATATTCCAATGTCACGTCCATATTCGACGATTCAAAGGGTAACAAACTTGGGTTACCTGAACTGCCATTGCGACTGCCCGGTTTTGGACTACCCGACAATGAACGTGAACCAAGCAAATCACCGAGGGGGGCGCGAGCAATGGTTTTACCCGCTGAGAAACGACCAATTAAATCATCGGTTAATTCAATTTTGACATCGATATTGGGCAGAGTAACGTTGTAGTCACCGGTGCCAACCAACACATTCTGATCTCCCGTTTGGTAACGCACTTGCCACTCAGTAGGGTTAGACCACACCACGTAGTCTTCGACGTTTTGCAGGACGTCACTGGTAACGTCGGTTTTTTCATAACGCACACCCAAATTTACATCCACTGGCATATCACCGAGTTCAAAAAACAAGGCGGTTTGCAAATAGGCACTTGAGGTTTTTTCTTCCACGTTACTGGTGTTATATACACCAAAATCACGATTTAAAGGATCCAGAGGGAAGTTGTCGAAATACGCTGCCATGCGCGCCACAGCCTCTGCATAATCAAAGGTGTAGTAGTAGTTGGTGCTAAGGTTGCTACCGCCGCCGTCTAAAGCATCAAGCAAATCGCCGGTATCTTGGCGAGTGAACATGCTGTCAGGAAACACCGCCATATTACCATTGTAACCATTAGGGCCAACGTTGCCGTTATTGGCAGAATAGCCGCCAAATGTTTGTTTAGTATGAGCCATACCAAATTTAACATTCACTAAGAAACTGTCTTCTGGGTTCACCCACTCGCTGTGAAGTTGTGCTTGCTGTACCTTGGATTCACCTTGTGCACGACCAAACTGAGCAAACAAGGGATCAAAATCACCAGGATCAGCTTCAGCAGCACCACCTGGCCAAGTCATCACAAAGTTAGGGATCTCGCCCATGGTGTAGTCATAGGTTTTAGTCCTAATATTGTTAGGGGCCAAAATCACGTTACCCGAGTGGTGAGAACCATCATCAGCGCCGTTATCGGTGGCGTTTTTAGAGTCGTGGTAATCAAATTCAAGATGGATAGTGTCAGACAGTTCCCATTCAAAGTTAAACCCAATGGAGTCAGCTTCAACTAACAAGGTTTCACGATTTGCTGAGTGAGCATAGTCGTTAGCGGTTTCAGTGAAATTAACTGCCGTTCCGCGCTCATCTAACTGATACGAGGTGATGTTGCCACCGAAGTTAAACCAAATACCAAAACCACGACCATCAGTGGTGGTTTCCGCTTCCGACTTCACGTAATCGAGGGTAAAGGTCATGGTGTCAGTCGGTGCATATTGCAAAGTTAACTGACCATTCAAGCGCGAGCGCTCTACATCATTGATATTGTATGAGATTTGACGTGGAAAAAACGTGTGGCCTAGTTTATTGCCTTCCGCATCTTCTGGGCGTAAATCTATTGCATCATCACCTGTCGCATTGCCTAAACCTTGGTCAGCTTGCCACCCTGGTACGTTGGCACTTTGCTGCTGGAAATCACGCTCTTGGATGGCTAAAGACAATGCCACACCGATGGTATTGTCAGCGAAGGTATTGCTGTACAAGGCCGCCAATTGTGGGGTGATACTGTCGCCAGTGACATTAGAGGTGTCTTTAATGCCCTTGCCAGACACTGAATATTTGAGGCCTGGACTGTTTAGCGGTTTGGTGGTCACGATGTTAACCGTTGCCCCTAAACCACCACTGGGATTTTCAGCACGAGCGGTTTTGAACACCTCAAGGGCTGCGACCCCCTCAGAAGCTAAGTTCTCTAAATTGTATGAGCGCGTATAACCAGTACCTGGCATTTGGCGACCATTTAGGGTAACCAAGTTTTTATCAGGACCAAAACCACGCACGGTAATTTGACTGCCTTCACCGTTTGAACGACTGACCGTTACACCTGTAATACGCTGCAACGATTCCGCTAAGTTGGTATCAGGGAACTTACCGATGTCTTCGGCAGAGATAGCATCGACAACACCTGTGCCCTCACGTTTCATGTCCATGGCGCGCATTAAGCTGCCACGAATACCTTTAACCAAAATAACTTCGGTATCATCGGCAGGCGCTTCTTCCTGCGCAAAAACAGGTGCAGCGATGGCGGTACCTAACAACACCGCAATAGATGCCGCTAAGCGTTTTTTATAAAATGTTTGTTGTTTCATAATTGCCCTACTTAAAAATTGTCGCAATAATTTTGATCAAGCGAACCAGCAACACGGTTGGCCAAGGCCAAGAACATCATTGTTTTTATGTGCTGGTTCATAATGGGTATCAGTATCTATGGATTGATTTTCACGTTATCCACGCGATATACCGCTCCATCGCCGGTTCCCCATGTAGGGAAAATCATGACCACGTCAATGGCCGTCAAATCGAGACCACCATCGGCCAAGGCCAACAAATCAAATGTGTAGGTTTGCCATTGGCCAACAACGGGTTCTTGGCCTTCATTGCTTGCACTTAACGGCAGTTCAACCGCAGAGGTTGCATTGCCAGCTTCCACTTTTAACGTCCAAGTCGTGGCAGCACTCGGCGCGGTGACAATTTTCATTTCAAAACTCAATGAGCCAGTAGAAATGTAGTCTTCCGCATTAAAGGGGGTACCAGCATCGCGGCTATTGAAACCTAAAACTGTGCCACTGTTACCAAAGATTTTAAATTCAGCCACCGTACCATGCTCAGCGTCATCCGTTGGTTCAGTAGGAGTTGTACCACCACAGCAATCCCACAAAGGCCAAGCAGAATTTTGGCCATCAGCAAACAGGGTCAACACTGCGTTGTCTGTGCCAGAATTACCACCCGTTGATGGGGGATTGCTGATGATCAAATTATCAACGCGGTATACGGCACCGTCACCGGTTCCCCATGTAGGGAAGATCATAATGACATCGATAGCACTGATGTCTAAACCACCGTCAACTAAGTCAACAAGGTTGAATGTGTAGGTTTGCCACTCACCCGTTACAGGATCTAAGCCCTCATTACTGGCACTTAATGGCAACTCAACAAAAGACGTTGCGTCACCCGCTTCAACTTTTAAAGTCCAAGTAGTGGCGGCAGTAGGTGCAGTAACCACCTTCATGTCAAATCTTAAAGTACCTGAGGTTAACAACTCAGACGCATCAAAAGGTTCACCACCGTCTCTGCTATAAAAACCAAGTACCGTACCGCCATTTCCAAAGATCTTGAATTCAGCTACGGCGCCATGTGCAGCGTCGTCAGTCTCAACCGTAGGAGTGGTGCCGCCACAGCAGTCCCACAATGGCCAGCCTGGGTTGATTGCATTAGAGAAAGCAACCAATGACGGTCCAGTTGGGGCACCGGAGTTAGCATTCGGATTGTAGAATTTCGCATTGTCTACGCGATAAACCGCTCCATCGCCTGTTCCCCACGTTGGGAAGATCATCACTACATCAATGGCAGATAAATCTAAACCTGCATCAGACAATGCCAACAAACTGAAAGTATAAGTTTGCCATTCGCCCGTCACTGGATCTAAACCCTCATTGCTCGAACTAAGTGGTACTTCAACAAACGAGGTTGCACCACCGGCTTCAATTTTAAGCGTCCAGGTTGTGGCTGCAGAAGGTGCGTTTACCACTTTCATATCAAATTGGAAAACACCTTCGGTTTGCAACAAAGAGGCATCAAACGGTTCACCGGCATCACGGCTATAGAAACCAAGTACCGTTCCACCGTTACCAGAAATACTGAACTCAGCAGTAGCGCCGTGCTCGGCATCATCAAATACTTCCACCGGAGTTGATCCACCACAACAGTCCCACAAAGGCCAAGATGGATTGATGGCATCATCAAACAACACTAATTCTGGGTAAACCACTGCGCTATCTTCAGAAATCACTACGTTGTCTACACGATAGACCGCACCCGCACCTGTCGTCCAAGCAGGGAAGATCATAATGACGTCAATATTGCTCAGATCTAAACCAGCATCAGCTAGGCTCTGCAAGCTAAACTTGTAGCTCTGCCACTGGCCTACAACGGGGGCATTACCGCCGTTACCCGCACTTAAATCTAATTCAACCGCTTGACTAGCACCGCCACTTTCAATTTTAAATTTCCAGACTGAATTGGCATCACTGGGTGCCGTTACCACTTTCATGTCAAATTTGACACTGCCTGTGGTTATCATGGGTGAAGCATCAAACGCCTTCTGAACATCGGCTTGGAAGGTGTTAAAACCGAGTACCGTACCGTTATTGTCAAGGATCTTGAACTCTACGACAGCACCATGTTCTGCGTCGTCAGTAACGATTTCTGGGGTTGTACCACCACAGCAATCCCATGCAGGCCATGCAGGGTTGAAGGCATCAGCAAAAATGGTGATTGGTGTTGCTACACCTGTGCTAGGTGCTGCTGGAATTGGCGCTTTACCAAGCACCAATGCACCATCTGGAACTTCGTCGCTAGCTTCTACTTTGTAATTTTTACGAATAGTTTCACAACCAGTGCCGTCCATTGGATTAACCGAACATTCATAGACACGGACATAATCCACTTCATAAGTTTGACCATTTGCAAAAGCGCTAGCGTCAATCCCTGTGTTATTGACGTTTGAAGGCCAATCTCCACCTACTGCCAAATTTAATAACAAGTGAAAATCTTGGTCAAAAGGTGACGCATCCCAATGCGTTTCCAAAGCGCCGGTGACAATGTCAAAGTATTCAGAGAACCAGCCACGATGTCTCAACCCAACCGCTTGTCCTTTGCTGTTCAAACGAACTTGTGAGGCCATTTGCGTTTGGTACAGGTAACCGTCGACATACCAACGAATTTCACCTTCTTGCCATTCAATGGCGTAAGTGTGGAAATCGTCAGCAGGGTTCGCCATCGCAGGGAGAGAGTAATTTTTGCCCGATGACTGACGTTCAGAGGCTGAGCTACCGTAGTGCAAAGTACCATGCACGTTATTTTCAACGTTGCCTTCACCATCAACGGTTTTTAAATTTACAGCTTCCATGATGTCTATTTCACCTGACTTTGGCCATTGCCCGTAAACATAGTCAGTCGGTAACATCCAAAATGCGGGCCATGAACCTTGACCTTCGGGTAACTTGGCACGCATTTCAAAACGCCCGTAGGTAAAGTCAGCTTTGTAGCGGGTATTAAGTCGTGCTGAAGTGTAAGGCAGCGCAGCGCCCTCTTCTGCGGGTTTTGCTACAATCTTAAGTGTGCCGTCAGACACAAATGAGTTGTCAGCACTGTCGGTATAACACTGCTGTTCGTTGTTTCCACCACCATTACAGTTAACTTCATGAGTCCATTTGTTGGCGTCGATCTTTGCGCCATCAAATTCATCATTCCACACCATTACCCAATCGGAGACAGGTGAAGTAGGCTCGATGACAGTAAAGTCAGTATCTGACTTTGAACCGCCCCCGCAGCTAAATAAACTTACAGCTAATGCAATAGCTGCAAATTTTCTACATTCTAGACTTGCTATATTCATACATGGAATTCCTGGTAGCTAATGTAAAACAACAAAAACGTTCGCAAAAATGTAAGCGCTTTCATTGAAATTAAAACAAATATACAAAAAGGTCAACAATTAATTAACATACATAGGGTGTTCGTCTCTAAAAAACTTCGCATCTTTGACGCTAAGACCAAGACTTTTATTTATATTTTTCAAAAAGTTACAGTGTTTAAAAGGTTTTACTCTTAATCAACATGTCCGGTAAGTGTAGCAGTCCGTCATTTAACACCCAAATCAATGTAACAAAGTTCTTACATTTTGATCGGCATCGCTGTAAGCCCTTTCATCACCAAACATTGATCGTTGCAGCCCATGAAATTTTTCTCATGTGCTGCAACTAATCCGAATTAATGATTCTACGAAATTGCCTAGGGTTGACAGCTAAACGTCGCCGATGCGGCTGTGTTGGGTACGATACTCACATCTGACAAGCCAAGACTTACCCCCTCTCCAGCTTGCATCACCAAAGGCGCAAACACATTCGCATAATTCATCCCTTGCTTAGCAAAACAATTGAGATCGATAGTAATCGTTTGCCATGTTTCTAACTCAGCGAGACTTTCTCTCTTAAGTTCGATGTTTGCGCCGCAACCTTCTCCACACTCCATTCCAATTAAGATGGATGCATCGTTGTCACTCAAACGTTGTAGGTCGAGTTGTAGGCTTGCGTGTTGTTCAACCAAGGTGCGTAAATCTTCTGGAAAACTCGCATTCAAGGCGAACTTGGCCTGGGTACTGTCAGACCACGTGATGCGTAATGAGTCTTCTTGAACACGACGGTCTTGGGTACGCACTTGAATACTTGAGGAAAGTAAGGTGTTACTCGTCATTGCTGAAAATGTGCCATTTTCACTAACACCGGATTGCCAAGGTTGTATTGCGCTACGGTCAAATAGCTTGCGGATCTCAACATTGACGCCATCTGTAGTGCTGACTTCAGACAAGTCGTCACCGATTTCTTGGTCACTACTGTAATCGAGGCCATAACCTAATTTGAACAATGGTTGATAGTCTTCATCATAAAAATTTATCGGACTTTGAGTTGGCGTTTTAGGCCAAGAAAAAGACAAACGACCGGAAAAATCGAAACTTGCCGACCCATCTGCTTCGGCAATGATCACATCAGCAATGCCCTGCCCTTCACTACCGGGTAACCATGCTGCAACAAACGCGTCTGAGGCATTCAGTTCAGGATTGACCCACATAGGTCGTCCACTTAAAAAGATGGATACCGTAGGAATACCTTGGGCTTTTAGCTTGTGTAACAAGGCTAAATCTCGTTTATTGCCACGTTGATATTCCAAGTTATCAATATCGCCATTGCCCTCTGCGTAAGGTTCTTCTCCAAATACCACAATCGCCACATCAGGTTTATCACTGAATTGCCCCGTCTCAGATAATTCTACGAATCCGCCAGCTTTCTCTACTTTCGTTTTGATCCCCTGATAAATTGAACTGCCACCCGGGAAGTCACTATTGGTATTGCCGGTGCCTTGCCAAGTAATGCTCCATCCGCCTGATTGTTTACCAATATTGTCCGCGCCATCACCGGCGACTAAAATGCGTTTATGCGGAGCAATCGGCAATATATGTTGATTGTTTTTGAGTAAAACTAAGGACTCGCGTACTGCCTGACGTGCAATTTCACGATGGGCGGGGCTACCGATAACATCACTCATGTTGGCGTATTTGCGATCGACAGGAGCAGGTTTAGTGAACAAACCAGCTCTAATTTTTACACGCAAAATTCGGCTGACGGCGTCATTTAACCGAGCCATTGGGATCACACCACTACGAACCTGTGCCAAGGTGTTTTCATACAAAGGTTTCCAAGCAGGTGTCGCCACCATATAAATATCAAGTCCAGCATTCATCGCCTGAGGACAACTTTCATTACTGCAACCGGCTACTTGTCCATGACCGTTCCAGTCACCTACCACAAAGCCATCAAAGCCCATTCGCTGTTTCAACACTTCAGTTAACAAGTAATGACTGCCATGAACTTTCTCACCATGCCAGCTATTAAATGAAGCCATAACAGACTGCGCACCGGCACTTAGCCCCCCCACATACCCTTGGGCATGCAATTCAAAGAGTGTTTTTTCATCTGCTAAATTGTTGCCTTGGTCGTCACCATTCTCTGTGCCACCGTCGCCGATAAAATGTTTCACCGTGGCAATCACATTGTCATCATTGAAATAACCCGTATCTGCATCACCTTGCAGCCCTTCAACAATGGCCGCTGAATATTCTCTGATGACCGCAGGGTTTTCTGAATAACTCTCATAAGTCCGCCCCCAACGATCATCTTGCACGGTGGCAACGGTTGGCGCAAAAATCCAATCGATACCGGTTGCCATCACTTCAGCTGCAGTCGCCTTGGCAATCTTTTTTAACAAGGCAGCATTGTGAGCGGCGCCCAAACCAATGTTGTGTGGGAACAATGTCGCGCCAATCACGTTGTTGTGGCCATGTACCGCGTCAGTACCCCACATGGTGGGTATGCTCGAACCGTCGAGTGAATCATCAACTGAAGCCAAATACATGGCTTGAGCGTGTGCGATCCAATCTTGTGGCGTGGCGTGTTTATCGTTGTTTGGGAAAGCACCACCGCCATTTAAATATGAACCAAACCCATAGCGACGCATGTCTTCGACCGTGATGTCGCGGATTTCCGGCTGAATGGTTTGTGCCACTTTTTGCTCAAGTGTCATGCCGTCCAAGAGCGCTTTAACCTGCAGCTCTATGGCTTCATCCGGTTTAATTTGAATATCAAGTTTAGGCCAATAAGCTGGCACCTTGTCTGTTGACTCATGCGCCGATTGATTCGGTTTACTGCAAGCAAGCAGTTGTGTGGTAGCAGCCAGTATACAGATTGGTAGGATTAAACGTTTCACTGTAACCCCCTATGCCACGGTGTATTGTTTTGGTTCAGCACCGGCAAAACCATAATAAGCAATGTAAACGTAACAAACAGCAGGCAATAAAAACGAGAGTTGCAAACCAACTGCATCCGCTAACATGCCTTGCAATACAGGGACAATAGCGCCACCAACGATAGCTAAACACAATAGCCCCGACCCTTTGCTGGTGTTTTCACCAAGACCATGGATCGCCAAACTAAAGATGGTAGGAAACATGATGGAATTGCACAAACCAACTGCCAGAATTGCCCACATGGCCACAGCGCCACTGCCAAATACAGCAGTCAGGATCAACGCGACTGACAGGGCACAATTGAAACTCAACAGCGTTCTGGGAGAGATTTTTTGCATGAGTAAGGCACCGATAAAACGCCCCACCATCGCACCTCCCCAGTAGTAAGCGATGTAATTTGCTGCCACCGCCTCAGGCATGTTGGCAATATGTGCTTCACCGAGAAAATTCACTAAAAAACTACCGATGGCAACTTCGGCCCCTACATAGACAAATATACCAACGGCACCCAGCACCAAGTGACGATTCTGCAATAAACTCAAATTCACTGATGAGGCTATATCTGCTGTCTCAGCCTGTGTTTGTTGCGGTAGTTTTATTTTGACGAAGTAAATAGCCAACGAAACAAGCATTAAAGCCAAGATCACATAAGGACCAATAACCCTTTGTGCTTCTTCTTCCGCGCTACCCTGCACTGAACTAAACAGTAAATAACCGCCAATTATTGGCGCTATAGTGGTACCCAAGGAGTTAAACGCTTGGGTCATGGTTAAACGACTTGAGGCTTTGAGTGGATTGCCCAACAGCGTAACCAGCGGATTGGCGGCTACTTGCAAAATGGTAATACCTGCTGCTAAGACAAAAAAGGCGCCCAAAAACATCCAGTAGGTATGCCACAAGGCAGAAGGAATAAATAACAGACAACCTGCAGCAGCCATCAACAAACCTAAGCCAATGCCCCACTGAAAGCCAATCTTTTTGACAATGAATCCTGCCGGCATCGACACGATAAAATAGGCACCAAAAAAGCAGAACTGCACAAGCATGGCTTGAGTGTAGTTTAATGAAAAAATGCCCTTCAAATGCGGAATCAAAATATCATTCAACGCCGTAATAAATCCCCACATAAAAAACAGTGAAGTTAAAGAAATAAGAGCAAAATTATGCCCGTGCTGTGGGTTGGAATTCACTGCCGTAGTTGTTGCTGCGACGCCCTGGATGTTAGCCATAAAATTACCTTAACAAAAAGTTGTATATAAAAGTCAGAATCAATGTATGAGTGTAAAAACTATCATCTGGGCCAAGGCTTGTGTGTCAATTACACCAAGACTAAGCGCAGGTTATCGGTCAAAGTCACCCTATCGCACAGAATTATTTGACCTAAAGTTAACATCAATATAACATTTATGTAAGCGCTTACAATTATTTTTTAAGTTAATTTGAATTCTTGCGATGCTCAAACGTTGAAGCGTCGCTGGTCAGACACGGAGTCGTCAATAAGGGAACACTCATGCAAACTGAACGTCTTCAACCATACGCATGCCTGCGCATCCCCGCAGACTCTCAGCTGCACTCCCAGGATTTCACGTTTGGCGTAGCCACAGCGGCGTTTCAGATTGAAGGTGCTGCCTCAGAACGTCTTGAATCGATTTGGGACAAATTTTGCGAACAACCAAACGCTATCCGCGATGGTTCAAATGGTCTGGTGGCGTGTGACCATTTTCATCTTTGGGAACAAGATATTGCCTTAATCAGTGAAATGGGAGTTGATGCCTACCGGTTTTCGGTTTCGTGGCCACGGGTCGTTACGCTTAATGGCCAACCTAACCAGCACGGTATCGATTTTTACTTAACTATATTGAGGCGACTCAAGTCACTGAATATCAAAGCCTATGTCACCTTGTATCATTGGGATTTACCCCAGTATCTACAAGACCAAGGTGGTTGGTTGAATCGCCAAACAGCCTTTGATTTCGCTCATTATGCTGACATAGTCAGTCAGGCTTTTGGTGATTTGGTTTATTCGTACGCCACCTTAAACGAGCCATTTTGTAGTGCTTATCTGGGCTACGAAATTGGTGTCCATGCGCCTGGACTAGCCAGCCCTGACTACGGTAAAAAAGCCGTTCACCACTTACTCCTTGCGCATGGTTTGGCTATGCAAGTATTGAGACGTAACAGCCCAAGTAGTCAAAGTGGTATTGTACTGAACTTTAGTCCTTGCCACAGTTTGACTGATAGTGAAGCCGACAGAAAAGCCGCAGCCCTCGCTGACCAACACTTTAATCACTGGTACATAAAACCAATACTTGATGGTAGCTACCCAACGCTACTAGATGATCTGCCCGCCTCGCAAAAACCAGACATTCAAGCCGGTGATTTAGCCATCATAGCGGCGCCAATCGATTATATTGGCGTTAATTATTATACGCGTGAAATCTACCAAACTGATACACAAAGGGGCTTTGCTAAAGCCATGGAAAAGTCTTTTTCGCTCACCGACATGGGCTGGGAAATTTATCCACAAGGCTTGACCGAATTACTCCTTGATTTACACCATTGTTATCGCCTGCCCCCTGTCATCATTACAGAAAATGGGGCGGCCATGCCGGACAAAATAGAAAATGGCAGAGTCGAAGATCATGACCGACTTGCTTACTATCAAAGTCATTTGTTGGCCGTTGACCAAGCGATACGCGAAGGCGTAGATATTCGCGGCTACTTCGCCTGGAGTTTGTTAGACAACTTTGAATGGGCTGAAGGTTATGCAAAAAGATTTGGTTTGGTGTACGTGGACTACGTTACCCAAAAACGTACAATAAAAACCAGTGGATTAGCCTATCAAGCGTTTCTATTAGAACGTAAACAAGGTCATAATAACCCTCCAGATACAGTGGCACTGAGTGCCAGTTCACGGCAGGGTTAATTAGTTTAATGCTCTCAGTAAAAGAAAAAATTGCCTATGGTTTAGGCGACACGGCGAGCAATATCGTGTTTCAAACCGTGATGTTGTTTTTGGCTTTTTTTTACACAGACATTTTTGGTATTTCCCCTGCCATTGTCGGTACTATGTTCCTCGCCGTGCGTATACTCGATGCTGTCACCGACCCGTTAATGGGGGCCCTAACCGACCGTACAAGGTCTCGTCATGGCAAGTTTCGCCCCTACCTTATTTGGCTGTGTCTTCCCTTTGCATGCATTAGTGTTCTGGCCTTTACCACCCCTGACTTAACAGCAAGTGGAAAAGTAATCTACGCCTTTGTGACTTACAGCCTGTTAATGATTGCTTATACCGCGATCAACATCCCCTATTCTGCATTGGGAGGTGTGTTAACCGCGGATCCAGCAGAACGTGTCTCGGTGCAAAGCTACCGTTTTGTGTTTGCAATGTTAGGGGGATTACTGGTGACTACCCTGACTATTCCGCTGGTAGACTGGTTTGGTGCTGGGGATAAAGCATTAGGCTATCAGCTGACCATCGCGGCGATGAGTGCCTTGGGTGTCATTTTGTTTTTGCTTTGTTTTGCTGGCACACGAGAGCGAGTTGTCGTGCCATTCGATAACAACAAAAGCCTGAAGAAAGACCTGCAAAGTTTACTGAAAAATGATCAATGGCGTATTTTGTGTGGTGCGGCCCTATTTTTATTGATCGGTATGGTGATGCGATCAACCTTGGCCATTTATTATGTTAAGTACTTTTTGCAGCGCGAGGATCTAGTAACCGCGTTTGTTACCGTCGGCATGTTGGGCAACATCCTTGGTTGTATGTGTTCAACGTGGATTGCCAAAAAACTCGGGAAGGTACGCACCTATATCAGGTTGCAAATCATCGCAGCGATAATCAGCATTGTCAGTTTTTTCATTGGCGCAGACCAATGGTTCATGGCCTTTGTCGCCTATTTCTGTTGGAGCTTCATCATTCAAATGGCCACCCCGCTGTTGTGGGCAAAAATGGCGGATACCGTAGACTACGGGCATTGGTTAACTGGGCAACGCATCACTGGAATGCTGTATTCTTCCATAGTCTTTTTTATCAAACTTGGTTTGGCCATCGGCGGCGCTTTGGTCGGCTGGCTATTGGCTTATTACGATTATCAAGCAGGCAGTCCACAGACCTCCGAAGTTCTGCAAGGAATTATGTTATCTTTTACGCTTTATCCGGCAGTGATGTCACTCATAGTTGCGTTCATCATGCGTTTTTATCGCTTAACGGAAGGTAAAATGACGCAAATTCAGATAGCGCTCAATGCCAATCAAGCTGTCATAAAGGCTCAGTAGCAATGCAATACTCAATGGACGATCACAAGTAATCATGGCCACTATTTATCAAGTATCAGAATTAGCTGGCGTGTCGTTAGCAACCGTATCTCGAGTGATTAACGATAACGCCATAGTGAGTGAAAAGACCAAAGCGAAAGTCTTAGCTGCCATGAAAACTTTGGATTATCGTCCAAACTCAGTGGCACAGTCTCTCGCTTCCAATCGATCAAATAGTGTCGGCATTCTTGTTTCTGAATTGCATGGTGCCTTTTATGGCTCAATGATGAGTGATATCGAATTAGCGCTCAGAGAGTTTGGTAAACACGCCATCATTACAGCCGGTCATAGTGATGAAAAAAGCGAAAAAGAAGGGGTTGAATTTCTTATCAGCCGCAGTTGCGACGCATTGATCTTGCACTTAGAAGCGGTGTCTGATCAATATTTGATTGATTTAAAAAAGCGCAATGTCCCCTTTGTTACCGTCAATCGTTACATCCCCGAAATAGCCGAGAACTGCATATTTTTAGACAATGAGTTGGGCGGCTACATTGCTACACACTATCTATTACAACAGGGACATCGAGACATCGCGTATATTGCAGGCCCACTGTGGAAAACTGACGCAAAACAGCGCTTTAACGGACATAAAAAGGCTTTAAAAGAATTTGATGTTAGCTTTAATCAGCGCTTAATGTATGAAGGAAACTTTCAGGAAGAAGGCGGGCAAAAAGCAATCCAAACCCTTCTCGAAACCGGTATTGCCTTCTCAGCGGTCGCTTGCGCCAATGATGAAATGGCGGCAGGTGCAATGAGTGCACTCAGAGAAAAAGGTCATAATATACCAGACGATATCTCCGTGATGGGATTTGATAATTTGGTTTTTAGTCGCTTTACCTTTCCTAAATTATCTACCGTTAACTACCCCATCGCGTTGATGGGCAAAACTGCCGCCAATTGGGTATTAAATAACCTTTATACTGACCGAGAATCCCATATACAGCATATTTTTAAACCTGAACTGGTGGTGCGCGACTCAGTCAAAAAATTCAACCAATAAAGGCTGAGCTATCATCCTCCTTCTTGCGTTATCACAGCAGCGTATTCTTGTAGCACTCCCTCAAAATAAACAGTTTTGCTTAGACCTCGTTTTATTTAAAAAACGCACCAACAGCAAAAAACCGTTTTCAGCACCTTGTTTTGGGTTTTCTGATGTGCCAGAAACAAAACCCGACGTCAACATGTGAGGCAGCCATATGCATTTGACGCTCGGCATGGGCAGAAATGCCTGACATAAAAAAACGGCCTAATTTTCGGGATTTTTGATACAAAAAAGCCCTGACTAATCAGGGCTTTAATATGTGGTTGCGGGAGCAGGATTTGAACCTACGACCTTCGGGTTATGAGCCCGACGAGCTACCAGACTGCTCCATCCCGCGTCTGAAATCTGCGTTTGAAACAAGTGAAAATTCAAGTGGTTGCGGGAGCAGGATTTGAACCTACGACCTTCGGGTTATGAGCCCGACGAGCTACCAGACTGCTCCATCCCGCGCCTGAATTCTCAGTGAAAACGTTGCTTAACTTGCAACCTCGTTCAAAGGAGCGCGTATTATACATAGGCTTTTGGGGCGCGCAAGTTGCTTATGTAAATAAAATCAGAAAAACAGTAAATTCAATACCGTTTGGCTATAAAATCAGCAACCTTTACACAAGGTGCTCATCAACCGTATAAAAGATCCATTTTTGCCGCCAGTTTAAAATCAAGCTCACTGATGCCACCTGCATCATGGGTGGTTAAATTAACCTCGACTTTATTGTAAACATTAAACCATTCAGGGTGGTGATTGAGCTTTTCAGCCCATATGGCAATCTGCGACATCCAGCCAAAAGCTCGGATAAAGCTCTTGAACTTAAAGGTTTTGTTGAGTTTATTGTCTTTAATCGACCAACATTGATCTGCACTCAATTCGGCATTTAGCTGTGCTAGGGCAACGTTTTGTTGCTGAGTATCCAGCGCTTGCATGTCTTTCTCCCATACGTTGTCGAAATAGACTGATAGTGTTCAGTATTTGTCGCCTATTTAAAAGTTATCAATAGAAACAATGCCTGACTTAACTGGCACAATTTATTGACGATTAGCTATAAAGCTCAAAAAAAATCCCCGACTCAGCGGGGATTTCGTTTACTACATAATGCTCTTAGAACTCAACGGCTAAGCGCACATATAATTGTCTTCCACGTGGGTCATGTACCTTTGAATCGAAACCACTGTTAGTAAAGACCTGGGGAGGATCTTCATCGGTAATGTTAATTCCACCAACTGTTAACAGATAACTGGTATCAGTGCCCATAATATCACCTAAGTTGACATTATATTGTGCATCAATCGTCACATGACTATCAATTTGTTTGAAACCGTCAGTACAGCCACCCACACTCAAAGTACCGTTGGAACAGTTTTGATCGTCGTCATAGCTGCTCACATAACGTACAAAAATATTCGCCGAATGGGCTTCATATCGCCAATTCAGTCCTAAGTTCAATCTAAGCTCAGGAGACGATACACCGATATTGGTAAAGTTTCGGCGACCTGCAGCTTCAACTTCACCGGCTTGCGGATCTACCAAATCGTATTGCGTGATATAGGTAGCATTTACATTAGGCGTAAAGTCACCCGCTTCAGTACTAATTTTGTAACTAGTAACAAAGTCTAGACCGGAAGTATCGAGAGAACTGGCATTCACATAAGTGTTATTAACTTGTAGGAGAGGACCATTTAATGGATCACCCGCCCTTATAATTCGAGTTGGATCTTGTGGATTGGCAGTCAGTACCGCTTGGGCATTTTCTTGAATAATCAAATCTTCAAAACTGAAGCTCCAATAGTCCACTTCTATAGACCAATCATCCATTGGTTCGAAAGAAAAGCCGACATTATAAGCGGTTGATTTTTCCGGTTTAAGGTCCTGATTACCCGCCGTTCTTACCGCGGCAAATGCACTGGCTTTTTGGACCGGGTCGGTTAACTGCTGCAACGTTGTTGCACCACCATTACGTAAAAATACTGTTGGCGCTCTAAATGAGGTTGATACCGAAGCTCTCATCGAGAAATCTTCCGTGGCTCGCCAAGACATAGCAAGTTTCGGATCAATAGTGTCACCAATAGTGCCACCATAATTTTCATATCTCAAAGCGACTTGTAAATCTAATTCGCTTGTTACTGGCAACGCTAATTCACCGAATAGCGCATAGACGTCAAGTTTTCCATCGAAGTCTGGATTACCAATAACGAAGGTAAAACTATCTTGATTAGCAAGCGCATCATAGTCTTGCGAAAGTTTATCTTCACGATACTGCATGCCAAGGGCAAGCCCAGCAGCCCCCCCATCTAAATCAAAGACCTCAAACGAAGCAAATGCCTCGAACACTTGCATTTCAGCTTTAGAATCAATGACTTCTTCGCCAGTAAACGAGTCAACAACATACTGAGAATTAGGCGCTGTAGTGTATGAGGTAGAGAAAGGATTGAA
Source organism: Paraglaciecola sp. (assembly GCA_009993955.1). GTDB lineage: Bacteria > Pseudomonadota > Gammaproteobacteria > Enterobacterales > Alteromonadaceae > Paraglaciecola. The sequence goes on from JAACSL010000010.1 coordinate 45,700, forward strand.
ATATTCACAAGAACCTACACCAGGCGATCCAGTTAGGGGGTTACAATCAGAGCCACCTAAACCATTTAAAGCTAGATTAAATTCCGTATTCAACACATCTGGAACTTTGAATATAAAGTCATTGACCCCAGTGGTGTAACTCACTTCCCAGAATCCGTTATCTAACTCACCTTGAAGCATTGTACTAAATCTGAAGGTATCCGATTCTGTGTTTGCAGCATCGCCCTGAAAACCGTTACCCTCAGCTCGTCCGAAGAAGGCCATGGGCAAACCCAAAAAGTTTTGCGGATGGTTAGCGGGAACCACTGGAGAGGTTAATATAGGAAAACTTGGTGCCCCGCCCCGCTCTGCGCGATTCCGAGCAAAACTTATCTCGGTGGTCCAAGAGATGTCATCTGTTAAATCGTAGTCTGCTTTGACATAGGTATTAAGTCTCGACTCATCAGCGACGTATGAGTAATAAGGACCAAAATCAAATTGACACAGACCAACCTCTAGTCCGCCCGGCAAAGTGCCTGACGGCGCTAGGCGTCTGAGGCTACCGCCAAATGCTTCACAACCTGGATCGGCAACTGGAATATTACCAAACGCGGGCACAAAAAATGAACCAGGGTTACCCAATGCACTACTATCATCGATTGGACGACTCAAGCGGCGATCTGAAATAAATAGAGGTGAGCGATTCGTATAGCTAATTGCTGCCAACACACTGCTATCGTCACTCGTGGCGCCCCACAAACCTTGGAGTAAATATTCTTTATTATTACCGTGCGCACCGTCTTGATAATCTGCAGTAATCTTGGCACCGTTATAATCTTGTTTAGTAATAAAGTTAACCACACCAGCTACCGCATCTGAACCATACAAGGCTGATGCACCGTCTTTAACCACCTCCATTCGACCAATGGCAATCATCGGTACTAAGGAGCTGGTATCCACAAAGTTTAACCCATCGTTAGTGGGTTGGGCATTGACGACTTGTCTTTTGTTATTCAGTAGAACTAAAGTTGACGCTACTCCGAGTCCCCGTAAATTTATGTTTGATGTACCAGCTGTGGCATTTTGTGTAAAGGCATCTGGGTTGTTTTGCGCACCAGTGTTAATGGTTAATGTTTGTGTTATGTCACTGATATTTTTAGCGCCGATCGAATCAATGGCTACCGAATCGATTACCGCTAAAGGTGATGGAGACTCAAAGTTTTCGCTGCGCCGAACGAAACTCCCAGTTACCATGATGAGTTCTACTTCGCTTTCTTTCACCTTTGGCTCAGCGTCGGCTTCTTGTGCAAAGGCAACATTTTGCAGCAGTAAATGCGCCGAGATACCCAGCGCAATTGTGCTTAACTTGGTTTTTAATTTCATGTGGTGTCCCGCTTGATGAGTGATTGGATATTGATTGCGCTAGTTCATGCATCAACAAGCAGTTGGCACGGATCAAGCGACTGGCAACTCCATTTATTATATTTAGCTAAGTGTCTGATATTAAAAGTATCAGCACTCAGCAATGATAGTAGGACGCGGGTGCCCACATGTAAATAAATTGTTATTAATATGTATTCATTGCTACAGCTTATGGTCAGACCTGTCAGCAACCACGCTTATATTCTGAAATAACCGTTTGCCAAGGCTTTAGGCAGCGCCAAGTAACATCATTAAAAACGTCCCTTGCATGGCGGGCCGTGTCCGACCTTCGATTTCAGCTTTTGTCGAAAAATAAAACAAACGCCCTGTGGATTTTTGCTCAATATTGGCTAATTCGCAGACAAACCTTACCTTATCATTGACTCTTACTGGCTCAATAAAACGGATTTTTTCAACCCCATAGTTAAGCATGGTTGGATAGTCAGGATCCATGCTGACCATTTGGTAGAAGGCTCGTGGCATTAATGTCACCGTTAAAAATCCATGTGCGATAGTGCATTTAAATGCACTCTCTTTCGCACATCGTTCGGCATCCACGTGGATCCACTGATGGTCACCTGTCGCTTCAGCGAACAAATCAATCGTTGCTTGGTCGATGGTTATCCAGTCACTGGCGGGCAACTGCTCAGCCACGGTGAGTTCCATCAATTTTTTGCTCATTTTTTTGTCCTTTTTGTTTAGTGAACTTTACTCTAGCTCAGTGCAGACTATCAGCAAAATGAATATTTTGCATTTTCATCTATTGATTTAGCTGATACAAAAAAGTTAGTATCATCAGCTTCAATTATGCAGGTAGGCCAGATGAACTTAAATAGAATCGATCTCAATCTTTTTGCGGTATTTGATGCAATCTACACTGCGGGTAATCTCACCAAGGCAGCGGATGTGCTGTGTATTACCCAGCCAGCTGTGAGTAATTCTCTCGCACGCCTGCGCGAAATGCTCAACGACCCTCTGTTTGTTCGCACTGGGCATAGCATGACCCCTACGCCGGTGGCGCAAAATATTATTGGCCCTGCGCGCAATGCCCTTGAATTGTTGAGAAAAAGTGTGCAGCAGAGTCATACCTTTAATCCTCTGTTGGCCGAGAAAACCTTTCATTTTGCCAGTCGTGATTTGCTTGAAGTCAGTATTATGCCGAGGCTAACGGCGCTACTTCAAAAAAATGCACCTAACATCACCCTCACCAATTATGATCTAGAACGTAAATCCATCGTTTCTGCCATGGCCAGTGGCACCTTGGATTTTTACGCTGACGCCTCGTCGTTCAGTGATCCGCATTTGTGCAAACAGAAAATCGCCGAAGACCGCTTGGTCGTGATGGCACGTAAACACCACCCTGACCTAACTCAGGGCATCAACATGGAAACGTTTTTGCGGTTAGGGCAGATTACCATTTCGCATCGTCGCAGCGGCGTCGGCCCCATTGAAGTGGCCTTGGATAAATTAGGGGAAAAGCGCAAAGTTGTCATGCGCACCCAGCACTTTTTGACCGTTCCCAGCACCATTGTCAAAACCGATTTGATTGCCTGTATGCCTTATCACTTAGCCAAACATTACGACCTATCAATGTATGAGTTGCCCTTTGACATGCCGCCTGTGGAGTATTTTTTATATTGGCATGTGAGCGCCGATTTAGATCACGCGCATATTTGGATGCGTGAACAAATCGCCAAAGTGTCAGAAACTTTTAATCCGAACTAATCCCCGTCGCTCAGGCGGGAAATACAAGGCTAGTAAAACCTGCCTACTAAAAAGCCAAACTGCTTTGTAGACTAGGAATATAAGCCTTTATTTTTTGTTGTTGCCACAGAGCCTCAGCCAAGCTGTCTAAGGCCTGAGGCTCACCATGCACCAATACAACTCGCGGTTCATTGTTAAAGTTAGCAACCCATTCAAGCAGTTGAGATTGGCCAGCGTGGGCAGAAAATCCGCCCAAAGTCTCTATTTGCGCCTTAACCACAAAGCTTTGGTTGAACAGTTTGATGTTTTTTTTACCATCCACCAGCAGTCTGCCCAAGGTGCCCTGAGCTTGGTAGCCACAAAAGATGATGCTATTGCGGCTATCCCAGATGCGCTGCTTAAAGTGATGACGGATCCGCCCCCCGGTGCACATACCACTGCCAGCCAAAATAATCGCGCCTTTGCTGATCTTATTAATTGCCATAGATTCTTCTGGTGACGAGGCTAAAAAGATATGCGGAATGAAATCTTTTAATATCGAATGTGCGTGGGGTGAGACTTTGGCAATATCTTGATTATCCAATTGCGCAAACCAGTCGTCGTAGACCTTAGACACTTTGATTGCCATAGGGCTATCGAGGATAACCTGCCAATTTTGCAATACCCCCTGATGATGCAACTGGCCGAGATAAAACAGTAACTCCTGAGTGCGCCCCACCGCAAAAGCAGGGATCATGATATTACCCCCGCGTTTTTCAGTTTGTTCAATAATGCCCGTGAGCTGTGTAAGTGTGTCTTCTATGCAGCGATGGTTGCGGTCACCATAAGTGCCCTCCATCAACACCACATCGGCTTGTTCAATGATGCTCGGGTCATTCATCAGTACCGCACTGCTATTACCTAAATCACCGGAAAAAACTAAGGTCTTTAGTTGGCCTTTTTCCTGCAGACAAAGTTCAGTGATCGCCGACCCCAAGATGTGACCGGCGTCATGAAATGTCAGGGTGGCAAACTCGGTGAGTTGCACCGGTTTTGCATAGGGATGGGTCACACAGTTGGCCAACACGGTGGCCACATCTTCTTCGGTGTAGTCAGCTACTAGCGGCACTTTACCCTTGCGCATACGTTGCAAGTTTTCTCGTTCCAGGTCGCTCAGGTATATATGTACCGAGTCTTGCAACATGATTTCTAATAAGGAAGCCGTCGCTGGCGTACAGTGAATGGGCCCAGTGAAACCATCATGTACCAACTTTGGCAACATGCCAGAATGGTCAAGGTGAGCGTGGGATAAAATCACGCCATCAATATCACGCGGCGCGAACAAAAATGCTTCATGTTGCGCACGTTCAATGGCATGGCTGCCTTGGTGCATGCCACAATCTAACAGCATCATGCCAAGGGCTGGTGATTCCAGCATATGACATGATCCTGTCACCTCTTGAGCAGCCCCTAAAAATCGAATTATAGCCATGCCTCACTTCCTTTTAGTTGCCTCGACCACTCGCTTCGAGCACGTGTTTAGTTTGCGCAACAGCGCTGAATTTCGTCCATTGCACAGGTGATCACCGCGACATTTTCATAACCTAAACGCTGTAATTGCTCGGCCCCGAGCGCCGCTCGCGCGGATGTCGCGCAATGTAAGTAAATGGCCTGACTCGGATTTTTTTCTAACTCCAACATCTTCATCTCTAATAAACCACGGGGAATATTTATCGCCCCTACCGCTGGTTTAGCTAGATGTTCAGCAGGTTCTCGCACATCGATCAATAAGCCATGGTTTAGCTGACGCTCAGCCATCGCTGTCTGTGCATCAATGCAACGCACGTTTTTTTTCACTTCTTGGATGAGATCACTGACTGTTTTTAGCATCACTTACTCCTTAAACCCTAGTTTCTGCAAAATGGTGATCATGGGACACCAACAAGTAAAACTAGACTGAATTAAATTAAAACCAATAAACACACTGAAATAAATCCAGTTAGGATGCACCCAATGAGTTAAAGCCAAAGACAACAATAACATGACGCCAGCAACTAAACGTAAAGCAGCATGTAAACCCATTTTTCTTCTCCAATAATTAAATGACACTTGCATATTAGCTCCAGCTTATATTAGAATCAACTAATATTAGTAAATTCTAATATTTAATTTATACTCACATCACTTTGATGAACGGGAGCAAGATAGTGGATTTTCAGCATATGGCCGCCAACGCCAATCAGGCAGAGGCATTTATGAAAATTTTGGCGAATAAAAATCGCCTGATGATCTTGTGCACGCTATTAAATCGAGATTGCAGCGTGTCTGAACTCAATCAAGCAGTGCCCCTTGGTCAATCTGCCCTATCACAACATTTAGCGGTACTGCGTCAGCATCAATTAGTCAGCACACGCCGTGATGCCCAAAGCATTTATTATTCTGTGAGTGATCCACGGGTAAAACAAATTATCCACATCCTTTACGAAATATTTTGTACGACAGAGGAAGATGCAGGTGTCTAATTTCCAGCAACACGGTAAGTCACACCCTCTCGATAAACTTGTCAGCTATGCCCTGTCTGGTGGACTGCCTTTACTGTTTTTTATTTTGGCTTTTGTTGCTGGTGTCATTGCCTTGCAATTCACCCCGCGTGAAGAAGAGCCACAAATTGTCGTGCCGGTCATTGAAGTACAAGTCAGTGCCCCCAATCTTTCTGCGCGTCAAGTGGAACGTCAAGTCACCGTGCCCCTTGAAAAGCTACTTACCCAGATTAGCGGTGTAGAGCATCTTTATTCTTCCACCTTAGATGGTGGCGTCGTGGTCACCTTGCGTTTTTTTGTTGGACAAGATCGCGAAGATGCCTTGCTAAATACATACAACAAACTCTACGCAAACCAAGACAAGATCCCAAGTGTGGTGGCCAATTGGCAGTTAAAGCCCATCGAAGTGGATGACGTACCGATGTTGATGCTGGGTTTGTATAGTCAAGTGGCAAGTCTCTACAATGACTATGACTTACGCCGCATGGCCGAAGAAATTTCCACCCTCATTCAGGGTATTGAACATACCAGCGAAGTGAAAGTTGTGGGTGGCAGAGCCCGCAGTATACAAATTGAATTAGATATCGCCGCCCTGTCTGCTCATCAAACCACGGCGCTGGAAGTGCATCAAGCCATCATCCAGTCCAACCAACTCACGCGCCACGGTGCCCTGCATGCTAGCAGTGAGGCTATTGTTATCGAATCGGGTGATGTAGTTCGCAGCAAACATGAATTAGAGAACTTGCTGGTGAATGTCATTAACGGCAAGGCCGTCTTGCTGAAAGACGTGGCTCGCATCGTCGATGGCCCGGAAACAGTTAAAGCCTATCAATGGCTCGCCACGGGTGCCACACAGCAATCGAACCAGCAAATAGACTTGAACACCCAAACCATGCCGATGGTGACCATCAGTGTTGCCAAACAAAAGGGCAGCAATGCGGTGGCGGTAGCAGATGAAGTGTTGGCGCTGATGGATGAGTTAAGTCAAAGCTTGTTGCCTAAAGAAGTGCAATACAGCGTACTCAGAAATTATGGTCAAACGGCCAATGAGAAGGTGAATGATCTCACCTCAAGTTTGGCCTTTGCAGTATTTACCGTGGTGGTTTTTATTGGCATTTTTTTGGGCTGGCGTGCCGCCATTGTAGTGGGTTTGGCTGTACCCGTTTGTTACGGCCTGACCCTGCTCCTCGACATGTTGTTTGGTTACAGCATTAATCGCGTCACCTTGTTTGCTCTGATTTTGTCCTTGGGATTGTTAGTTGATGATCCCATTACGGGCATCGATAACATCAGTCGCTTCCTGAATTTACCTCTTAGCAAACATCCCGGTAATAAAAACGCACGAATTGTGGATGCCATGTCGGAAATTCGTGCCGCGTTAATTATGTCGACTGTCAGCATTGTTTTGGCCTTTGTGCCATTGGCGTATATCACTGGCATGATGGGCCCATACATGGCACCTATGGCCTTTAATGTGCCTGCCACGGTGATTATTTCTACTTTTGTGGCCTATCTCATTACGCCTTGGTTAGCGGCAAAATTACTTAAAGCCAAGCAAGAAACGGTCACGGCGGGCCAACCTTTTTATGCTCGCCTCCTTGGTCCATTGATCAGCAATTATCGACGTGCGAAATTGGGCCTGTGGCTGGTATTGGCCTTATTTATTGGCGCGGCATTATTGCCTCTGTTTCGTGCTGTGCCTTTAAAATTATTGCCCTACGACAACAAAAACGAAGTGCAAATTTTAATTGATCTCAGTGACTCGGCGACCTTAGAACAGACTGCGGCCACCACCGCACAGATTAATGCCATGGTCAGGCAGTTCCCCGAAGTCAGTTTATTGGCAGCCTACGTTGGTCAGCCCTCGCCTATTGATTTTAACGGTATGGTACGCCAGTACTATCAACGTAATGGTGCCAATCAGGCAGAAATTCGCTTAGTGTTATTGGATAAAACCGAGCGCGAGCATCAGAGTCATGCAGTGGTATTGCGTCTGCGTGAACAGCTAGCGCCCTTACAACAGTGGCCCACGGTGATCAAAGTCATTGAAGTACCACCTGGCCCGCCGGTTTTAAGCACCTTCGTAGCTGAACTGTATGCTGAACCGTTTGTTGATCCCCAAATTCACCAACAGGCAGCACAAACCTTCATGCAGCGCCTACGCCAAGAACCGATGGTACAAGAAGTGGATTCAAGTTTAGGTGACCCACCTGCCTTGGCTCGTTTTGTTGTGGATAAAGACAAAGCGGCGCTGTCAGGGATCAGCACCGCCGAAGTCAATCAAACACTACACCTCGCTGTACAGGGTTTACCGGCTGGCAGTTATCAACTTCAAGATGAAGCACAACCTGTTGCCATAGAAGTCAAACTACCCTTTGCCAAAGGCAAACAGATCAGCGATTTGCAAGGCATGCAGTTAAAAGGTCGCTCGGGCATTGCCCAACAAAGCAGTGGCCTAGGTCTCGAGTCGGCCCCGCAAGCTTTGGTGAGTCTGGGTGAACTAGGTGAGTGGCAACACACACGAGTGTCGCAAGCCATTTTACATAAAGATATGCGCCCAGTTGTTTACGTATTTGCTGAACTAGCCGGTCGTACCCCGGCAGAGGTAATTGCTGATTTAAGCAGTGATCGGGTGGCAAGTACGCAGCTCATTGATGCAGAAGCAAATACCAGTGTGGGCCAAAACAATGACTGGCGAAATCGCAGTTACCTCAATTCAGGTGCAGGTATCCACTGGCAACTACCAGAGGGCGTGAGTATTGAGTTTGCCGGAGAAGGAGAATGGCTAATCACCGTTGATGTATTCCGCGATATGGGCATTGCCTTTGCGTTTGCCTTAGTGGGCATATTTTTTGTGTTACGCATCCAAACCAGCAGCGCAGCCTTGGCACTGATCATTATGTCGGCCATTCCCCTCACCATCATCGGCATCATGCCCGGCTTTTGGCTAATGAACCAATTTGGTGAGCGATGGATTGCTGGTGCGCCCGACCCAGTATTATTCACGGCAACGGCCATGATAGGCATGATTGCCCTCGCCGGTATCGTGGTAAGAAATTCATTGATCCTTGTTGAGTTTATTACCCTAGCTCGCTCGCAAGGCATGAGTGTCAAAGCCGCGCTACTAGCAGCTGGCAGCACTCGCATGCGCCCCGTATTGTTGACGGCTGGCACCACCTTGCTGGGGAACTTAGTGATCATTCTCGACCCAGTTTTTAGCGGCCTCGCCTTAGCCATCATGTTTGGCATTATTGCCTCCACAGTTTTCTCACTGTTTGTAGTGCCTATGGTGTATTACTTGGTGTTTGATGATGAGCAAAAGAGTGAACAAACAATGCCATCAATGGCAGAACAGGAGATCAAATCATGAGCGTTTCTACTACTCGCAAAGTACTTTTCCCTCTCGGTGCAGTGGTAGTGCTGGGTATCTCTGTGGCTTGGATGGCCGGCTTATTCAGTACCAAAGTTGCCCCCGGTTTACTGCAAAGCCAGCCCATCAGCATCCAGCCATTGTGGACTGTCACTACCCAAACCGTGCAACGCACTGAAGGCGTAGCGGCAACGGTAACAGCGCGTGATACCACCTTATTGTCTAGCCGGATCATGGCGCGCATCGAGGCTATTAAGGTGCGAGCAGGCGATCATGTTGCGCAAGGCTCCCTCTTGGTAAGCCTGGAAAATAGTGCGCTGTTAAGCCAAGTGGCACAAGCCAACTCACGCATTCAAGCCCTGCAAGGTTTGTTGCAAGAAGCTAAAAACACCCTCATACGTACGCAAAATTTAAAGGAAAGTAGCCTAGTCTCAAACGCTGAGTTGGATAAGGCCCAGGCTAACTTTACCCGTTTAAATAACGAACTGCTTGCTGCTGAGCAAAACAAACAAGAAGTGCAAACTGCCTTAAGCTACAGTGAAATTCGAGCCCCCATTGCCGGTACTATCGTTGAACGCAGCGCGGAGCCAGGCAATATGGCGGTACCGGGTCAACCCCTGCTGGCCCTATACAACCCCGAGTCTTTATTGGTGGAAGCCAACGTGCGCGAGGCCTTAGCGGTGAACCTCAGTTTGAACCAAAGTGTTGACGTGATGATCGATAGCGTGGGTCTGCGCCTACAGGGCAACATCATTGAGTTAGTGCCAGCGGGCGACCCCAATGCCCACAGTTTTGTGGTGAAAGTCAATATTCAAGCACTACCGACAAATTCAAGCCCCTTGCGTCCAGGCATGTTTGCCCGCCTCAGCTTGCCCCTAGAAAATCAACAACACATCCTCATACCGCTGTCTTTGGTTCAATCCTTTGGTCAACTAGACAGGGTTTGGGTTATCAATGAAGGTCAATGGCAAAGCCGCTTTGTGCGCTTGGCCGAGCAAGTGGGAGAGCAAGTGGAAGTGGTCAGTGGCCTTAAGCCTGGTGAGCAACTGGGCTTACCAGCAGCTTAGGGCTTGTGGGAAAAACATGAATGTGCACAATAGGCGCTCTGAGTTCCAGCCAAAAACGAATCAACTATGTCTATTGTTAACTTTGTTTCTTCCCTCAGCATCAGTCTTCTCGGGGTACTGACATTACTGACATTTGGCAGCAATGCCCAGCAAACATGGCCCAATAATCAGCAGGTGGCCATTAGTTTGTCCTACGATGATGCGCTAAATAGTCAACTAGACAACGCGCTCCCAGCCCTTAATCAACGTGGTCTCAAAGCGTCTTTTTATGTGGTGCCACTGGCAGATGCCTTCAAAATTCGCTTAAATGAGTGGCGTGATTTGGCCGCTCAGGGCCATGAATTAGGCAACCATTCTTTGTTTCATGCCTGTTTGCAGCACAAACCCGGCCGCGAATGGGTAGATCCAGGCAATGCCTTAGACAACAAAACCGTCAAGTCCATGGTCAATGAAATCACGGTGGCCTCTACCCTACTTAGCGCACTTGATGGACAAACAGTACATACCTTAACGCCCCCGTGTTTCGATCAAGAAGTCGCCGATGGTAACTACGTCAATGCGGTAAAAAACCTGTTTATTGGCGTGAAGGGTACGGAAGACCCCAACTTTGCCGCGTTGATTGCCCCTAGCAACCTAAGTAGTGATGAGATTATCGCATTTATTGAACAACAACCCGCCAATATTCGTTTAGTGAATGTCTTGTTTCATGGCATTGGCGGCGACCACTTGGTCACCTCAACTGCCGAGCACACTAAGTTTTTAGATTATTTAGTGGCTCATAAAGAGCGCTATTGGGTGGCAACATACCGCGATATTATGTTGGCGCAGCAGGCCGTAAAAAACTAAACACCACAAACTGCGCAGTGAGGATCTTTCACTAAGCTAAAGCTATGCCACTGCGCTTCTAAGGCGTCAAACATCAGTAGACGATTATTGATACTCTGGCCAAAGTTGCAGAGTATTTTAATGCTTTCAAGCGCCTGCATTGCCCCAATAATACCAACTAAAGGCGCCATCACCCCCGCCTCCATGCAACTGAGTTGTTGCTCGCCTAAGTGCGCACTTAAACATTGGTAACAAGCATGCTCTGGCCCGGGCATGAAGCAATAGATCTGCGCTTCCATGCGAATGGCCGCGCCACTTACCAAAGGTAGCTTAGCCCTCTGACACAAGCGATTGAGTTGCTGGCGAGTCGCCAGATTATCACTGCAATCAAGCACCAAATCATGCAGCTGCAACTGTTCGCTTAACTGCTCATCGTTCAGGCGATATTCAATGGTATGCAGCTGGGTTTGACTGTTTAACCCTTGCAAGCTGGTTTTGGCAGACAAGGTTTTAAACTCACCAATGCGCTGCTCGTTATGCAGAATTTGGCGCTGCAAGTTACTCCGTTCTACTTTGTCATCATCAACCAAGGTCAATACACCAAGCCCCGCCGCAACCAAATATTGCGCCGCTGCACAACCTAAGCCACCAACACCAATCATCAGCACCCGACTCGCCAACAAGCGTTCTTGTTTATCTAAGTCAAAACCATTGAGCATGATTTGGCGGCTGTAGCGTAATGCTTGTTCGGTGCTGAGCGCTTGGACTGGAGTGTTTAATCTTGGTGTCGGGTGAGACGTTGACATAAAATACAATCGCCAAAATACAGGGTGGCCGTTTTTGTATCACTTGCCATAAAAAACAACAAGCCCAGCTTTCCCACAAAAAACTAACCTAGGTGCCCAGCTCGGCGTTTGCCCCTAATGCTAGAGGCATAAGCCAATAACCGCTATTACCTAATGTGTGTATCCATTAAATTGGCAAAACCCATAGGTAAGAGGTGGCTGTATCGCCGTTATTTGCTCAACAATTGAGCATTTGCACAATGTGATGGGATTAGCCGTTGCAAAGCCAGCGAAAATAAGTAAACTGCGCGTCTTCGGTCGGTGTGTAGCGCAGCTTGGTAGCGCACTTCGCTGGGGGTGAAGGGGTCGTAGGTTCAAATCCTATCACACCGACCAATTAATCTTCTCCCCACAAATTTCTCATTTTAAAGTCTGAATCAGATTGAAACTAACCGATGACATCAGCGCCAAGAAGTCATGGCTGTTTCACAAGCTTGTCAAAAAATAGTAATACATCGCGGATCAATCGTTTTCCCCATCGATCCGCAAGCACTTGTGCTTAGCCCACTTTGGGTTTAAACATCCCGTGCATAGTCATCCAGTCAACAAAAGCGTTAAACCAACCAGTACTTGTAGTGTCTTTTGGATACATGCCAAAACCGTGGCCGCCTTGTTCGTAGTAATGAAACTCGACGGGTTTATTTGCCGCGCGCCAGCTTTCGATAAGACCGAAGCCGCTAGAAGCAAAAAACGGATCGTCGGCAGCAAGGGCAACAAACAGTGGTGGTGCGTCTTTTGGCACATCCACCGCCATGAGCGGGCCATAGACGTTGCCAATAAATGCGGGCTTGGCGTCTACGCCCTCAAGTGCAGTGGCCATGGTCAACATGGCACCGGCTGAAAAACCCACCATGCCGATACGATCTGTGTCGATTTTCCACTCTTCGGATCGGCTTCGAATGAGGGCAAAGGCGGCACGAGCATCTTCAAGTTGCGGGGCTATTCTTGTTTTCATTTCTTCCGGTGTGGGGCGCGGTGGCTGTGCACCAGGCTGATTAAAACGAGCTGCCATTGCCGCCTCAAAATCTATAAGCTTTTCCGCCGTTTGGTTCAAGCGGTATTTCAGCACGAAGGCAGCAATGCCCTTGTCTGCCAGAGCGCGAGCCACGTCCCACCCTTCATTTTCCATGGATAAAGAAAAGAAACCACCACCTGGAGCAACAATAACGGCGGCGCCACTTGCCTTAGCTGGATCAGGCAAAAAAGGCGTAAGCGTCGCAACCGTAACGTTACGCGCGAATTGTTTTCCATATTGTCTATGCCATGATTCTTGCGTCTTGGCACCAGGTAAGCTTGGTGTGCCAATTTCTATTGCATTGGGTTGATCAGGGGTAACAATGGCAATCGATTCAGCACTGTCCTGAGCACACAAGGGTGCAGATAGAACAAAAAACGCTGAAAGCGCAGCGGCTCTGAGTGGGCGCAAGCGTGCCAATAATTCAGTTGTATGTATGTTATTCATAAAATCGTTTCCTTTTTCATTGTTTTTCACCAGAACACGCCTAAGCCATTAGCCATTAACCATTAACATGCACTAATTGAACGTTGATTCCTGCCCTAGCCCACAAGCAAATATTGTTGTTTCAATGTCAGCGTTTTACTTTACCCGCCCTCGCTAAACAAACCTGTGTATTGCGCTGGCAAAGATGCTAGAGCTTTGATTTCTATCTGTTTGTAGAACACTTCTGCGGCTTCGCTTTGTAGTTGAATCTTTCCTTCCACTAACGGTTTGTTTATACCATCGTCGAGGTAGCGAGAGTTTTTGAGTACCATAACCACCTGCCCATTAACGATGTGCAAACTTTGACCCTCAAAGCAAATTAACTCTAGGGTGTTCCACTGGCCAAAGGGTTTTTCGGCGTTTTCTTTGCGCATGACAAACCCATTGATTGCCTCACCCTTGCCCACTTTGATAAAGGGCTGAGTTTCGTCGGCTACCGGATTCATGATGTATTCGGGAGGGTAAGCACGAATGTCAATGGCCGAGGAAGCTTGTTGCCAATAATCGCCGATGTGACCACGCATGATCTGAAATTCTTGAGATAACATCCAAGAGCGGTAATATTCCTGACCATGCTCACCTATGGCATGATACAAAATACCACTGTCGCGCAGCATATTTTCACGGGGTGGCCATTTTTTCTGTCCCCAGCGAAACTTGAGACGCAAGTGATAGTTGCGATAGCTCTCTTTGCTGGTTACGGCACCATAGATTTCACCTGACACCCTAAGGACGGGCTGGCCATCCTCTTGTGACACGGTAAAAACCTGATAGGTATCATTGCCCGTATTTAGCCCAATGGGGGGAATGGCATTGCCATTTTCATCTAGGGGCATACTACCGTCGTAGCTTTCTTTGTGTTTGTAACTTAAATAGGTGTCCCATTGGCTAAGTGATGGGTCTAACAAGGACTGCCATTGTGCGCCGAGGGCAGGCAAACTCAAACAACTCAACAGGGCATAAAAACAGGCTAATCTCATGGCGAAAATTCTGTATATAACACGTTAAACTTTATTAACATTGTTATTTGCACCCTGTCATCTATTACCGTGTTGTAATGAAAATTCATAAGCTTAGAAACAACTTACATGCTGCATTCACTGCCTGAGCCAAACACTGACTGGCTGATGATAAGACTTATGCTAGGACAATTTTAGCTAGAACAACTTATGTTAGGACAAGGGCGGGATGATGGCGGGTACAGGCCGACAAACGTCAGCCCAAATTACTGTTATTTGATTCTTGATGCTTTGTCAAAAACGCTGACAATTCGTCACCGGGCACTGGTTTTGACCAATAATAACCTTGGCCAATATTACATCCGAGTGAGGTTAACTTATTGAGTGTGGATTCGTCTTCTATCCCTTCTGCCACTGTTTTCATCCCCATGCTTTTGGCCATGTTAATGATTGCCGTAACAAGGGGGTCATCTTGTGTTGAAACACACAGTGACGTGATAAAAGAGCGATCAATTTTAAGTTTGCTGGCGTTAAAATTACGCAGATAGCTGAGATTGGAATAACCCGTACCAAAATCATCAATCGCAATAGACACACCTAACTGACTCAAGGCAGCCAGTTGTTGTTTTATTTGCTCGGTTTCGTCAATTAACAACGATTCTGTCAGTTCTAACTCTAAGGCATCAGGGGCAAGGCCGGCTTTTTGCAGCGCTTCTTTTACAATGTCATGCAGTTCACCTTCTTTGAACTGCATCACTGACAAGTTCACAGCAACACGCAGTTAACTAAAGCCTAAACGACGTTGCGCCGCACAAAACAAACAGGCTTCTTCGATAACCCATCGCCCAATTTCAATAATTAAACCACTGCTTTCGGCTAGCGGAATGAATTGCACTGGCGGGATCATGCTGCCATCGGCTTGCGGCCAGCGCAACAGGGCTTCAACCGTGGTAATGGCATGGCTATCTAGGTTTACCATAGGTTGATAATACAGTTCGAATTGCCGAGTGGTTTGTGCTGCGCGGAGCAGCTGTAGCAACTTAAATTTATCATCACTGGCTTTTTCTAAATTTTCATCATAGTAGTGATAGGTATTGCGGCCATTTTGCTTAGCTTGATACATGGCAATGTCAGCTCTGCGGCACAGTTGCTTAAAATTGGTGCCATCTTTGGGTGCGCAAGCGATGCCAATCGAAGCGGATATGACAATTTGATTTTGTAAAATTTCAAACTCTTTTTCACACTGTTTGATCAGCGTTTCTGCCAGTACGTTAAGTTGTTCGCTACCCTCTTGAGTAGGTACCAAAATCAAAAATTCATCACCACCAAAGCGAATAATGTACTGCTTTTCTTGTAATGTATTTTTGAGCCGAAGGGCTAATTTCTCCAATAACAGGTCGCCAGCCGCATGCCCCAATACATCGTTAACTGGCTTAAAGTTGTCTAAATCGACAAACAATAAGGCAAGGTTTTGTTTATTGCGCTGGCATTCAGCTAAACATTGTACAAACAACACTTCACCATAAAATCGATTGGGTAAACGCGTTAAGGGATCGTGATGAGCAATATGTTGCAGTTCCACTTGGCTTTGTTGCACTTTGGCATTTTCTTGCTGCAGCGATAACATCAGGCGTTTTATATCCCGCACCAAGATATAAACACTGAATCCGGTCACTACAAAAATAACCACAATAAACACCAAATGCGCCCAGCTCGCAGTGGGCACATGGGGAACAATGGTGCCACTTAGGGTCAGCCAGGCCACAGACACACACAGAGTAATAACAAAACCAAGCACTGATAGAAAGAGACCCACTCCCCCTAAAATAGCCGAAAAAATCAAGAGCCCAGGGTAACCCAAAACCGACAAATCAAATAAGCCCGCACCGGTAACTTGCAGCGCAAATAACATCAGCGCCATTGCACCTATGAGAGTGTAAGCCGAGAGCAATGAACGATGTTTAAAGGCAAAAGCCAAGGCGACAACCAAAAAAAACAAGCCAACAGAAAAAATATGAACAGTAAAACCTCTGGCCACCAACAACGAGGCGATTAAGCCAATGGCTGTGACCACACATATTTGCATGAGACGAAAACGTCGGATTTCGATGAAAGCATCGTTAGATGCCACAGTCTGAGATGCGATAACAGGGGAGAATTTGCTTGAGGCCATCGGCTAACCTTTCTTGTGATTCTCTTCACTTTATCGCGAAAAGCAGCGTAAGCAAAGCAGTATGCAACGTGCCAAAAAGCAGCAGTTAAACAATGGTTTAATTGTTTAGATCTAAACAGATTGGGCAATAGGATTGCTTATTAAATAAGCAACCACTAGAGTAAGAGCACCATGTCTATTACTCCGTTTAAATAGTGAATATTGATAGATATCACCGACAAAGAGTTTTAACGCTGTTTTTCACCGCATTAACTGCGCTCCCTATGGCGTTTAGCGTCGGGGCGTATGAGTGTCCAAAATTAAAAGTAGCGGGGCCCGATCAATGGAGCCCAAACAGTTATTTCGACAGCCAATCCAAACAACATGAAGGCTTAGGTTATGCCCTTTTGCAAACCATCAGCGAAAAACAGCACATTCCTTACCAAATTCTGACTAACTTGCCTTGGAAACGTGTGCTCAAGTACAGCCAAGAAGGTAAGATCGATTTAATAGTCGCCATTTATCAAAGTGCCGAGCGCGAGAGTTTTATTGAGTTCAGTGCCCCCTACTTCACTAATGACATTAAGATTTACGTGCGTAAAGGGCGTGAATTTACCTTCAATTCACTCCCTGACCTGCTTGGTAAAAAAGGTTTGTTTCCAGCAGGAGCCAGTTATGGCGACGAATTCGATAACTTCGCCACACAGCTTGATTTAGAAGGGAAAACAGAAATCGACGAGTTGTTTTTATATCTCACTCGCAACACGGCTGACTACGCCATTCAAGAGTACAATCGTGCACAAGTTTATATTCAAGACAATCAGCTGCAACACGATATTGTCGCGCTACCAAAATCGTTAGTAGAAGCACCGGTAAGAATGGGTTTCAGCCTTGCCGGTGACTGTACTGGCTTACTCACTAAATTCAAACAAGAATTGACACGCATGCGCACCAGTGGGGAATTGAGGGCACTACAAGCAACCTATAAATCAACGGCCCCCTAACATGCTGAGCAAGCTACAATTTAATGAAAATTCTTCGCTGATATAACCAGTGTGCAAGCAGGTAAAACAGCCCCACGAATAACAAAGCAAACGCTAAGGAAGCATTTTTATCTGACAACAGCGCCTGCAGATTTTGATAGATAAAACGTTGGACATTCATCGACTGACCTTGGCTGTCTAGCCATACCACTGAGCGCAATGTGATAGATAACAACGCTGCTAGTACATAGATAAACAAGGGATTGCTGCCATAAATTTGCGCCCATGCAAAACCACGTCGTAGCCCGATAACGTCATACACACCAATGATGGCGGCTAACAATAACCAAGCAAAACCAGCCGTCAGCAGCACATAACTGCTTGTCCACAAGGGTTTATTCACTGGCAGATAGGCATGCCACAGCCAAGCCATAGCCAAGGCCAATAAACCCCAAATTAACAAGGTATGCGCTTGGGATCTCGCCTGAGTCAGGTGGTTGAGTTGAGCACTGGTTAGGTAGCCTAGCAGCACGGTTGATACCGCTGGCAAACAACTTAGCAATCCTTCTGGATCAAATGCCACCCCAAAACCTTGATACAGATGCCCTGCACCAAACAGCAACATGTCCACACTGCGCACGATATTGCCTTCTAAGGTATAAGGCTCAGCCACTACATTTAACAAAGCCCAATAACCCAGCAATATCACTACGTTTAGTAACCACAATTGCCGCAAAGAAAGCCAGCATATCAAGATGGCAGCCAGTCCATAACACAGGGCAATACGCTGCAATACCCCCATAATTCGCCAACTGTCAGCGCTGTGATTAAATGGAATTACATGCAGCAAAAAGCCGATTAAAAACAACAAGGTGGTGCGTTTGGCTATTTTAAACCAAGGCACCTCATGGCTATGTCCGACGCCCTTGTGTGCAAAGCTTGCCATGGAATAAAACATGGCGGCGCCAACGATGAACATGAAAAATGGGAAGATAAGATCAGTGGGAGTAAAACCATGCCAACGAGCATGCAGCAAGGGCGCGTAAACATGTGACCATGAGCCGGGATTGTTCACTAACAACATGGCAGCCAGCGTAAGGCCACGAAAAATGTCCAAGCTGATTTGGCGTTGCATAAAGCTTACTCCTCTTTAAGAAGCACTTTTATCGTCTGCACTGATGCGGCTGGCGGTGGCACCGCTTTGGTCTTTATATTTTGCGTCGGCGCGGGCGTTATAGGGTTTTTCTGCATAGTCTGACAACACCTCAAAACTAATGGCACCGATTTTCATGCCGGGTTTGAGGGCCAATGGCAACTTACCGCTGTTGTAAAACTCCAGCACGATATTACCCGACCAACCAGGATCAATACGATGAGCGGTTACATGCACCATCAAGCCTAAACGTGCCAGTGAAGAACGACCATCTAACCAACCAACAATATTGGCTGGCAAGGTCACCGATTCAAGTGTCACGGCCAAGGCTAATTCCCCAGGATGCAAAAAGAAGGCTTTGTCTGGGGCGATCTCGATTTCATCACTCATGACGTCATTCAAGGCGGCTTGCACCTGCGCTTTCGGCCCACTTAAATCAATATAGGGGGCGTGATGATCTTCAAAAACGCGAAATTTGTTACCCAGACGAATGTCGACGGTGACACCACTGATTTCACTGTAATCGGGCTCAGGACTTATCTTAATCTTACCGTCCTGCATGTACTGATAGATGTCTTTGTCACATAAACGCATAATGAATAGCTCGTTAAATTACTGCAATTGGCTGCGGTTTTTAGGCCACTAGCGTCGCCAATATGGCGACAGGTTAATGTCATAAAACCCCCATAAACAACAAAACATGGGGATTAAGGTTGCGATTTTCTGCTGCTTAAAATTTGGCAGAACATGCTGGCACAGAGCGCCAGATCACGCAAGTATCAACACCTAGCAAAGCTTAGGTATGACTTGTGTGTAACTGTCTGCTTACCTGTCGAGCGAGTTGTCGATACATACTACTTATTGCATGCTGTGGTTGGGCAATCTGCAAGGGCACCCCGCTATCTGCTTGCTGACGGATCACTATATCAAGAGGCAATTGAGCCAGTACCGGCAGGTGATACTGAGCCGCTAGTTTGTCGGCGCCATGTTCAGCAAAAATGGCCTCATGGTGCCCACATTGACTGCACACGTGGTAACTCATATTTTCGATCAATCCCAACACCGGCACCTTGACTTTGTTGAACATGGCAATGCCCTTACTGGCATCGGCCAAGGCCAGATCTTGCGGTGTTGTGACAATCAAAGCACCACTGACGGGCAGCAGCTCAGCCAAGGTTAACTGAATATCGCCTGTGCCCGGTGGCATATCAACAATAAGGTAATCGAGACTCGGCCAATGGGTTTCGTTTAATAGCTGCATCAGCGCTTTACTGGCCATGGGGCCACGCCAAATTGTGGCATGTTCGGCCGGTACAAAATACCCAATAGAGGTGGCAAATACACCATGCACTTCTAGGGGATCAACCCGTTTTTGGTCTTGACTGCTGGGTTTGGCTTGGGGATTACCCAGCATCATGGGAATAGAAGGGCCATAAATATCGGCGTCAAGTATGCCCACCCGAGCCCCTTCTGCTGCAAGGGCAAAAGCCAAATTCACCGCGGTACTGGATTTACCGACCCCGCCTTTACCCGAGGCCACCGCTACTAAATTGTTGATAGTGGCAAGTTTAGGTTTGCTGGTGGGCGCCGAACTGATGCGGGTGTGCAAACTGATCACCTGCGTATGTGTTTCACCCAAAGCCAGCCTTACAGCCGTCAATAAGGCACTGTGCTCGCTCAGAGCGGCAAAAGGAATGTGTATTTCTACTTTGCCAGTAGCGTAATGCAACCACGTTTTAACGTGTGCCTCAGGTAGGCTAAAAAAATCTGCGACACAGGCAATTAAGGTGCTTTGTTGCGCTGCAGTAAGAACCGCGAAGGGTGTTGGCATAATAAACCTGTTTTAGCTGAACATTCATGAACTTAGCCCAGCATAATAACATCAGCCCAAACATTGATAACACCTTATTCATCTCGCTTTCAATTAGCTCTGTGCAAACGGGGATAAGCGGCAAGGGCTAACAGCATCAATGTGCTAAGACTAAAAATCAGCGTGGCATTGACATGTTCACTCGCCACTACATCTACACCGATAAAATCTAAATACACCAATTTATTGAGGGGGCCCATGTACCACAACAAGGTAAAAACGATTTCGAAGGTTCTTGGTGTTTTAGTCAGCACCCCCAACACAATTGCCAAAGCCACCACTGCGCAAGCGCCACTGACTAACAAACCTATGGCAAAATACTGCTGAGTAAGAGCAAAACGCAGTAAGGCACCGCTAGAAACAAACAATAGTACCAAGACCCCTGCAAAAAACATGGCTAAAAATTGGCGATAGTGAGCCAAAGACGTGCTGAAAACTAATGCACTGGTGAACGATCTCGCCTCACGTTGCCCTAGCGGAGACAATACCACCACACATAATAACCAAGCAGCTGGTAAAATAGCGCCACTAACCCACTCTGGTTCAACCAAACATTGGGCGATGACCAGGGTCAAAACCAGCAAATACCACCCATTTGGCCAGCCTTTTAACAACAGCATAACTTCTAACCTCACTAGGCGGGTAAAGGCAAATGTTCGGGTCAAACCGTCAAACAGCAGATTCAGCGGTGCAAAACCAATAGCGATTAAACTATCCAGTTTACTCTGATTTGCTTTGCGTACCTGACTCGCGGGGCGTTTAAAACGGTCGAACAAAACCATGGCGAGGGACAACAACAATAGGCTTAAGGCCACGATAGTGAAAGACGGCCACCAATTCACGGTGGCATAATTCATCCCTTGCCATCTAAAAATCTTAATAGCGCCCGCTACCGCGGCATCGTTTGGACCAAAGCCAATACGAAAATGCCCCTCTGCCGCCACCCCCAGCGCACTGAGACCATCTTGCATTTGCATCAAGATCTGCTGAGTGCCCCAATCGCTGAGAGACAAACCCACCAAACTGCCCATAAACAAAAAGAAGTACAACACGTTGCCCACACCACCAGACAACCATTTGACGGAATCGAAAATCAAGGCCAATGCAGCCACCAATAACAGCGTCGGTACCACAAAAAGCAATTGTGGCAGGATAAAATGGCTAAGCTCAAGGGTGCTGTCCTCGGCATGCCACAATTGAATGCATATTGCGGTGAGCAACATACTCCCCAGAATGCACAACAAGACACTGAAATTACTCAGAAACTTGCCCAAAATATAGGCGACTTTACTCACCGACGTGGCGGCGATCAGTTCACTGCTATGGCTGTTGCGATCGAACTCAATACTGCCTTTGATGAGGTAAAAACAAATCAAAGGTAAAAAACTGACATCTAGCAGCGCAAGCGTAGTGCCTACCCAAGCAGAGTTATAAATGCCTCGATAACCATTCACCGACACCGTTTGGTAAGCCGCGTCGATAGCGGGAAAATAGATCATCGCCAGCACCATCATGCACAACAGGGTGACGATGAAACTGCTATTACGTTGACGCCGTGTAAAGTCAGCGCGCCATGTCGCCAAGATTGCGTTTTTCATGCCGCCACCTCTTGTGCATGTGTCACTGATTCGCTTTGACTAGATTGGCAATAATACAAAAACACGTCTTCTAAGGTGGGGGGAATATTTTTTGCTCCTGCACAGGGAGACTCATGACTGACAATGCGCAATTGCATGCCATCTGCCTGGCGCACACTTTGAGATATGCAAAATTGTTGGGCCATGGCCGCAACTTGAACCTTGGGCACGGTGCATTGCCACACAGCATGGCGTAAGCCGGCCAGCAAACTTTCTGGTTTGGCGTAAGCAAGTAACTCACCTTCGCGCAACATAGCGATGTTATCAGCGATAGATTCCACATCAGATACGATGTGGGTAGATAAAATAATGATTCTGTCGCCACTCATGTCACTGAGTAGATCACGAAAACGGGCACGCTCTTGGGGATCTAGCCCCACTGTTGGCTCATCAACAATCAATAATTTGGGATCATTTAATAAGGCTTGGGCAATACCGACACGTTGTTTCATGCCCCCAGAAAAACTGCCTAATGGCTGTTTGGCCACGTCTGCCAGATTGAGCATGTGCAATAACTCATTAATTTTGGTTTTGGCCTGCTGATTTGTTAAGCCCTTTAATCCGGCCAAATAATGCAAAAACTCCCAAGCACTGAGGTTGTCGTATACACCAAAAGACTGAGGTAAATAACCCAGCTCGCGGCGCAATACCGCTGGTTTGCGCAAAACATCGACGCCATTCCACAAAACGTTACCGGCACTAGGCTGGCTAAGGGTGGCTAAAATACGCATTAACGATGATTTACCTGCACCGTTTGGGCCGAGTAAACCGATAATGCCTGAGTGCAATGTCAGATTGATGTCATTTAGAGCTGGCTTAGCCTGTGCATAATTTTGCTGCAGGTGTTGAATGTCGAGTTGCATAGTGTGTGCTCGTCGCGAATCAGATAATGGTGAATGACAAATTGCAACCACTGAGCCAACACTGCTATTTTTAATAATATCAACGAGTTACGCTTTTTTATTGGGATAACAAATCGTAAACAAAAACGGTGACTTAGAAAACTTAGCCAATAATTGGTCAAATTTACCACAACTGTTTCTGAGTGATGCTAAGCGTATTTAAAGCCACACCGTTATCGTCAAGCAAAATGCGCGAAGAAAGCCATTTTCGTAATGCAATGCTAAGCTAATTTCGGTACTATTTGCGCCCTTTTTGACTAACCGAAATCTTATCAGACCGATGCCTGCACAGCCGCTATCTTCAACAACAAGTCACCAAGCCCGTAAAATTCTGGTCACCAGTGCCCTACCTTATGCCAATGGTTCTATCCATTTAGGGCATTTATTAGAGCATATCCAAACGGATATCTGGACCCGTTTTCAACGCATGCAAGGTCATACTTGTTACAGTGTTTGTGCCGATGACGCCCATGGTACGCCAGTGATGTTAAAGGCCCAGCAACTCGGTATTACGCCTGAAGAAATGGTGGCACAAACCCGAGCGGAGCATCACCAAGATCTCCTCGATTTCCATGTCAACTATGACAACTATTACGTAACTCACAGTGACGAAAACAAAGTACTGTGTGAAGAGGTTTACACACGTTTGCAAGCTGCAGGCTACATAAGCCAACGCACTATCAGTCAGCTCTACGATCCACAAAAAAACATGTTTTTACCTGATCGTTTTGTGAAAGGCACCTGTCCAAGTTGTAAATCAGAAGATCAAAATGGCGACAGTTGTGATGTGTGCAGCGCTACCTACGATCCCACTGAGTTGATCAACCCTCGTTCGGTGGTATCGGGTGCCACGCCTGTATTACGTGATTCTGAGCATTACTTTTTTGATTTACCTCAGTTTGCTGGCATGTTGCAAGACTGGTTAAAAAGCGGGGCTATTCAAATTGAAATGGCCAATAAGCTCCAGGAATGGTTTGAAAAAGGCCTGCAACAATGGGATATCAGCCGTGATGCGCCCTATTTTGGCTTCGAAATTCCAGGCGCGCCCGGCAAGTTTTTTTACGTGTGGGTAGACGCTCCGGTTGGTTACATGGCCAGTTTCAAAAATCTGTGTGATCGCCAAGGCATCGATTTCGATGAGTATTGGGCCAAGGATTCAAGCGCTGAGTTGTACCATTTCATCGGTAAAGACATTACCTATTTCCACTGTTTGTTTTGGCCAGCGATGTTAGAAGGCGCCGGTTTCAGAAAACCGACAGGTGTAAACGTGCACGGTTTTGTCACCGTTAATGGTGCAAAAATGTCCAAGTCAAAAGGTACCTTCATCAAGGGCCGTACTTACTTAAATCATCTAAATCCAGAGTATTTACGTTATTACTTCGCCTCTAAACTCAGCGATGCAGTGAGTGATATTGACCTTAATTTTGAAGACTTTGCACAAAAAGTTAATGCTGACTTAGTGGGTAAGGTGGTGAACATTGCGAGTCGTTGTGCCAGCTTCATCAACAAACGTTTTGATAGTCGTTTGTCAAACACCGTGCTCGAACCTGCCTTAGTTGCCGAGTTTCAAGCGGCACAAACTAGCATCGCTGATGCCTATGAAAAACGTCAATACAGCAAAGCCATCCGCGAAATTATGGCCTTAGCCGATAAAGCGAATCAATTTATCGACGCTAATGCACCGTGGGTTAGTATCAAAGATCCAAGTAAACTGCAGTTTACCCATGATGTATGTTCATTAGGCCTCAACTTGTTCCGCTTGCTGATGATTTATTTAAAACCGGTGGTACCGGCCTTAGCACAACAAGCAGAGCAGTTCCTGAATGATTCGCTCACCTGGTCTAGCCTGAATGAGACGCTAAAAGACCATGAGGTTAATTCGTTTAAAGCGCTGCTGCAGCGAGTAGAGATGGATAAAATCACGGCCATGGTGGAAGATTCCAAAGAAAATCTGGCTCCCACCAAAACAGTGGATCCAAATAGCCCGCTGCTTAAGGATCCCATTGCCCCCATCATAAGCTTTGACGATTTTGCAAAAGTCGATTTACGGGTTGCCTTAATTGCCAAAGCTGAACACGTTGACGGTGCTGAAAAACTCTTACGTTTAGAACTTGATTTAGGTGGTGAGTGTCGTCAAGTGTTTGCTGGCATTAAGTCGGCTTACCAACCTGAAGACTTAATTGGCAAACATACCGTGATGGTGGCCAATTTAGCACCGCGCAAAATGCGTTTTGGTTTATCAGAAGGCATGGTCTTAGCGGCTGGCCCTGGGGGTAAAGACTTATTCATTCTTGAACCTCACGCTGGGGCAACCGCCGGTATGAAAGTAAAATAATTCAGCAACTCGGCAATTTGAGATGCACCTAACAACAAGGTCTTGGTGGTGGCAGCGTAGCTTGGCTTTGTTGTGTATGCTTACCTGCTTAAGCTTGGTAAGTTGCACAGCGCAAGGCCCGGGCAAAATGCCAGCTGAACGCTTAGCCGAGGGATTGGCGCCAGATGAGTCGGCTACATTAGCAGAGTCTGCTGCTCGCTTAAGTCCTGAAGTTCAGCCGCTTTCGCAGCATGTCAGTCTTACCCTCGACCCAGCGCAACCGAGCTACAGTGGGCACACGCAACTGACACTGCAAGCGCTGACACCCACCACCCTTGTGCAATTCCATAGTCGCGACCTGCAGATCAACAGCATAGAACTGCGCTATCAAGGCCAGACCTTTAATCTCAGCAGTAGTTCAGCTAACAAATTTGATATTGTCAGCGTACGTTTACCGACAAAAGTGCTGGGCCCATTTGTATTGACTCTGACTTTCAAGGGGCAAACCAATGAGCAAAGCAGCGGGCTTTATCGTTACCAACAAAACAAGCAACATTATCTGTTTACCCAGTTTCAAGCGATGTTAGCGCGCAGTGTGTTTCCTGTATTAGACGAGCCTGCATTAAAAATACCTTTTCAATTTACGTTCACGGTGCCCGAAGCCTACGACGTGCTGCACAATACTGATGTGCAAAAAGTTAGCCGAGAGGGGGCTTACAAACACTTAGAATTTGCAGCAACAGCCAAGATACCCAGTGATGTGCTTGCCTTCGCCGTGGGCAAGTTTGAAGCGCACCCGATACCCGGTATGCCCTTGCCCGCTCACTTTTATACCGTGCCCGGGCATGGCGGCCAACCTGACAGAAGCGCAGCCCTGATTGCCCCCATTTTCAATTATATTGCGGGCTATTTTAATCAGCCCTATGCCTACCAAAAGCTGGATTTTCTGCTGCTACCAAAATTTGATTTTGCCGGCATGGAAAATGCGGGACTCATCGTACTCAATGCAGATGAAAATTTATTTTTCCAAGATTTATCTGATGATGAGCGCTGCGAAAGTAGTTTTTTAATTGCCCATGAAATCGCCCATATGTGGTTTGGTAACCTGGTTACCATGCATTGGTGGAACGATTTATGGTTAAACGAATCGTTTGCCGAATGGTTAGCCGGTCGCACGGTTAACGTGCTCAACCCCGAATTGAGTCTGTGTGGTGAACTGCCACAATCTCGCGCACTCAGTGATGACGTAAACCAAGCTGCCATGCAACGCCAGATTGAGACTGTCGCTGATGTTGAATCCTACGGTGACATTGTCTATAGCAAAGGGCATGCGCTACTTAACATGGTTGAGCAGTACTTAGGCAGTGAGATGTTTGACCAGGTCATTAACCGCTACGTTGACCGCTACGCCGATTCAAGCGCCACGGCAGACGAACTCATCAGCCTCTTTAGCCAGGTTGATCACAAACTGAGTGCTGTATTCAACAGCTTTTTGCGCCAGCCGGGCTTTCCACTGTTAAGCCTCAGTCGTGATGAGCAAGGTTGGTTACTTAGCCAACAACCTTTTACAGGCAAAGAGCAAGCAACAGAGCAAGGGTGGACCATCCCGATTAGACTGAAAATTTTCGAAGCACAGGGAGTGAGAGAACACAGCTTGATCTTAGCATCTGCCGAGCAACGTTTAGACAATGTGCCCAAGGATGCCGTCATTTTTGCCGACAGCGCAGCGCATGGCTACTATCGCATAAAAAATGACAGTGACAACAAACTGATTGATCAGTTGCAGCAACTCAATCAAGCAGAACAGACTAGCTGGCTGCAAAATCAACAACAACTAGCCGAGTATGGTTATTTACCCTTGGTCACGCATTTACAGCAACAACTGGCCTTATTGACCAATCCAAATATTGATGCGCAAGCAGAAGCAATGCTGTTAGATAGCGTCATGGATAATGTTTTACAACAATTGCCCGACAGCATTGCACACGATTATGCGGCAAAAGTAGCCGCAACCTTGCAGGCAAGACTGACTGCCATCGACTGGGCATCCATAACAGAAAATCCTCAAGCGTCTCAATGGCTATGGTTGGCGGGCGTATACCTTAAAATACCAGCCGTGCTCGACACTGTTTTGCAACAACAGTCAATGATTCTGAATAAACTAGACAGCTTGCCAACGGACTTGCGTAGCCCTTTGCTTCGTATCTTAGCCATACAAGCAGACAGCACGCTGTTTGCGCAACTGCAGCACGTGTTTTTGCAGGCTAATGGTAGCGTGAAGAACGACGTATTAAGCGCCATGGGCTATGTGCAAGATCCACAATTAGTGGATGATTATTATGACTTATTGTTGTCTGAGGCCAGTGACAATTTAGTCATCGACTACCGCTTTCAGTATCCATTTTTTAGCTCGGCGTTACGCGCCACCGCGAGCGATTATCTGCAGCAACATCAAACAGCCATCAGGGCGCGGATCAATGATGAAAAACTACAGTGGATGCCCCTCGTTTTTATGACCACTTGCGATGTACAGAGCTTGCAAGCTATGCAAACCCTGTTTAAAAACTGGCAGGACATCGCGGGGTTAAGCACAAAACAACAAGAAATGACTGAAGACATTCAACACTGCATCGACAACTTTGCAACAAATCAAACGGCTGTTGAACAGTGGTTAGCCAGTCAATAGATACAGCGCTTACATGCGTTCAGCATTCGCATAACACCTAGGCAAACTTGTATCATCAGGACTGATGATGTGGATTTGATCGTCATGATGGTTGGCCAACACAGTGGCAATACTATCCGTAAATACCTCAGCCACTTTGGCTATTTCCTCACCTTGCTCGGCCAGCGCATCAAACTTACTTTGGTGCACACTCATGAATGCAGTGAGTTGATCAACAGCGCGCTGCTGATCAGCAAGTAAGGTTTTATCAATGTACACACCGTGGTCATATTCTTGAAAAGTCAGCTTAGACAATTGGTCAACCTCATCGGCTAGCTGTTGTAACTGCGATTCGATGGCTTTAATGGGTTGTTCGGTGATATCCATCTTGGTTTGTTCAGCTTGTAATGCCTGATACGCAGCAATTTGGTGGGCATTCATCGGGTAATCTGCCAAGATCTGGCAATGGTTCAGCACAACAATATGATACGCCCCAGAATCGTCGATATCAGTCTGTTGAGATGCTGCAATGGTGGTCGCAACCAAGGGTGCCAATGCCAAGAGTGTGGAAACAAATAAACGGTGCTTTTTCATGTTTAGGTCCTGCATAGTGTTGAACTCAGTTATGGACTAAGTCGAAGCAAGACAGAAAAAGGTTTAAGTTGGCACAGAAAAAATAAATGTCAGTTCATATCAAAGCTTTGCGGATAATATTATTAACGCTAATCTGGGTGGCGAATAAACCCTGCGGTGAAACTCTGCCGCCTTGTGATCGGTAATTATTTCAATTCATCTAATTTGAAGGAGTCTGAACATGGCTGATAACGAATATACCCCACCCAAGGTGTGGAAATGGGCGCAACAAAATGGTGGCAAATTTACCAACATAAACCGCCCTGTTGCGGGCGCTACCCATGATGCAGAGCTGCCTATAGGCAAACACGCGTTGCAGTTATATTCCATGGCAACCCCCAATGGCCAAAAAGTCACGATCATGTTGGAAGAGCTGTTAGAGCGAGGTGTCACGGCAGCTGAATATGATGCGTGGTTGATTGCAATAGGCGAAGGGCCGCAATTCTCTAGTGGTTTTGTGGCCATCAACCCCAATTCAAAAATCCCTGCCTTGCTGGATACCAGCACTAATCCACCGCAGCGGGTATTTGAGTCTGGCAATATTTTGTTGTATCTGGCTGAAAAATATTCTCAGTTATTGCCTAAAGATCTCAACAAACGCACAGAGGCTTTGAACTGGCTATTTTGGCAAATGGGTGCGGCGCCCTATTTAGGCGGCGGCTTTGGGCATTTTTATGCCTATGCACCGAGCAAAATGCAATACCCCATTGACCGGTTCACGATGGAAGTAAAGCGCCAACTGGATGTACTAGATAGACACTTGAGTGCGCACCAGTTTATGGCAGGTGACGAATATAGTATCGCCGATATCGCTATCTGGCCTTGGTATGGTGCCTTGGTAAAAAACATGATTTACGATGCCGCCGAGTTCCTTGATGCCGGTTCCTATACCCATGTGCAACGTTGGGCAGAAGAAATTTGGCAACGTCCCGCAGTGCAACGTGGTCGCCGAGTCAATCGTGTTTGGGGAGACGAACATGAGCAGCTTGCCGAACGTCACAGTGCTGCAGACTTTAAATAAAGCTAAATGCTAGGCGCTTAAACTGCTGCATCTGACAAACAAACTGGCATGTATGTCAGTTTGTTTGTCTTCAAAACCCACCAAAACGGCTCTTAAAAATCATGCAAATGGCAGAACGACTGCACGATGCTTGGCAACAACTTGTTGAAGCTTGTATTTACCGATACTATTCTACGCTGTTTAGTTTTTCTGCATGACACAGAGTGAGACCACCTTGCTGGTAAAATCTATGTTAGGCGCTTGGTTGTTGCTGTTGACCAGCGTAACTGATGCGGGTGAAAAGTTGACCGTCGCCTTTGGTGAAGTGATGGCCCCCTGGGTCATGGCCAATACCGATGATGGGATCATCATTGAAATATTACGCGCGGCAATGGGCCCCTTAGGCTATGAGATTGAAGCCGTGTATATGCCCTATGCTCGCCGCTCAAAGGCGTATCGATCTGGTGGCATTGATGTAGTCTCTGACATGAATTTAAACACGATCACTTAATACCAGCTGGTCGGCTATTTTTCTGACATCGCTTACACCTATGAAAACTATGCTTTCAGTCTCGCCAAAAACCAACTAACACTGAATAAAATAAGTGAACTGGAGCAATACAGC
The DNA here is from genome assembly GCA_009993955.1 of Paraglaciecola sp. Lineage (GTDB taxonomy): Bacteria > Pseudomonadota > Gammaproteobacteria > Enterobacterales > Alteromonadaceae > Paraglaciecola. The sequence continues at coordinate 75,825 of JAACSL010000010.1, forward strand.
GTGTTGTCTTGGCAAGATGCTGGCATTCATCTGGGCGCAGAATACGCAAAAATGATAGCAAACAATCCACGCTACGCTGAAACCTTTGATCAAAGCAATCAGGTCCGAATGTTATTCCTCGAACGTGTACAAGTTGTGCAAATGGATGCGCAAATATTTGATTACTACCACATGAAATTCAGTCAAACAAAGGAAATCGATGCACATCAAAAAGTCGATCGTTTTGCTTTGTTTGGGGCAAGCCCAAATGGCTTCCTGTTCAAAGTAGAGAAGCAACGCGACGAGTTTAATCGACAGTTAAAGGCTTTGCGGCAAAGTGGTGAATACGACAGAATATTTTTTCGACATACCCAAATTCTGCCTATTTCGCCATGACTTATTGCTTGAGGAGCAGACCTTGATGAAAACCCAAGTCTATAAGTTGAGTGTAGGCATCGAGGACAGCTTTGGGTATGGTTTGTTCAACTTGAAAACCCATAGCGGGATAAAGCAAAATCCGTTGTAAATCGCCAACCAGTAGATTGATCAGCAAAGTCGGATCGTTACTTTGCTGTAGATAATCTGCAAATTCACACGCTTGTGAGCTTATCCATACAGGCCAATGTGGATAATGACGTTTAAAGGTAGCCAGGGCGCGACGCTCTAAATAAGGTTTGGTCACTAACATCACGCGTTTTACCTGAGGTTTATGTTCAGCCAATAATTGCATTGAAAAACGGATGTTTTCGCCACAATTTTGCGCGTTGGGTTCAACCATGATGTGTTGTTGATCAATGCCTGCTTGGTGCGCAAGCTTTGCAAATACCACAGCCTCAGGCTCATGCCACAGGCCTCGAGTCACTTTACCGAACCCACCGCTAAACACGATAAATGGGCTTAGCCCTTGTTGATACAAGTCAATAGCATGCTGAGCAACACCAAGGTCATGGCAGCCCATCACCAATAAACAATCAACGTTCTCAATCGCTAAATCTAGCCGCTGATAATCCCACAGTAACTTGGCAATATTCAGCGTTTGCTGATCAATGTTGTTGTGGTTAATGCCCTTCACAATGGCTTTGCGTTACGGAATATCATTGCCACCATTAATCCTTTAACTTGACGATTTTTGCGCGGCAACGTGGCGACGTGAGGTGTCATCGAGGGGCTGGCTATACCAACTGGCGGTGGTGGCACCGACGGAGGAAAATTTCGGCTTGGCATGCCATTTGGGTTTAACCAGACTGAGGGGAATTTCGCGTTTTCTGGCTTCAATAATATACACACCCGCACACCATCCGAGGTATTGCTCACACCACTTCAACCACTTTGACTGCGGGGCCAAACGCCTGCCAAAAAACACTTCGGAAAATACTTTATGGTGCACCATGGTCACTTCAAAGCCCAAAAGTTGCAGCCAATCTTTCACACGAAAAAGGCTAAAAAAACGTGCGTGATGCAAAACGTTGCGACGCTTAAACGGTAAATATTTGAATAATCCACACAAACTAAAAGGGTTAAACCCCACCACCACCAAATGCCCATTGGGAATAATGGCTCGCACTACCTCACGCAACACTTGGTGCGGGTCGCTGGAAAAATCGAGCTCATTGATCAATAAGAAGGCATCAACGCTGTTCTCAGCCAAGGCCAATTCATCGCTGGCGCTGACCATGGCGCTATTAGCCTGCAATTTACGACTGATATTGACCTTGTGTTTGATGGGACACTCAGCCAATTCAATACCACTGCTGAGGTTACCTAAACGGACTAAGTGATAGCCAAAAAACTTTCTACTGGCTTCCCTTAGCTCAGCCGAGATCAGTTGGCGGATCGCATCACCATTGGGGATGTCTGCCCAAGACGAGGGATAAGGAAGGGTTTTGTCGGTTAATGCGGCTTTCATTAAAATGATGGTACTCTAGATTAATAGACACACGCTACCGCATTTTCATACTGATAGCGGTGAAGCTAACAAAAGGTAAGCACTGTGACGTTACATATTAGCCCTATTCACGCATTTCAAGACAATTACATTTGGTGCCTATACTCGGGAAAACATGGCGTGGTGGTTGACCCCGGCGATGCCAAGCCAGTGCTGGCATTTTTTAAAGAACATGGACTGACCCTCAGTGACATTTTGTTGACCCATCATCATTGGGATCATACCAATGGTCTACCAGAGCTAGTTGCTGCCTTTAGTAATGTTAAAGTATGGGGGCCACACAGTGACAAGATCCACGGTATTGATTGTGTATTGGGCGAAGGCGACATGGTTTCATTGCCCAGCATTGCCTGCGATTTTTCAGTCATAGAGGTACCCGGTCACACCCTTGATCATATTGCTTATTATGGCTCTGCCGGGTTGTTCTGCGGTGATACCTTGTTTTCTGCAGGATGTGGACGTTTATTTGAAGGTAGTCCTGCGCAAATGGAACATAGTCTGGCCAAACTCCGTGCCTTGCCCCCTGCAACCAACGTGTTTTGCACCCACGAATACACCCTCGCCAACTTAAAATTTGCCACTACAGTGGAACCTTTAAACACCGACTTGCTCGAATACCAGCGCTGGGCTATTGCTCAACGTGAGCAACATAAACCGACTTTACCCTCAACCTTGGCAAAAGAACTGGCGGTGAATCCTTTTTTACGTTGCCAGCAACCACCTGTGATGACAGCCGTGAATCAGCACTGGAATACACAGCAAGCAGGCGAGCACAGTGTGTTCGCAGGATTAAGGCGCTGGAAAGATCAATTTTAATCGGTAGAATGCCGACTATAGCCAAAACGCTAAGTTGACTTGGTTACCCATGAATAAATAAAAACAAGGAAGCGCGAGTGCGATTCAATAAAATTATAACAATACTATCCTTGAGTGTCGGCCTTGCAGCCTGTCAACTGACCCCACAAGACAGTGCCGTCAGTGAGCAACTTGAACAAGAACATGAAATTGCGGAACAAATAGCACTGACCTGTGAAGAATCAAATGAGCAAGTAGCTGACTTATTTGATTGTGAGTCAGCCAAGTCTGGCACCATCCCAGTGACTCATCCTAACGAGGAACTATTACTCGATCTGCCCATTGACGAGGAACAAAGTGCCCTCGTTCGTTCACCCGACGACATCTGGCAACGTATTCGCGGGCAATTACAATTCGAGGTGATAGACGATAAACGGGTAAGTGAACAACGTGATTGGTATTTGCGTCATCCTGACTACATGCAACGCGTTGCCAACCGTGCAAAACCGTTTTTATATTTGATTGTCGACGAAATTGAACGACAGGACATGCCCTTAGAGCTGGCGTTATTGCCGATTGTCGAAAGTGCCTTTGATCCTTTTGCGTATTCTCATGGTCGAGCGGCTGGTATGTGGCAGTTTATTCCGTCCACAGGCAAACGTTTTGGCATGAAACAAAATTGGTGGTACGACGGCCGTCGTGATGTCGTAGCCTCAACCAAGGGGGCAATGGCCTACCTTAATTATTTACTTAAGATGTTCGACGGTGATTGGTTGCATGCTTTGGCTGCATACAACAGCGGCGAAGGACGTGTACTAAGTGCCATAAAAAAGAATAAAAAAGCCAATATTGCCACTGATTTTTGGTCCTTAGACTTACCTAAGGAAACGCGTGCCTACGTGCCAAAACTGTTGGCCCTAGCAGACATTCTGCAACACAGTGAAGCATATGGGTTTAGTTGGCCACAAATCGAAAACAAAGCGTTCACCCAACGTGTCGACATCGGATCACAAATTGATCTTGCCCTTGCCGCTGACATGGCAGGTTTAAGCATCAAAGAATTGCATGCCTTGAATCCCGGTTACAACCGATGGGCCACTGATCCAGATGGGCCTTATGCATTATTACTACCCGTTGAAAATGTCGCGCAGTTCAGTGAGGCGCTAGCTCTCACCGATAGCAAAGACCGGCTTAATTGGGTGAGACATAAAGTAAAAAGTGGTGATAGCTTGTTGAAGATTGCCGATAAATATCACACCACCGTGGATATTATTGCACAAGTCAACGAGCTCAAAGGCAACATGATCCGCACGGGTGATTTTTTAGTGATCCCAGTCGCCTTAAAATCCTTAGATGCTTACAGTTTGTCACAAGAACAGCGTTTAGCCTCCATTCAGTCGCATAAAAACGGCAACGTCAAAGTCAACCATACGGTGAAAAATGGCGATACCCTGTGGGACATCAGCCGCAAATACAAAGTTGACTTACGCAGTTTGGCGAAGTGGAACGGTATGGCCCCCAAAGATCCCTTGATGCCCGGTAAAGACTTAGTGGTTTGGTTAGATAAAGCCAGTAGCAACAAAACCACAAATTCAGTCATGCGTAAGCTCACCTATACCGTTCGTAGTGGGGATTCATTAGCGCATATCGCCAGTAAATTTAAAGTCACTGTCAAAGATTTGATCGCGTGGAACCAGTTAAGTAGCAAAAAATACTTACAACCCGGACAGACCCTGAAAATCATTGTTGATGTCACCCGCACGTAATGACTGATACGGGCAACATTGAGCTAGTTCGTGTTTAAGTTCAGTTATTCACAACTCAAAAAAAGCCATGAAGGGCCATGGCTTGCCCTTGATTTAATCATGCTAGGTTTGTTGATAATCAACCTAGTATGGATCATTCTAGACGCCTTGTTTGCCAGCCAGTTTATCCAAGACGCACTGCTGTCACTTTATGCCCCCTTTGTAGAGGCTTACCTGCCGATTCATCGCAATTTCGCCATCATCGACTTAGTCTTTGTGGCCATATTCTTAAGTGAGTTTTGTTTACGTTGGGGCGTAGCCGTGGTGCGTAAAGAATACATGCGTTGGTACTTTTTCCCCTTTATTCACTGGTATGACTTAATTGGCTGTATTCCTTTAGGTGGTATGCGGATTTTCCGCTTTTTGCGGGTATTTTCTATTTTGTATCGCCTACAAAAGTATCAAATCATTGATTTACGCCAAACCGCTGCCTATCGCTTCATCGCATTTTATTATGATGTATTGGTGGAAGAATTAAGCGACCGGATTGTGGTTAAAGTGCTAAGTGATGCCCAAAAAGACATCGCCGCAGGCTCCCCTTTACTCGAAGATATCAGTCGTAACGTCTTAGCCAGTCGTCTGCCGGTGCTGAGTCAATGGCTGGCTGCTGTCATGGTGCATATTGGTGAATCGGTGCAAGACGTCAAACATGGTCAAGCCATACGTGACCACGTGCAACGCAGTGTGGGTAAAGCCGTGCGCGGCAATAGCCAAGTCTCGAGCCTAGGCATCGTGCCTTTTCTGGGCAGTAGCATCGAACGCACTTTAGAAAATGCCGTCACCGATATTGTCACACAATCCTTGGTCAATTTACTCAAAGATGTCACCGCCACTCAAATCGGTGATTTTCTCGACCATGGTTTAAGCAGTTTTTCCAGCGACGATACAAAGCTCGATCATGAGATGGTATTGATCGTTAACGAATGCTTGGAACTGGTGAAACAACATGTGGGACAACAACGCTGGAAGTCTGCGTTTGATACGCCCGCGCAAAATAAGGCCGCACCCAGCGGATTGAGTTAAGCAACTGCAGCGATAGTAAGGAAAAACTGATGCCTATTTTAGCCCTGAAGATCCCACCTGTTGCTGTGCTGTTGATTGCCTTACTTATGGCCTTTGCTTTGTGTTACCTACCTTTGGGTGCTCTTGACTTCCAAACACCAAACTTATTGCCATGGGTCGTGGCGGTACTCGGTGTATTTGTTGCCATTGCTGGCGTGTGGGAATTCCGCCGCGCCAGTACCACAGTCAATCCAACAACACCCGACAAAGCCAGTCAATTGGTCAGCGGCGGCATCTATCGTTTTACACGCAACCCCATGTACCTTGGCATGGCTCTAGTACTCGTGGCGTGGATTATCAAACTAGGCTGTGGCTGGAGTATGCTTGCCCTTCCCTTTTTTGTTTGCTACCTCACCATTTTCCAGATCAAACCGGAAGAACAAGCGATGGAAAAACTGTTTGGTGAGTCCTATCGCAACTACCGGTTGCGTGTGCGGCGTTGGCTTTAACCCCCAGCGCCAAAATACAACAAAGGGTTGATAGTCGCCCCCTTGCTAAAGCGAAACCTTAGCTACACATTACCCTGGCCCGGCGCCCGCATTAATCACAGTCGGTTCAAATTGAGTACCGGCTCGGGTGGCAGATAAACGATAGCCATTAGCCAAGTTACCGTCGTGGCAATCCAAGCGGTTTTTAATACAATTATCGAGGATTGCCTGCATCACCTCTGGGTGCCACGCGTTAAACCAATCAGCGTGCAACGATAGGCCACCTGGCACAACATTATTGGGGTGATAGCTGTCAGCTGCTAGTTTCCAGCCTCGACTACTCTGTGTTTGTGGCTCATACACCTCTGGTTTTACCCCAAAAGCATAGTGGTAACTGGGCCTTACCAACGCAACGGGATGACTACTTGGGCAATGTGTACCTTGTCCTTGACCCTCATTGATTGGGTAAGCCATATGACTTTTATGATCGGCCGAGTCGAGATCGCTACCGTTCCAACAGCTCGGGAAAAAAATATCCATACGCAGTCTATCGGGGGCGACGCATTCAGGAATACTTGCGCTAAAACGTGGGTTAGTTGCATCGTCTGATCCCCATGATTGGCAATGCCAACGCACAATCGACGTGTCTTGTTGCATACCAGGTTGCCCCATGTGATCCCCCGCTATCATACGCAAGCCGACGGGTACTGGCTGTATTGCGTTCACGTCATCGATGCCCGCCGAATAATAAAATATTTCATGGGCGTCTTCGTCGTTACCCACCACCGCAGGCACCATCTGCCATTGCGGTTCACCTTGTTCATCGTAAACCGCTTCACCTGTCTGCAGGTTGTAAACAGGGGCCAGCAATGCTGGGATCCAATAAGCAGATAAATTCAGTTTGTTGCCCTGGCAACTCGACTCACCCTCTGTAAACAATGATGTGCTGGTGGATTGATGGTCGGCCAAGGTATTGCCGTAAAAGCGGTGCAAATGAGCGGCATTTTCCTGCCCTGGAAAGACAATAGGGTCGTTGTAACTGGCGTGGGCAAAATCACAGTTAATGCGAAAAATACCACGCCAACTGTTGGGCGCTACTGCAGCAGGTTGCACGGTGGTTTTAATTAAGTCTGCTGGTGTATCTTGCCCTAGTGGCTGGCTAAACAGTGATTGCACTGTCCAACTATAAGTAAACGCTTCACTTTGTTGACCTACGTCATTGCTAGCCACCACGCTAATAAGGTGTTCACCCACCGCAAGGGGCATAACAGTCAGTGGGCTTTGGCAATGATCCACTGTAGCGCCGTCTACTACACATAGGTATTGGGTGGCGAGGGAGGCATTAAATTCAAAAATTGCATAAGCCTGAGTGGTCAAGGCTTCCGGCTTGGTTTGCACAATTAAGTCAAGGCTTTCTGTTTGGTTTTGTTGAGTTGTTGAGGCTGAGGTCACGGGATCTGTGGAGCTTTGCCCACCGCCACACGCAGTTAACACAGTGCTTAAGCTCAGTATTATTGTTAGGGGTGCTATCGTTTTTATGTACATGTACTTTCCTTTTCATTCACGCTTGCAGTGCTATTCACTTGCGTATCAAGTCGTCGAAGAAAGCATAAAGATTTGAATGTAAAGTAACGCCAAGGGAATGTAATGTTTTAGTAAAGCTTGGCGCCAGTGGCATGGCATGGCATGGTATGGCATGGCATGAGGTGCCACACAAGGCAGGCCTTGTGGAGTCCTTAATGCTATGGATGTGAGCCTTACTTATTAATACTTTCTTATCAGCATCAGTAAGGCGCCTGTAACTTAACTATTCGAGATAACTTAACTAGCCGCGATGACTTAGCTATCCGCGACGCCAACTCGTGCCGTTTGCGCCATCTTCGAGCACGATGTTTAAGGCTTTTAATGCATCGCGAGCGGCATCAGCAGCCCCCCAATCTTTGGCTGCGCGGGCATCATTGCGTTGTTTGATCAAGGCTTCAATTTCCTGCACTTCGCTATCGTCTTGACTTTGACCACTCAGGCCACCTTGCAAAAAATGACTTGGCGCTTGCTGCAATATGCCCAAAATGCCGCCCAATTTAACCAATACACCCGCTAAATCAGCAGTGTTGCTACCTTGGGCTAATTTGGCTTTGTTTAAATCTCGGGCAAGATCAAACAAAACAGCCATTGCTTCTGGTGTATTAAAATCATCATCCATGGCAGTATTAAAGCGCTGCACATAATCACCCATGGCAATGTCGACACCCATGTTTGGCGTCGTATCACGCAGTGCCGTATAAAGACGCTCTAAGGCCCCTCTTGCTTGTTTGATATTGTCTGCGGAATAACTCAGCTGACTACGATAATGCGCTGACATTAAAAAATACCGCAGGGTTTCGGCGTCGTAATCTTTGAGTACATCACGCAAAGTGAAAAAGTTGCCGAGGGACTTGGACATTTTTTCTTCATCCACCTGTACCATACCGGTGTGTACCCAGTAATTCACATAGGGTGTATCGAAAGCACAGCACGATTGCGCCACTTCGTTTTCATGATGTGGGAAAATTAAATCTGAGCCGCCACCATGAATATCGAAATGCTCGCCAAGATGTTTATGATTCATCGCCGAACATTCAATGTGCCAGCCGGGTCGTCCCGCCCCCCAGGGTGAGTCCCACTGAGGTTCACCGGGTTTAGCCGATTTCCACAAGACAAAGTCCATGGCGTCCCGTTTGTCGGTATCAATCTCAACCCGCGATCCCAAATTTAATTGACTGAGGTCTTGTTTACTCAGTTTTCCATAATCAGCGTAACGCGCTACTTCAAACAATACGTCCCCGGAAGCGGCTTGATAGGCAAAACCCTTATCGATGAGCTGTTGAATAACCATAATGATCTCGGGCATGTGGGTGGTAACCCGTGGCTCGATATCCGGTTTGAGCAAATTTATGGCGGCAAAATCCTCATGCATCATGGCTATGGTGCGTTCAGTGAGTTGCTCGGTGGATTCTTGATTTTGTTGGGCACGCTGAATAATTTTGTCATCGACGTCAGTGATGTTTCGCACATAATTCACTGCGTAACCACTAAAGCGCAAATAGCGCACCATTAAATCAAAACTTAAGTAGGTGCGAGCGTGCCCCATGTGACTTAAGTCATAGACGGTGATGCCACACACATACATGCCCACTTTGCCTGCTTGCAACGGTTTGAATTGCTCTTTTTGCCGCGTGAGGGTGTTGTAAATTTGTAACATTAACCGTTCCTATTCTGCCTGATTGTGTTGATTTCTGTAAAAACCGCGATTCTAGCATTGTGAATTCAGCATCGCATTAAGCAATAACGCAGATAGGCTTAAAATGTCATTTGGTTTAGTGCTAGAATGCGCGCTTTGTTTATTTATCACAGTGACAAGGTAGCGATATGGTTAAACTTCATACAAATTACGGGGTAATTACCCTTACATTGTTTGCCGAGAAGGCGCCATTGACCGTGGCCAACTTTCTGGAATACGTAAAAGAGGGCTTTTACGACAATACTATCTTCCATCGCGTTATCGATGGTTTTATGGTTCAAGGTGGCGGTTTTGCATCAGGCATGAAACAAAAACCCACCAAGGCTACCGTGAAGAACGAAGCCAACAATGGTCTTGCCAACAACACTGGAACGGTAGCAATGGCGCGCACCAACGAACCGCATTCAGCCACCGCCCAGTTTTTCATCAACGTGAATGACAACAGCTTCCTAAATTTCCGCAGTGAAAGCCCAGACGGTTGGGGTTACTGTGTTTTTGCTGAAGTATCAGATGGCATGGATGTGGTGAACAAAATCAAACAAGTGAGCACTGGCAATGCCGGTTATCACCAAGATGTGCCCGTTGAAGACGTGGTCATCCAAAAAGTTGAATTAGTCGACTAGGTCTTGCGCTGGCCGGATCTAGCATCCGGCCAAGATGCTTGCCATGCCTCAGCAACCTTTTACTTACTTCATTTCTGACTTACATCTGAGTGTTGATCGCCCAGATATTAGCCAATGCCTTTTTACATTTTTAGCCGAACAAGCACCAAAAGCACAAGCCCTGTACATATTGGGCGATTTGTTTGAAGTGTGGATTGGTGACGATGATCTGAGCCCGTTTAATTTGCAGATTGCCGCCGCCTTTAAAGCCTTAGCGGATCAAGGTGTAGCCATCTATTTTATTCATGGCAATCGCGATTTCTTATTACGCAAAAGATTTGCCCAACGTGCAGGTTTTACCATACTGCCCGAACAAGTTGTGGTTGACCTGTATGGCACACCGACCCTGCTGATGCATGGAGACGAGCTTTGCACCCTGGATATTGCGTATCAACGTTTTCGCAAAAAAGCACGCAGCTGGTGGTGGCCGCGAATAATTCTCAGCTTGCCCTTAACCACGCGGCGTAAAATAGCCGAAAACGGTCGCAAAAAAAGTCAGCAGAATCTACAAAAACTCAGTGATGACATCATGGATGTAACGCCCGAAGAAGTGCTCAAAGCCCTGCGTCAGCATGGTGTGACGCGCCTCATTCACGGCCATACTCATCGCCCTGCCGTGCATCAAGTCGATCTTGACGGACAAGCTGGCGAACGCATCGTTTTAGGCGATTGGTACGATCAAGGCAGTATATTAAAAGTCGATGCACAGCACTGCGAGCTAACACAGCAGGCCTTTGCTAGCGCCTAAGCTGCCTTAATATCTCGTTTTATTCCGCCCCTCACGCTATTTTTTAACAATACATCTCTACTCAGATTCGAGACGTTGCAGCAAAGCAAACGTGTCATGGTAATGCAGTAAAACTGTCACGCCAGTGTCGCCTAATTGTCAATAATCTGTTAGCTCTCTTGCATATTTAATGCCTATTCTAGCGCTCGTTATTCTCGGCTGAGCGTGTTGTACAGCCTATTCAAAACCCACGCAAATAGGATCATCTAGAATGAAAATAACCTGCAAAGCAGCAGCTGGTTTGTTGGCATTAGCCGTCTCCAGTGCTATTCATGGCGCGGTGGTGCCAGCCGAACAACAAAACAGCCCTTGGTATAGCGACGGGCAAAGCAAACTCGACCATAAACTCGACACCAACAACAAATTTAAAGCCAAAAACGTCATCTTATTTGTTGGGGATGGCATGGGTATTTCAACCCTCACTGCCGCGCGCATTCTGAAGGGGCAAATGGCCGGGCATACTGGCGAAGAAGGCTATTTGAGTTTTGAAACTTTTCCTCATACCGCCTTGGTTAAAACTTACAATGTGGATGCACAAACCCCTGATTCCGCTGGCACCATGACGGCGATGATGTCGGGTTTGAAAACCGATGTAGGGGTGATTGGTGTAGATGAAGACATCGAGCGTGGTAACTGTGCTACTGTCGCCGGTAACGAACTCACCACGGCTTTAGAACTGGCCGAAATCAAAGGTTTGTCTACCGGCATCATTTCTACCGCACGCATTACCCATGCAACCCCCGCCGCCGTGTATGCCAAGTCAGCAGACCGCAACTGGGAAGATGATGGTGATATGAGCGACGCCGCCAAAGCGGCTGGCTGCAAAGATATTGCTGATCAGTTGGTTAATTTTGAACACAATTTAGAACAGCGTTTTCGTGGTGTTGATGTAGACGGTTTAGAGGTAGTCATGGGTGGTGGGCGTCGCTCTTTTTTACCTAAAGATGCGGCGTTTAACTCCAATGATGCCGTAAGTGCGGTGGAAGGCGACCGCACCGACGGGCGTGATCTCACCGCAGAATGGCAAGCGCTTTATCCAAACGGTGTCTATGTGACGGACCAAAGCGGTTTTGATGCCATTGATGCCAATAGCACCAAACAGGTGTTTGCCCTATTCAATGAATCACACATGCAGTATGAAGCTGACCGCGCAAATGATGTAGCCGGTGAACCCTCCATTGCACAAATGACCACAAAAGCTATCGACATACTGGATAACAACGACCAAGGCTTTTTCTTGATGGTGGAATCTGGACGAATTGACCATGGTCACCACGCCGGCAGTGCTTACAACGCATTGACGGATGCCATTGCTTTGGCAGATGCGGTAGAGGCGGCAGTAGCCAATACCAATCCAGATGAAACCTTGATCTTAGTCACCGCCGATCACAGTCATGTATTTACCGTCGCGGGTTACCCCAAACGTGGTAATCCCATTTTAGGCAAGGTCATTTCAGTAGGGTCAGACACACCGGTACTTGCCGCCGACGGCATGCCCTACACCACCGTCGGCTACAACAACGGCAATGGTTATCACGATCTGGGCACTGCCACCGATGCCGACCTCAGTTACAACGAAGCCATCGCCTCTGGCCGTGCAGATTTGAGCGCTGTGGACACTACCCGTTCTGGTTTTCATCAAGAAGCACTGGTGCCTTTAGGAGATGAAACCCATGCCGGTGAAGATATTACCTTACATGCCACAGGCCCGGGCTCTCAGTTGGTTCAAGGTACCATTGAACAAAGCGTAGTGTTTCATTTGATCGAGCAAGCGCTTGATTTAATTCAAGAATAGGCAGGAGAAAAATATGAAGAATTTTAAATTGAGCTTGGTCGCCCTCGCTTTAATCGGTCTCACTGCCTGTGGTGACGGTGACGATGGAAAAGATGGCACAAACGGCACAAATGGAGCCAACGGCGCCAATGGCAGCAATGGCTTCAATAGCTTAGTGATGCAAACCGCCTTGTCGGTGGGTGATACCCAGTGCCCCAATAGTGGAGTCAAAATTGACTCTGGTTTAGACAGCAATAGTAACGGCTCCATGGATGCAGCTGAGATCACCGCCACTGAGTTTGTGTGTTCGCCAGGCGTGACACAAGTTAACACCAGCGAATTGCTTACCAACCTCAACAATGACTGGTTTGTCGCCGGGCAACAACAAGTGGTAAAAGCCAAACAAACATGGTTAGACGCTACCACCAGCAGCGCGGCAAAATCCGGGGCTAACCAACCAGCACTGGCAGCTAAATCCATCTCTAGTCTGCGTGGTAGCGCCAAAAACGTGATCTTATTTGTCGGCGATGGCATGGGTGTATCAACGGTGACAGCGGCGCGCATATTAGAAGGCCAAATGAAAGGTATGCAGGGAGAAGAAAACCAATTGTCATTTGAAAAATTCCCGTTTGCCGGCTTAGCAAAAACCTACAACGTGGATTCACAAACGCCCGATTCTGCTGGCACCATGACGGCGATGATGAGTGGCGTTAAAACTGACATTGGTGTCATCGGTGTGAGCGAAGCCGTGGAACGAGGTGATTGCACCACCGTTGCTGGCCACGAATTGGTCACAGCGCTAGAACTGGCGGAAATTGCTGGTAAATCTACTGGCATCGTGTCTACTGCTCGTATCACCCATGCCACGCCTGCCGCCACGTTTGCTAAATCGGCTGATCGTGATTGGGAAGACGACGGTGACATGCCGGCGGCGGCCATCGCGGCTGGCTGCAAAGACATCGCTGATCAACTTATTAATTTCGAGAACTATCTCGAAACACGGATTGGCGGCATTGACGTTGACGGAATGGAAGTCATCATGGGCGGCGGTCGCCGTAGCTTTTTACCCAAAGATGCCGCCTTCAACAGCGGTGATCAAGTAAGTGCGGTGGAAGGGGATCGCACTGACGGACGTGATCTAACCGCGGAATGGCAAGCCAAGTACAGTGATGGCGTATATGTCATGGATCAAGCAGGGTTTGATGCAGTGGATCCAAGCAACACCCACAAGCTCTTCGCCTTGTTTAATGAATCTCACATGCAATATGAAGCTGATCGCAGCAATGATGTTGCTGGTGAGCCGTCTATTGCACAAATGACCGAAAAAGCCATCGATATCTTAGATAACAATCAAGAGGGGTATTTCTTGATGGTTGAATCTGGTCGTATCGATCACGGTCATCACGCTGGCAATGCCTACACCGCTCTAACGGATACCATTGCATTTTCTGACGCCATTCAAAAAGCGGTGGAAATGAGCGACATGAGTCAAACATTGATCATTGTTACCGCTGACCATGGCCACGTATTCACTATCGCTGGTTATCCAAAACGTGGCAATCCCATATTGGGTAAAGTGGTGAATGTCGGTGCCAGTGAACCAGCCTTGGCAGCTGACAATCTACCCTATACAACCTTGGCCTATACCAATGGCAATGGGTTTCGTGACTTAGGCGCAGAAACCGATGGTGACGAAGGCTATAATGTGCCGATTGCCGCAGGTCGCCATGATCTGACAGATGTTGACACCACAACTCCAGGTTTTCACCAAGAAGCCTTAATTCCTTTGAGTTCAGAAACCCACTCCGGGGAAGACGTTGGGATTTTTGCTGCTGGCCCAGCGGCCTTGTTAGTTAACGGTACCAACGAACAAAGCATGATTTATCATGTGATGGACTTTGCCGCTGACCTGAGCGTTAAGGCCAACGCCAAGCAAGTTCAATAATTGACGTTTAATGCCCAAAGGGTGTAGCCAGCGCTGCGCCCTTTTTTTGTAGCGATGGAGTTCATATGCACTATTTTTTGATCATGCTTAGTTTGTTTAGTCTTAGTGTTAGTGCTAACGAATGTGCAGTTGATGCCAATCAATTGCGCGCTGACTATCAAATGAACAGTAGCCAAAACGGTCAACTTGGCCAACAACAAACCCTGATTTTATGGCGTCAAGGGGCAAGCGTTGCCCAGCAACACCCAAACCTTGGGGTAAGTGAGTCATGGTATTTACTCAACAATCAGCAAATAAAAGCCACACGCTTTTTTGATAATAAACAACGTGCTATTGAGTATCAGCCCGGAGAACAAGTGCACGGTAAACGAGAGCGTGATTGGTCTTATCGCTTTCAATTGATTAGTGACCAGTTATTTACGCAGTTACAGCTGGAGACACAAACCGGCAGTGGCTGTGATTTACTGCAAGTTTGGCGCGGTGAGACCGCACAAGGTAGGATTAAACTGCACTGGTTACCAGCCTTGAAATTGGTTAATTATTTGAGTTATCAAGCAGGTAAAAACCATGATGAGTGGACACTTGTTGCGTATTCGACCGACCCTGACAACATTCAACAGTTTTTTAGCCAACGGGATGGTTATCAAACCACTGACTACGCCGACATTGGCGACGATCATAGCGATCCATTTTTAGCCAAGATGATCAATCTAGGTTTTATTGAACACAGTGCCTCTGGCTTCTACACGGCTGAGGGTGAAGCGATAGCGGGTGAGCATTAACGGTAGTTTAAAAGACCGGGCTTAAGCATAAGTCCGGTCTTTGCTCGTTGAGCCAGCATCGTTAATATTTAAGTGTGGCGAAAACGTTGTTTTGTTTGAGTGTTGCTAAACCATCCGACAAGTTTGTCGCCAGAGCGGTTTTACCCGAATGTTTAGACAGCACCAGATAGCCATCAGCACTGACTACTTCAACATAGTCTGCTTGTTGAATGCGATGTTGAGTGTCGTATTCTTCGAGGTAAGGCACAATGCTCTCGCGCATGTGAATGAAGGTATCAATTCGTCCATTTTGTAACAAGGCAAATAAGGTTTGTACGTCAGGGGCTTCCACCACAGTCAGACTGGTGTCGCTATCAAATTGCGCAAAATGTTGACTACCACGCAGTTTACCAATCACCAATTTGCGCAAATCTGCATAAGTTGCAATGCTAATCGCCGTGTCTACTTGATAAAAAGCAAAAGCCGAACTGGCGTTAAAAATAGCGGGTTTTAAAAACAACAAGTCACGTTCACGTTCAGCGCTTTGAGATAACCCTGCTAACAAATCAATTTTGCCATGTTTGACTAAGCTGACGCAGCGTGCCCAGGGGCAAAAAACAAATTCGATACGCACACCAGCTTCTTTGCCTAGCTGTTTGGCGATAGTCACAAGGCTCCCCTTAGCCTGCCCCTGTTCATCTTTATAGTTATAGGGTGGGCTGTGATCGAAGCCCATGCTTAATACCGGCAATTCCTTAGCAACACAATTGGCTATCAACAACTTAGCGCTGCAAAACATGGCCAGTAATAAACAACGATTTTTCAAAATAATCCCAATCCTTATAAGGGGTGAGTGGACATTTTACCTCAGTTGACCGGGAATAACGAACGATGAACTGCGACAAAAATGTAAACATGACAGACATTCACCCTTCACACAGGCATTGAATCCTTGCGACTTACTTGATAGAAATGCGCCACCGTCTTAATTTTTGGTCAGATCTTCATGTTACGTCTTTGCGTGTTTATTTATCTTGCTTTTACGTTATGCGCCTGTTCGTCGCTGCCTGCCAAGGTTGTCAGTCGTCAAGCCGAGCCCTCTATTGCACAACAGATGCAGCGAACGATGCAAGCCTACGCGACTACTGGCATGGTTTTGTCTGTACTCGAACCAAATAAACCACCCACGATTCTAGCCTTTGGCAAAGCCAACCAAGCTACAGGAGAGGTTGTCACCACCGATACATTGTTTCCTATTGCCTCCATTTCTAAGGCATTTACCACCACGGCCTTAGCCATTTTGGTGGATCGAGGTCAATTAGAATGGGATGCGCCACTACAACGTTACATCCCAGAATTTGCTATGTACGATCCTTGGGTCAGTCAGCATTTCACAGTGCGCGATGCCCTCACTCACCGTTCAGGTTTACCCCTCGGAGCAGGTGATTTGTTGTTCTGGCCGGATGGCGCACCTAGCTCGGCAGATATCTTGAAGGCCCTGCCCTACATGAAACCCACCAGCGCTTTTCGCACCGAATTTGCCTATGACAATCTGTTATATGTGATTGCCGGAGAGTTAGTGCAACGAATTTCAGGGCAAAGTTGGGCAGATTTTGTAAGCACTGAACTGTTTGAACCCATCGGCTTAAGCCAGTGTGCGGCAGACGTATCGCGCATTAAACCCGGGCAAAAAGTTGTCACAGGTCATGAGCGTTCACCGAGTGATCACCAGGGCATACCCATAGACGAGAATATGCTGTTCGCCCCATCGATGGCAGCGGCGGCAGGTATTTATTGTACGGCCGCTGATATGTTGGTGTGGGGAAAATTCTGGCTAGATGGTGCAAAGACCAAAGAGGGTAAGTCACTGCTGAGCGAACAACAACGTCAGCAAGTGTGGGCGGGAGTTACCCCGTTGGCGCCTCAGCAACTGCTGATTGATACCGACGCCAGCCACTACTCCATGTATGCCTTGGGCTGGTTTGTACAAGATTTTCAAGGCACACGCATGATTTCTCACTCTGGTGGCGCCCCCGGTGTCGTGAGTAATTTAATTTTGTTACCTGACCGAGGCATCGTGCTTTTTGCATCGAATAATGATTATTATGGGGCGCCTCAGGCTATTACCTTGCAGCTCGCCAATCAATTACTAGGGCAACAACAACATGATTACCTTGCCATGTCGGCCAGCCGCTTTGTGCGTGGTTTAGCACAAGCCAAAACCCACCTCGACGACGTGCAGACCCTCAAGCCAGGCACCCAAGCAGCTACCCTGCCCCTCACCGATTATGCTGGCGTGTATGAAGATCCTTGGTATGGTACAGTGACTATTTCTGTGCTGAACGACGCTTTGTACATAGACATGAGTCGCTCAAGTTTATTAGATGGTCCCTTACGTCACTATCAGGGAGATGCATTTTTGGCAATCTGGCCCAATCGCACTTTGAATGCGGATGCCAAGCTGATGTTCAAACTTGAGGCAGGCAAAGTGCTTGGCTTTACCATGCAAGCCATCTCCGCCATCACCGATTTTTCTTATGATTTTCATGATCTTAATTTTAGCAAGGTAAACTAAGGCTGCACTGCTGGTTTAGCCAAGTAACAATATCGCTGGTCACCTCATCTCGATTGTTCTCATTAAGTAGTTCATGTCGAGCATGAGCATAGAGCTTCAAACTGACTTTTGATTGGCCGAGCTGCTGATAAGCCTTTGTTAATTTGGGCAAACCTTTGCCCATCAAGCCTACCGGATCGTCGCTGCCACCGATAAATAACATCGGTAAGTCTGCTTGGATGTTTTGTAAACTACCTGGGCGATACAGGGCCACTAAACTGTCTAAAAACGCCTGCCAAAAACCTGTTGAACAGGCAAAACCACACAAGGGATCGGCAATGTATTGGTCGACCTCACGCTCATCTCGACTCAACCAATCAAATTCCGTTCTATTTGGCTTAAAGTGCTGATTAAACGAACCAAACGATAAAAATTGGATTAACTTGCTGGGTTTATCTTCGCCCACACGCCATTTTTCTATGCCGGCCACTAAGCGACCGAGTCGGCTTAAGCTAGGAGCTTGTAAATTTGAGGCGCTGAGGATCACGCCGTCAATAGCTTGTGGGTAATGTGTTAAAAACGATTGCACAATAAATGAGCCCATACTGTGCCCAAATAAAAAGTAGGGGCGGTCGTCATGACACTCGCTAGCTCGCACTTGGGCGATATCTGCCAATATCTGCTGCCAAGTGCTACCTTGCGCCAAGCAACCTAAGCTATCGACCTGCAACGAACCGTGACCTCGATGATTGTGTGCCACCACAGCAAATCCCGCTGCCACCAATACTTCAGCAAATCGTGCATAACGCAGCGCATGTTCTGCCATGCCATGGTTGATATGCACCCATGCCTTGGCTTCGTTATTGGGCCATACGTAAACTTGAATGACGTGACCGTCACTGCTGTTGATTTGTTTTTCAATCATCTTATTCATCGATTAAAGGTCTTGTGGAAAACATGCGCCAAAAACGCAGCCAAAGTAAAAAAAACGGTGGGTATTTAGTCAGCCAAGTAATACTCAACTGTCGACACTACCCTCACCATCTTGATGTGTGGATTATTTTTATCACGGTCACTGATGCTAAATTGCCCTTGTGATGCTTGTTTTATTTTGCCTAAACGACTGTGTGAATCAGCCGCAAATTTTTCAGCCACTGCACGTGCATTATTGGTAGCTTGTTCAATCATGGCCGGTTTGATGGCATTTAATTGGCTGAAAATGTATTCCACTTGGGCATTGTAATTGTCGCCACTGAACACGATGCCTTCTTTGCCCAGCTCCGATATTGAACTCATCACCTTGCGTACTCTGGTCACATCATTTGCGTAGACGGTGATGGTTTGCACCGCGGTATAACGAAACTTTACGTTGTTGTCGCTACCATATTGCTGAGCGTTTTTATCCATAATGGTAGGCGGATCGATACTTATCTCGCTGGCATCAATGGCATTAGCTTGTAAAAAATTGATGATTTTTTTACTGCTACTGTCCACTAATGCATAAAGCTTGCTCAGGTCATTTTCGGCAAAGGTGAATTGAATGGGCCAGATCACAATATCCGCAGGATACTCCTGTTCCGCCAAGCCTTTTACTGTGACGCTGCGTTCGAATTGCTTCACTTCCAGGGCTGCAGATTTTAGGATGTAAGCCAAACCGAGCAAACCCAACACGCAACAGATCCCCAATATTAACGCACTGCCTTTTGACATAGTAGTCATGCACCCACTCCGTTGATATCAACACCATTAGACTATCACGCATCCTTTCATACTCCCTCAACCATGCCAAGTGCTTCAGCCCTTCACCTCAGTAAAAGTATGTCATATCGATGTGCAAACCGCGGTGTATGACAACCCGCATTATGGATTTTCGTATTCACACCATGATCAGCTTTGCGTTTGCGCAGGCCTGGGTTAACGTAGCTTTGTTAACAAACTGTAAAGAAGAGGGTTGCATGGCTTTTTTGAATGAAGCAGCAAAACACGCATATTGGCGGGCAAATATTCGCTTGGTGCTCAAACTTTTAAGTATTTGGTTTGTGGTGTCGTTTGGCTGCGGTATTTTGTTGGTTGACTGGCTGAATAGTCTGCAGGTATTTGGCTTTAAGCTTGGCTTTTGGTTCGCGCAACAAGGAGCGATTTACGTATTTGTGCTGCTGATTTTTGTTTATGTACACAAAATGAATCAGCTTGATAAGCGCTTTAATGTTGACGAGAAATAAGGCTGGCCAATGAGTATTCAAACCCTAACATTTATTATTGTCGGCCTGTCGTTTGCCCTGTATATCGGCATTGCAATTTGGGCAAGAGCGGGCTCAACCCAAGAGTTTTATGTGGCCGGAGGGGGCGTTAATCCCATCGCTAATGGCATGGCCACAGCAGCGGATTGGATGTCTGCCGCCTCATTTATTTCCATGGCGGGTCTAATCTCCTTTATGGGTTACGACGGTGCCGTGTACTTACTTGGGTGGACAGGTGGTTACGTGCTGTTAGCACTGTGTTTAGCGCCGTATCTGCGCAAGTTTGGCAAGTTTACAGTGCCTGATTTTATTGGTGATCGCTATTACTCTCAAACTGCTCGAACGGTAGCCGTCATCTGCGCTATTTTTGTATCGTTTACTTATGTTGCTGGCCAAATGCGCGGCGTCGGTGTGGTTTTTAGTCGCTTTTTAGAGGTTGATATTACCCTTGGGGTGGTGATTGGCATGGCCATCGTCTTTTTTTATTCCGTATTAGGCGGAATGAAAGGCATTACCTACACACAAGTCGCTCAATATTGTGTATTAATTTTTGCTTACTTGGTGCCGGCAGTATTTATTTCCATCATGATCACCGGTCATGCTCTGCCACAAAGTGGCTTTGGCGCAACCTTGGCGGATGGTTCGGGGGTGTATTTACTGGAAAAATTGGACGGACTCTCCGCACAGCTTGGTTTTCAGGCTTATACCGAAGGCAGTAAAAACACCATCGATGTGTTTTGTATCACCGCGGCTTTAATGGTGGGCACAGCGGGTCTACCTCATGTCATTGTGCGTTTTTTCACGGTACCCAAGGTACGCGATGCACGTAAAAGTGCCGGTTGGGCCCTGCTGTTTATTGCTATTTTATATACCACCGCCCCCTCGTTGGCTGCATTTGCGCGCATCAATATGATCGAAACCATCAATGGCCCTGAGCAAAGCGGCACCCCTTATGCTGAAGCGCCGACTTGGATCACCAATTGGGAAAAAACCGGCCTGATAACCTGGCAAGACAACAATGCCGACGGCAAGATGTTCTATGCCGGGGACGAGCGTAATGAAATGACCGTTGATCGGGATATCATGGTGTTGGCCAATCCTGAAATTGCCAACTTACCAAATTGGGTAGTGGCTTTAGTGGCGGCTGGTGGCATTGCCGCCGCCCTCTCCACTTCGGCAGGTTTGTTGCTGGTGATATCCACGTCCATTTCCCATGACTTATTAAAACGTAATCTCATGCCGGCTATTTCAGAACGTCGAGAATTATTTTACGCCCGCTTGGCGGCAGCGGCCGGGGTAATTGTTGCTGGGATCTTGGGTATTTACCCCCCTGGATTTGTCGCTCAGGTGGTGGCTTTTGCTTTTGGTCTTGCCGCATCCAGCTTCTTCCCAGCCATTATCCTTGGTATTTTCTACAAACGCATGAACAGCCAAGGTGCCATTGCTGGAATGATTGCGGGTATTACCTTTACCAGCGCCTACATTGTGTACTTTAAGTTTATTAATCCTGAGGCAAATACAGCGGTGAATTGGTTGCTGAATATCTCGCCAGAAGGTATCGGTACGGTGGGCATGTTGATCAATTTTGCAGTGGCTTTGAGTGTGCATAAATTCACCGGTGACTCACCGGCACATATTCAGCAATTGGTGGAGGATATTCGCTTTCCAGAAGGAGCAGGAAAAGCGCAAGACCATTAGCTAGCCGTCAAATTCTAATGGCTTAATCAGGTATTCAGCGTGCAAGTACGGTGCTGAATACCTTGCTTCGATGGTTTACTTACTCAATCATTGCCAATTAAATGACCGCGGCTAACTCTGCGCCTTGACGAATGGCTGCTTTGGCATCAAGTTCCGCTGCCACATAGGCGCCACCAATTAAATGTGTTTTGATCTGCTGCGCGTCGAGTTCAGCTTGCAGCGCACGCAATGGCTCTTGGCCGGCACATAAAATCACATTATCCACGGCTAAACAGCGTGGCTCGTCATTCACGATGATATGCAAACCTTCATCATCAATACGCACATACTCTACCCCGGCTAACATCTTGACTTGTTTACGCTGCAGGCTACTGCGGTGGATCCAACCCGTTGTTTTTCCAAGATTTTTACCGACTTTTGAGGTTTTACGTTGCAGCAGATAAACCTGACGAGCAGGGGCTTCGATTTCCGCTGGCATTAACGCGCCACTGTGCTGATAGGTTTTGTCGATACCCCAAGATTTAAGCCATTCATCTGGCTTTACACTTAGCGATTCTTTTTCCACTAAAAACTCTGCCACATCAAAACCAATACCACCGGCACCGATAATGGCGACGGTTTTACCCACAGGTTTATTGTCGCGCAATACATCCAAATAACTCAGCACCTTGGGGTGATCAACACCTTGCAATGTTAAACGCCTTGGCACAATGCCAGTGGCGAGCACCACTTGGTCAAATTTTCCCGCTTGCAAGGTTGCGGGGGTTTGCTCGCTGTTCAACTCAAGTTTGACCCCAACCTGCGTAAGTTTGTGTTGGAAGTAACGCAGTGTTTCGTAAAATTCTTCCTTGCCAGGGATACGTTTGGCGTAGTTAAACTGTCCGCCAATTTCACTGGCTTTATCAAACAAATGCACCTCGTGTCCGCGCTCAGCCGCATAACAACTAAACGCGAGTCCTGCTGGGCCTGCCCCTACCACTGCGATTTTCTGTTTATGGGTGGTGAGGGTAAAATTCAGTTCAGTTTCATAGCCTGCGCGGGGATTGACCAAACAACTGGCCCGTTTTTTCTGAAAACCGTGATCAAGACAAGCTTGATTACAGGCGATACAGGTATTAATCAGCTGGCTTTTTCCCTGCTGTGCTTTTTGGACAAAATTCTCATCCGCTAAAAATGGCCGAGCCATAGACACCATATCAGCATGCCCCTCGGCTAAAACTCGCTCTGCCACGTCTGGTGTATTGATACGATTGGTGGTAATTAGCGGCACACTCAATTCACTTTTCATTCGCTGGGTGATCCACGTAAAGGCCGCACGTGGCACCATGGTACCGATAGTAGGTACCCGCGCTTCATGCCAGCCGATGCCGGTATTGATTAGGGTTGCGCCCGCCGCTTCGATGAGTTTGCCAAGTTCAACCACTTCTTGCCAGTGGCTGCCGCCTTCGACCAAATCCAACATAGAAAGACGGAAGATAATGATAAATTTCTCACCGACCTTTTGTCGCACTGCTTTCACAATTTCCACGGCAATGCGCGAACGGTTTGCGAAGCTCCCTCCCCACTCGTCAGTTCGCTGATTGGTGCGTTCACAGAGAAACTGATTAATAAAATAACCTTCTGAACCCATGATCTCCACCCCATCGTAACCCGCTAACTGTGCCATCGCGGCACAATTCATGTAGTCTTTTATGGTGCTGTAGATACCTCGTACCGACAAGGCTTTGGGTTTAAACGGCACAATGGGCGATTTGGTGGCAGAAGGTGCAACGATAAAAGGGTGATAGCCGTAGCGACCTGTATGCAAAATTTGTAGACAAATTTTACCTTGGTGTTGGTGCACGCTCTCGGTAATGATCTGGTGCTGTTTTGCATGCCGTTTGGTTGCCATGCGCGCCGCAAAAGGAAAAACCCAGCCCTGACGATTGGGACTAATGCCTCCAGTCACGATCAAAGCTGCGCCACCCGCGGCTCTGGCAGCATAAAATGCCGCGAGCTTAGCATGCCCATCTTTTTCTTCCTCCAAGCCCATGTGCATCGATCCCATCAGAAACCGATTATTCAGCGTGGTAAAACCTAGATCTAAGGGCGTAAATAAATGTGGGTAAAGATGATGTTGGGTCATGTCAGTTATCTCGCTAGCAGCAAACAATAACACCAAGTGTATGCACTGTTGGCGGCGATTGTAACAATAATTTACACTTCTGAATGTCATCTAGGCCTGAATTTAGATAGGATGCAGGCCTATTAGTAGTTTAGGTAAGTTGTCACTATGTCGTCAGGAACAAGCTGGACAAAATTGTTTTTTGTAGGTCTTTGGTCAATTCTTAATTTTTGCCGTAAGTTATTCTTTAATATCATTTTTATCATTATTTTTATCGCGTTCATCACCGTTCTTCTTAAAGACAAAGACAAAGTCGTGGTGCCCAGCGATTCCGCGTTGATCGTAAAAATGGCAGGCAGCCTGGTGATTGAAAAGCGCGGGGTTGATCCCTTCGAAGAATTTATGCAAGAAGCCTTTGAAGATGACAACAAGGATGCCGAAGTCATGCTACAAGATGTTTTGTTTGCCCTAGAAAATGCCAAACATGACAAACGTATCAAGGTCTTGGTGCTGGATTTATCTATGCTCAGCAGTGCAGGCTTGGATAAATTAGAACAGGTCGCTCAGGGCATAGAAAGCTTTAAAGAGAGTGGTAAACCTGTTTATGCGGTAGGGGATTATTTCAGTCAAAACCAATATTATTTGGCCGCCCATGCAGACCATCTATACCTCAATCCTATGGGTTTTATGTTATTCGAAGGTTATGGTCGTTATCCCACATACTACCGTTCAATGATCGAAAAACTAAAAGCCAAGACCCACATTTTTAAGGTGGGCACCTACAAATCGGCCATCGAGCCTTATATTCGTGATGACATGTCTGATGCTGCCAAAGAAGCAAACCAAGCTTGGTTGTCTGCGATGTGGAGCCAATATAAACAGAATGTGGCGCAGACCCGAGGTGTATCAGTCGATAATTTTGATGATAAGTTGGATGAGTTTTATAACAAATTTGACGCAGCAAACGGTGATTTTGCGCAGTACGCCTTGCAAAATGGCTGGGTGGATGCCCTAAAAACCCGCGAACAAGTTAGACAAGAGCTTATCGAGGTTGTCGGCAAAAACGATAATGGTGACACCTTCACCCAGATAACCTTAGCCAACTATTTAAAAATCATTAATCCACCCTTGCCTACTGTGCAAAATAATATCGATAAAGTCGGTATCGTGGTCGCCAAAGGGTCAATCCTTGATGGTAAGCAGAAACCCGGTGAAATCGGTGGCGACAGTACCGCAGCGTTACTGCGTAAAGCCCGCCTAGATAACAGCATTAAATCTGTGGTGTTATATGTGGATTCGCCAGGTGGCAGTGCCTTCGCATCGGAAATAATCCGTCAAGAAGTGGAAGAACTGAAAGCCGCAGGCAAACCTGTTGTTGCGGTTATGAGTACTTATGCGGCCTCTGGCGGTTATTGGATCTCGGCGGGCGCAGACCAAATTTGGGCCGCCCCCAGCACAATCACCGGTTCGATTGGTATCTTCGGTATGTTTTTAACCTTTGAAAATACCTTAGATTACCTTGGTATTCATACAGATGGTGTGGGTACCACTGAGTTTGCTGGTCTGCGCTTATCCAAGGACTTAGATCCGGGCATGGCTAAAATTCTGCAACGTGGCATTGAACATGGTTATGACCAGTTTATTTCCTTGGTTGCTGATAAACGCAACATGAGCAAAGAGCAAGTCGACCACATTGCTCAGGGGCGGGTATGGATAGGCAATACGGCTAAGGAACTTGGTTTAGTTGACGAACTTGGTTATTTGCAAGACGGGATTAAATCAGCCGCCAAATTGGCCAACCTAGACCAATATGATACTCAGTACGTACAACGTAACTTGAGTAGCAAAGAGTTGTTTTGGAAGGAAGTGCTTGGTCAAGCGGCCGTTTATATGGACGGCAGTTTTAAAACCAAAACCCCTTCTGGATTGCTCAAATTAGTCAATTCGGTATCGGCGGAATTAGACCTCAGTATCAAGTTTAATGATCCACGTGGTGTCTATGCCTTTTGCCTAGAGTGTAATTTGTAGTATTAAAAAGGGGCAACACGCCAGATTACGCTAAGGTATGCGTACTGTGTAATCTGGCATCTAAACTCAAGGCGGCATTTTTAGCCTCGATGGCGTAGTTTTCAAGGGCAATATCTTCATCGCTTTGTGGTTGCCAAGCCGGCACAGAAACCGGCTGTCCCTTCTCGTCACAGGCGACAAAAACCATCATACTGTGTCCCGTTTGCTCCACCACATCCAACTTTGGATCACTGGCTTCAATCTTAATAAAAATATGCATACTGGTGCGCCCGGTGTGGATTACGCGGGCATTTAGGGTAACCAATTGCCCAACTTGTACCGGGCGTAAAAAGCGAATGGCGCCAATAGACACGGTGACACAATATTTACCACTGTATTGCGCAGCACAGGCATAACCAGCTTGATCCATCCATTTCATCACGATACCACCGTGCACTTTGCCACCAAAGTTGACATCGGTGGGCTCGGCTAAAAAACGAAAATCAATGGAACGGCGTGGCTGCAAAGCTTGGGTCATAGGTGCCTCATTAACATTGGAAAACAGGAGATATGCGGTAAACTATACCGACTATTTTTCAATCTGCGAAGTGTAGCGACGTGATCCCATTGACATCACGTCACAACCGGTATTGAACGTGAACAAAGGCTAGTGTGAAAATAAACGGTATCGATTCAGCGAAGCAACAAATTAGTCAACATGTCGCGGTGTGTATCAACCAGGCATCTAGCTATTTTTCTCGTGTTTTCCCGATGCCTGATATCAATTTCAAGCAACGAGGAAAAATCGCCGCCAGCGCCCAACTGCAGAAAAATACCCTGCGCTTCAATCCTGTATTAATGATGGATAATTTGCCGCGTTTCCTCAATGAAGTGGTGGCTCACGAAGTATCTCACTTGCTGGCTTTTCAACTGTATGGACGAGTGAGACCCCACGGTAAAGAGTGGCAGGCCTTAATGCTCGAGGTCTTTGGTGTTAATCCCAAAACTTATCACAATATGGACGTGAGCAAGGTAGTGGGTAGACAGCTTCCCTACCTCTGTGCCTGTGGTGTGGTGCACTTAAGCATTAGGCGCCATAACAAGGTTGTGCGCAAAATTCAGCGCTATCGCTGTCTTAAATGCGGCGAAATCTTACAGGCTGCGTAAACCAAAACGGGGTCTAAAGTCTATTTGGTATTAAAACCAACGACGTGTAAAGGCTTTGTCTAATTCCTCAAAAGCAGTTTTGAGCAAATGCGCCAACTCCATGTATTTTGGTTTGCCTTTAGGCTGCTGCAAACTACAGCCCTGCAACTGCATATTATGCTGGATCTCAAAATACCAACTCGACAAAGCAGGGGGCAAAATTTGATTAGCGCGGTGCCCGAGCCATAACAATCCCTGCATGGGTAAGGTCAGAAAAAATGCGCCCACCGCTAATGCCTGAGGCAGTTGTTGTACCCCTTGTACGTTCACCAAAGTAGCCACCACCAACACCGCTAATGGCGGCATGACCTTAATTGATAGGCGGGTGGCTGAAATTACCCGGTTTTCAGGAAAAAGCGTAGTTAACTGTTCCTGTGTTGGCCAAGTTTGCATGTATTGTTGACCATCTTTAAACAGACCGCCCAAAGTTTGCGCCACAGGTAGCTCCTCTTCATAGCCCTATAGCGCAGTGTAGCGCTTTAGGCAGTATTTGACCAAACATCATTATTCATAGCTTATGCCCAACAATAAGGCACGTAAGTTCACTGCGTTATTGTATACAATCGCTAAACAATCAGTACCCAAATTAAACGAGTCAGGCTAGTATAAAGTTTACATATCAATGCCAAGTAATGATAAAAAATGCTTATGAATCAATATGTACTTGTCCTGAACTGCGGCAGCTCTTCGATTAAGTTTGCCATCATCGACGTGGCCAGTGGCGACGCTTTGTTACAAGGCTTAGCGGAAAATCTGGGCAATCAGAGTAGTCAGCTGCGCTACACCCATGCACAACAAAAAGCGCAGGGTGCATTATCTGCTGCTGCCAATCATCAAGATGCCTTAAACGCCATCGTGGACGTATTGCAGCAGTTTCCTGAGTTAAACCAGGCTTTGGTTGCCGTGGGGCATCGCGTGGTGCACGGTGGTGAAACCTTCACGCATTCCACCCTCATCAACGCAGAGGTGAAACAAGCCATTCAGAAAACCGCACACATGGCGCCCCTGCACAACCCAGCGAATCTTGCTGGCATTGAAAGTGCACAAGCTGCCTTCCCCAACTTACCCCATGTAGCCGTTTTTGATACTGCGTTTTTTCAAACAATGCCCAAACATGCCTATTTGTATGCCCTGCCCTATGACTTGTACACTAAGCATGGGATCCGGCGTTATGGTTTTCATGGTTCCAGCCATTATTTTGTCGCCCATCAAGCCGCGCATCTGCTGCACAAAGATATCCATCAGTGTAATTTGATCACCGCACATTTAGGTAACGGTTGCAGTATCGCTGCGATAAAAGCAGGTCGAGCTGTGGATACCAGTCTTGGTTTTACGCCGTTGGAAGGCTTAGTGATGGGGACGCGTTGCGGCGATATTGATCCCAGTTTACCTAGCTTTTTGATTGACCAATTAGGCTACACTTCACAACAAGTAACGGATTTACTCAATAAACAATCCGGTTTACTTGGTATTTCTGAGCTCAGCAATGACTGTCGCGCCCTCGAAGAAGAACAGGCAAAAGGCAATCGACACGCCAAACTAGCCTTAGACATGTTTGTCTATCGCTTAGTGAAATATATTGGTGCCTACTTAGCCGTTGTCGGCCCGTTGGACGCCTTAGTATTTACTGGGGGAATTGGCGAAAATTCTGCCTACATTCGCTCACAAACCCTAATTCAGCTCAGTCATCTGGGTTTTGAAATAGATAAATTGCGTAATCAACAAATGCGTTTTGGTCGCTCAGGACTGATCTCCGTTGCTACATCCCATCCTGTGTATGCCATTGCCACCAATGAAGAATGGGTCATAGCCCAAGATGCGCTGCAATACACAAACAAAACGTAAGGAGTGAACATGCCGCGGCGAATAATGTTAATCCCTGTGGGCAACAGCGTCGGTTTAACCAGCGTTAGTTTAGGTTTGGTGCGAGCCATGCAACAGCAAGGTTTGAAAGTTAATTTTTTCAAACCCATTGGCCAACCACGCCAAGGTGAAAACGAAGTCGAAAAGTCCACCACCATCGTTGAGCAAGTAGGCTTGCTAAAACCCGCCCCACCGCTAAGCACGGCTTACGTGGAAGACATGATCAGCAAAGACAAATTGGACGTGCTCCTCGAAGAAATCATCGCGTTGTACGAAGAGTACGCCAACACCGATGGCAAAGCCGACGACATCAGTATCATTGAAGGTTTGATCTCCACGCAAAATCATCCTTACGCAGTGCGTTTAAACCGAGAAATCTGCAACGCATTGGATGCGCGCATTGTATTAGTCAGCTCACCGGGCAATCTAAATCTGACCCAGCTCAATGACAAATTGGAAATCGTGGCAGATAACTACGGCGGCCACAAAGCCAAAAAAGTGTTGGGCTGCATTTTTAACAAGGTCAATGCGCCTTTGGATGAACGTGGTCGTTTAAGTGCAGATTTGATGGAAGAACACAACGATGACAACACCTTAAAGATCATTAAAAGACTCAAGAAGCTGCCCATTTTCTCTAAGTCATTTGCTTTACTTGGCTGCATAACCTGGAGTTTTGATTTAGTGGCACCACGGGTTAAAGATGTATGTAATCACCTCAATGCCAGTATGTTGAATGAAGGCGACTATCAGCACCGCCGCCTCAGAAGCGTGCATTTTTGTGCGCGTGAAATACACAACATGGTGTCGGTGCTAAAACCCGGTGCCCTGTTGGTGATGTCGGGAGATCGCAGCGATGTATTTGTGTCTGCCTGCCTAGCCACGCAAAATGGCACCAAGATTGGTGCTTTGTTGTTGACGGGTGGCTACGAGCCCGATCCACGCATAAAAGAACTTTGCGCCCAAGCGTTAGCAAGCGGCTTACCTGTGATGCTGGTAAAAGAGAATACCTGGCAAACATCGCTCAACTTGCATTTCTTTAACCAAGAAGTACCGGTGGATGATGAGCAACGCATCAATCGCGTGATGGACCATGGCGCTGGGTGCATCGATCCAGCATGGATTGCCTCACTCAGCCAAGGGGCGAGCAAAGCGTTGCGCCTCTCCCCCCCCGCTTTTCGCTACAAGTTAACCCAACTCGCTAAAGCCGCCCGTAAAACCATTGTATTACCCGAGGGTGATGAACCGCGTACGATCAAAGCAGCGGCGATTTGTGCAGAGCGTGGTATTGCCAACTGCATTTTGCTCGGTGAAAAAGCCGAAATTTTACGCATTGCTGAACAACAAGGTGTGCAACTACCTGATTCGGTGAAAATTATGCAGCCCGAAGAGGTACGCAGTCGCTACATCGATCCCTTAGTTGAGTTGCGCAAACACAAAGGACTCACTGCAGTAGTGGCAGAAGAACAATTGCTCGACAACGTGGTATTAGGCACGATGATGTTGCAGCAAGGCGATGTGGATGGTTTAGTGTCTGGGGCGGTGCATACCACAGCCAATACCATCCGCCCTGCCTTACAGCTGATTAAAACAGCCCCTGGCGCATCATTGGTGTCTTCGATCTTTTTTATGTTGTTACCAGAACAAGTACTGGTCTACGGTGACTGCGCCATCAACCCTGACCCCAACGCCGAGCAACTTGCCGACATTGCTATTCAGTCAGCAGACTCAGCGGCAACGTTTGGCATAGAACCAGTGGTGGCGATGATCAGTTACAGCACGGGAGATTCAGGCACTGGTGTCGATGTAGACAAAGTAAAAAAAGCCACAGAAATTGCTCAGCAAAAACGCCCAGATTTATTGATTGATGGTCCCTTGCAATATGATGCCGCAGTCATGGAGAATGTGGCGCGGAAAAAAGCCCCAAATAGCAAAGTAGCCGGCAAAGCCACTGTGTTTATTTTTCCTGATCTTAATACTGGTAATACAACATATAAGGCTGTACAACGCAGTGCTAATTTGCTGAGTATTGGGCCAATGCTGCAAGGCATGGGCAAACCCGTGAATGATTTAAGTCGAGGAGCCTTGGTGGATGACATCGTGTTTACCATTGCTCTGACGGCTATTCAAGCTACTCAGTCACCCGGGAAATCATAGGTGCACGGCAGAGCGATATTTAGCTTTTGTGTCGCCTTGCTATTGAAAGTCTGGCTTGCGTCCCTATCTCTGCAAGCTAATTGTTAAATTTAACCACTTTGGATGACTTTGTTAGAGCACATCCAGTATTTTTTGGAGAGCACCATGTCTTCGACACGACACGTAAAACTATTGATCTTAGGATCTGGCCCAGCGGGTTATTCAGCGGCTGTTTATGCGGCTAGGGCCAATCTTAAACCGGTGCTCCTCACTGGTATTCAGCAAGGTGGACAGCTTACCACCACAACAGAAGTGGAAAACTGGCCTGGTGATCCTGAGGGCTTAACCGGTCCTGATCTGATGGTGCGCATGCAAAAACATGCTGAAAAATTTGATACAGAAATCATTTTTGATCACATCAACAAAACCGATTTATCGAAAAAGCCTTTTACGCTTTATGGTGATCAAGGCGTGTATACCTGTAATGCTTTAATCATTGCTACTGGTGCTTCCGCCAAATATTTGGGCATGGAGTCTGAGCAAGCATTCATGGGTAAAGGGGTGTCAGCCTGCGCAACCTGTGACGGATTTTTCTATCGCAAGCAAAAAGTCGCGGTGATAGGCGGTGGAAACACGGCTGTTGAAGAAGCCTTATACTTGTCCAATATCGCGTCAGAAGTGCATGTTATTCACCGTCGAGACAGTTTCCGCAGCGAAAAAATCCTAGCGGACCGCCTCATGGAAAAAGCTCGAAATGGTAATGTTGTCTTACATTGGAACAGTACCCTTGACGAAGTGTTGGGCGACAATTCTGGGGTGACCGGATTGCGAATTAAAGATGTCAACACCGGTGAGAGCAAAGAACTTGCGGTAATGGGCTTATTTGTTGCCATTGGCCATCAACCCAATACGGCGATCTTTGATGGTCAACTTGACATGAAAGACGGTTACATCAAAGTAAACAGCGGCACCGAGGGTAACGCTACGCAAACCAGTGTAAGTGGTGTGTTTGCTGCTGGAGATGTGAGTGATCATATTTATCGCCAAGCGATAACCTCCGCCGGCACCGGCTGTATGGCGGCTTTAGATGCCGAAAAATATTTAGATGCATTGGCCAAATAAGCCAAACAAGGCCTCAACAAGAGGCCTTTTTTAATCATAAACTCAAAAAAAGAAGACACGAGTAGATGATCAGTTTAGCTAAATTAGGCACCACCCTCGTTTTCCCTCAACCATCAAAGGCACTGAGCGATCCTAACGGACTATTGGCTTTTGGTGGTGATTTGTCGGTGGCACGTTTACGCCAAGCCTATGCCAATGGTATTTTTCCTTGGTTTGGCGAGGGAGAGCCTATCTTGTGGTGGTCTCCTGACCCAAGAGGTGTGCTCCCCCTTGAGCAGTTCAACTGTTCAACGAAACTCGCAAGAACAATCCGTCAGCGACGGTTTAGGGTAAGTGTAAACCAAGACTTCAGTGGGGTAATTAATGCTTGTGCCACAATACCTCGCAATACCTCTGGTACCTGGATCACCAAGAAGATGTTGAATGCCTATATTGACTTGCACCAAGCCGGCCACGCGCATTCCATCGAAGTGTGGCAGGGTGAAGCCTTAGTTGGCGGTTTGTATGGGGTGGTCAGTGGTAAGTTATTTTGTGGTGAATCGATGTTCCATCAACGGACTGATGCTTCTAAAATCGCCTTGTTCCATCTTATTGAATTGCTCAAACACGAAGGCGCAAACTTGATAGATTGTCAGATGCAAAACCCACATCTAGCCAGCTTAGGTTGCATTGAGATGCCTCGTGCTAACTTTTTAAAGGTGCTTGAGCAACTTAATCAGCAGCAGTTTTCAGCAGAATGCTGGCAAGCACGCACCTTAAGTGAAGCGCAATGAAGTTTGGTATTACCCAAGCGTTTCAATGCAGTTACCTGCCTGAGCAACAAGAGCAGTTATTGGCCGCCATCCCCCCACCTGAAGGCTTACTTAGCCAGCATTATGATCTGCTGATTACCCTAGGATTTAGGCGCAGTGGTGAACAAGTCTATCGTCCACATTGTGCAACTTGCCAAGCATGCCAAGCCATACGCTTGCCCGTGCGTGCGTTTTCCCCATCAAAAAGTCAAAAGCGCCTGTTAAAACGTAATGCCGATCTAAAATTGGTGTTGAGTAAAGAAGATAAGGCTGAGTACTACGAGCTCTATGAACGTTACATCAACTGTCGCCATGCCGATGGCTCGATGTTTCCTGCCAGCATAGAACAGTATCGAGGTTTTATACTTAATCCATGGCAACAACAATGGTTTTTAGAGCTGTGGCATGATCAGGTTCTGATAGCCGTGGCGGTGACAGATGTAGTGAAAAATGGCCTGTCGGCTTTGTATACTTTTTTCTCGCCCGATTATGAGCAACGTTCCATCGGCACCTATGCTATATTGCAGCAAATTTCATTAGCACAACAACACCAACTGCCCTATCTCTATTTGGGATATCAAATCGACAGTTGTCAGAAAATGAACTATAAGCAGAATTTTTTGCCCCACGAACGTTTTTTGCACAATAATTGGCATCTAATTACAAAAAAAGCTGGGTAATGCTTTACACTCGCAGGCTTATTGGGCAAAATCTGCGCGGCTTTTTTAGACACTTATTTTTAAACAGAGGTAACAGAGTTAAATGGCGAAAGAAGATTGTATTGAAATGGAAGGAACTGTGTTGGATACCCTTCCAAATACTATGTTTCGTGTTGAGTTAGAAAATGGCCATGTCGTTACTGCCCATATTTCAGGTAAAATGCGTAAAAATTATATCCGCATTCTAACCGGCGATGCCGTCACAGTTGAAATGACGCCCTACGACTTAAGTAAAGGTCGTATCATTTATCGCGCTCGCTAGTTAGCGCCCTGTCGGTTGTATAGTGTCATTCAAGCGGATGACTCATCCCAACAACTGACTTTATTCTAGATATCCAAAAAAAAGCCCCGCACACAAGCGGGGCTTTTTTGTATTTAAAGATCACTACGCTTCAGATTTTTCCTTAGCATCGGTGACAAACTCAAAAGCCAGCTTATCGTTAACTAAGGTAATCTTCACGCTGCCACCGTGACTCAAGCGGCCAAAGAGCAGTTCATGCGCCAGTTCCTTTTTAATCTCTTGTTGGATGACACGTGCCATGGGGCGAGCCCCCATATTTTTGTCATAGCCTTTTTCAGCTAACCAAGCACGTGCTGGGGTAGATACTTCAAGTGAGACACCTTTGTTATCCAACTGCACTTGTAACTCAACAATAAATTTGTCGACAACCTGCAAGATAATCTCTTGATCAAGATGGTTAAACCACACTATCGCGTCAAGACGATTTCTAAATTCTGGCGAGAACAATCGATTAATCTCGCTCATGGCGTCATGACTGTGGTCTTGCTGTTTGAAGCCAATGGAGGTGCGCACGGTTTGCTGCACGCCTGCGTTGGTGGTCATGACTAACACCACATTGCGAAAATCAACCTTACGCCCGTTGTTATCTGTCAGGGTGCCATGATCCATCACTTGCAACAGAATGTTGTAGATGTCGCTGTGCGCCTTTTCAATTTCGTCGAGCAATACCACTGAATAAGGGTGTTTAATCACCGCATCAGTGAGCAAGCCACCTTGGTCAAAACCAACGTAGCCTGGTGGCGCACCAATTAAACGACTCACCGCATGGCGTTCCATATACTCCGACATATCGAAGCGTACTAATTCTACGCCCATAATTTTGGCAAGCTGGGCGGTCACCTCAGTTTTACCTACACCCGTCGGGCCAGCAAATAAGAAGTTGCCGATGGGTTTGGTTTCACTGCTAAGACCTGCTCTGGACAAATGAATGGCGTCTGTCAGTGTATCAATCGCTTGGTTTTGCCCAAATACCACTAATTTCAAATCACGATCGAGATTCTTAAGCACTTCTTTGTCAGAGGCCGACACGGATTTTTCAGGAATGCGTGCAATTTTAGCGATGATCATTTCGATGTCTGGTACACCAATGGTTTTTTTGCGTTTCGACACGGGCAACAAACGTTGACTCGCGCCAGCTTCGTCAATCACATCAATCGCTTTGTCTGGTAAGTGCCGCTCGTTGATGTACTTGGCAGACAATTCTGCTGCCGCACGAATAGCCTTATTGGTGAATCTCACACTGTGGTGTTCTTCGTATCGAGATTTCAAGCCCATCAATATTTTTGTGGTGTCATTAACGGTAGGCTCTAATACATCAATTTTTTGGAATCGACGAGCCAATGCCCGGTCTTTCTCAAAAATACCCTGATACTCTTGATAGGTCGTTGACCCGATGCAACGCAGTTCACCACTGCTTAACTTCGGTTTTAACAAATTCGACGCATCCATTACCCCACCCGATGCCGCACCGGCACCAATGATGGTATGAATTTCATCAATAAATAAAATGGCATTTTTATCGGCGGCTAATTCTTTGAGGATGCCCTTTAAGCGTTTTTCAAAGTCGCCACGATATTTTGTTCCGGCTAACAGACCACCCATATCAAGTGAGTAGACTACTGCTGAGCTGATGACCTCAGGCACCTCTTTGCTGACGATACGATAGGCCAAGCCTTCCGCAATGGCGGTTTTACCGACACCTGCTTCACCCACAAATAGAGGATTATTTTTGCGTCTACGACATAAAATTTGAATGCAACGCTCCAATTCCACCTCGCGGCCAATCAGCGGATCAATTTTTCCGTCTTTGGCCAGTTGATTGAGGTTGGTTGAAAACTTATGCAACATCGACGAGCCTTCTTCGCTGTCTGATGTTTCTTCTGCACTTTCGCTCGACGCGGGTGACTCGTCATCGATTTTTGATACCCCGTGGGAGATAAAATTAACCACATCTAAACGAGTAACATCCGCTTTTTTCAGAATGTAGACCGCTTGCGATTCCTGCTCACTGAAAATTGCCACTAATACATTGGCACCAGTAACCTCGTCTTTACCCGAGCTTTGCACATGGAAAACCGCACGCTGCAATACACGTTGAAAGCCTAAAGTAGGCTGAGTTTCCCGCTCCCTGCCTTGTTCATCAAGCAACAGCGGGGTGGTGTCTTTAACAAAATCGGTGAGTTCTTTTTTTATCGACTCAATATTTGCCCCGCACGCTTTTAGTGCATCTTTGGCCGAAGCATTATCAAGTAAGGCAAGCAACAGGTGCTCAACCGTCATAAATTCATGGCGATGTTCTCTGGCAAAAATGAACGCCTCATTCAAGGTTTGCTCTAAATCTTTGTTCAACATATATGTGCCCTCTGCCTACTGCCCAATTCGCCTACCCTATACACTACGCCTGTTCCATTGTGCACATCAAGGGGTGTTGATGTTCTCTTGCGTAACGTGTTACCTGCATTACTTTTGTTTCTGCAATCTCTGCAGTATATATGCCACAAACAGCGCGACCACGATAGTGCACGCTGAGCATAATTTGTTGGGCTTTCTCTGCATCAAGATTAAAAAATCGCATCAGCACCTCAATCACAAAATCCATCGGGGTGTAATCATCATTGTTGAGCAAAACCTTGTACATGGGCGGTGGAACAGCTTTTTGTCTGACCGTATCAAGCTGCTTTTCCCGCTCTATATTAATTGTGTTGTCTTTACTCATATTTCAAAACTACTGTTAGTTTGGACTCTACATACGACGAAAACGTTAAAAACGATTCCATTAAAGTTTCTTTACAATCCAAGGAAAAATCAAATATGCCTTGACAATAAGCGGTCAAAAAACCTACATTTTCTAAGACGGTTGTATTGAGTAGTTAGCTCGTCTGTACTGTCACACTGCTATTTACCATGTTTTGAGATAACAGTGTGGGGTCAAAGTAGTATTTGTTCAAGGGATTAAAAGGAAGCAGAAGTATGGCAGTCGGCAAAGTAAAATGGTTCAATAATGCAAAAGGGTTTGGATTTATTGTTCCGGATGATGGCGGAGAAGATATATTTGCACACTACTCCACTATCCAAATGGAGGGATATCGTTCTCTCAAAGCTGGACAAGAAGTCAAGTATGACGTGCAACAAGGCCCTAAAGGTCTGCACGCTGAAAATATTGATTTCAAAATCGAACCCGAACGCTAGAACACAATCTTCATAAAAAAGCAGACTCAAGAGTCTGCTTTTTTTCTTTTTGCTCCGTAATAATCTTAGGCAGAGACTAGGGCAAGATCAGCGTTAAACGTTGCGCTGGGGCACATCGCTTTTGCGGCCAGTTGATCATCAGGGTAGTAGTAGCCACCTATATCTGCTGGCTTGCACTGGGTTTCAGCGATTTCAGCCATGATGGTTTGCTCATGCTGACTTAAGGCCGCATACAAGGGTTTGAAGGTTGCTGCCAGCTCTTTATCGTCAGTCTGGTTCGCCAGGGCTTCAGCCCAATACATTGCCAAATAGATATGGCTGCCACGGTTGTCTAACTCTCCAGCCCTGCGTAAAGGCGATTTATTGTTGGTAAGCAGTTTTTCCGTCGCTTGGTCTAGAGTAACAGCCAATACTTTTGCTTTGCTGTTAGCGGTTTTGATGGCTAAATCTTCCAGCGATACTGCAATTGCTAAAAACTCACCTAAGGAATCCCAACGTAAATGGCCTTCTTCGACAAATTGCTGAACGTGTTTCGGTGCTGAACCGCCCGCACCCGTTTCAAATAATCCACCACCAGCCATAAGAGGCACAATAGATAACATCTTCGCACTGGTGCCGAGTTCTAGAATGGGGAATAAATCGGTGAGGTAATCTCGCAATACGTTTCCTGTCACGGAAATGGTATCCAAACCACGAATAGCACGTTCCATGGTATAACGAATGGCTCGGACCGGTGACATAATAGAAATATCGAGGCCTTGAGTATCGTGATCTTTTAAGTATTCAGTGACTTTTTTGATCAACTGGATATCGTGAGCGCGCTCATCATCTAACCAAAAAACTGCCGGCATGCCCGAGTTACGTGCGCGGTTAACTGCTAACTTAACCCAATCGCGGATCGGTTCATCTTTCGCCTGACACATACGCCAAATATCACCGTCTTCAACCTTGTGTTCAATTAACAGTTGGCCATCTTGGTCAATAATACGAACCATGCCATTGCCTTTTATTTCAAAGGTTTTGTCATGTGAACCATACTCTTCGGCTTTTTGTGCCATTAAACCTACGTTAGGCACGGTGCCCATGGTCCGAGGATCAAATGCGCCATGGGTTTTACAAAAATTAATCACTTCTTGATAGATAGTGGCGTAAGTACTCTCAGGAATGACAGCCTTGGTATCATGCTCTTTGCCATCTGGCCCCCACATGCGCCCTGAACTGCGGATCATCGCTGGCATAGAAGCATCAACGATAACGTCACTGGGTACATGTAAGTTAGAAATGCCCTTATCAGAATTCACCATCGCCAAGGGAGGACGATCGGCATAACAGGCATTGATGTCCTTTTGAATTTCTGAGCGCTGAGACTCAGGCAAATTGGCAATTTTATCGTAGACGCTGCCCAAGCCATTATTTGGATTAACACCTAGCTCGTCGAATAATGCCGCATGTTTTTCAAATAAGTCTTTGTAGAATACTTTGACACAGTGTCCAAACACGATGGGATGTGACACTTTCATCATGGTTGCTTTCACGTGCAGTGAAAACAAGATGCCGGTCTCTTTTGCATCTTCAATTTGTTCTTCAAAAAATATGCATAAGGCCTTTTTACTCATGAACATGCCGTCGATGACTTCGCCAGCAAGCAAATCAACCCGAGGTTTTAATACGGTGGTTTTACCCGAATTATCAGTAAATTCGATTTTTACGTGCCCTGCTTTTGCCACCGTTACCGATTTTTCACCCGAATAAAAATCGCCACCACGCATGTGAGCAACGTGGGTGCGTGAAGCCTGGCTCCAAGCGCCCATTGAATGGGGGTTGTTTTTTGCGTAGTTTTTAACCGCAACAGGCGCACGACGGTCTGAGTTACCTTCACGTAATACCGGGTTAACTGCACTACCTAATACGCGGCTATAACGTGCTTGAATGTCTTTGGCTTCTGCACTTGTTGCTTCTTCTGGGTATTCAGGCAAGGCAAAACCTTTGCCCTGTAATTCTTTAATCGCCGCTTTTAATTGCGGGATGGAGGCGCTGATATTGGGCAATTTAATGATATTCGTTTCAGGCAATTGGGTGAGATCACCCAATTCAACAAGGGCATCTTTTACCCGCTGTTCTTGGGGTAAATAATCAGCAAAGTTAGCCAAAATACGCGCGGCGAGGGAAATATCACTTAATTCCACATCAATGCCAGCCGTTGCCGCGAACTTACGAAAAATAGGCAAAAGTGAATATGTAGCTAAGGCGGGTGCTTCATCAGTTTTTGTATAAATAATCTTTGACTTAGACGTCGACATTTTAAACCTCATGTAATTGGCAGAGCACTACCATGCAGATATAAACAATCCATGATGTTGCCAAACGGCATACCATGGCCTGTAAAAACTCGCTTAAGTACAACACGTGTTAGACTGTGTGAAATAAGCAAACAAATCCCTAAACAAACGCCAGATAATAACTGCCCAATTGACTTAAGTACAAGTTTTACTTGCAAATTATATTTTGCGAAGCACACT
This sequence comes from Paraglaciecola sp., assembly GCA_009993955.1. Taxonomy (GTDB): domain Bacteria; phylum Pseudomonadota; class Gammaproteobacteria; order Enterobacterales; family Alteromonadaceae; genus Paraglaciecola. The sequence goes on from JAACSL010000010.1 coordinate 115,494, forward strand.
TTACGGCGAGTGATTATGGGATATTAATTGTCATATTATTGACCAGTATGTGAGCTTTTAGCCATCTTTAGCCCTTATGAAATTAGCCAAGTCAGCAAATAAACAGCCAAGGCCCAGCCAAGGTCGCCAATCCTCTACTAACGAAGCGCGACGTATTGTTCTGTTCAACAAACCCTTTGATGTTTTAACCCAATTCACGGATGAAAATGGCCGCGCAACCTTAAAAGATTATATTCCTATCCCCAATATCTATGCCGCTGGACGTTTAGATCGCGACAGTGAGGGTTTGTTAGTATTGACCAATGACGGCAAACTGCAAAATCGTCTGGCTTCACCAAAACAAAAGACGCCAAAAACCTATTGGGTGCAAGTAGAGGGAGTGCCCGAAGACGCCGTCTTGCAGCAACTCAGCAAAGGGCTTGAATTAAAAGATGGGTTAACCGCTCCGGCAAAGGTAGAACGTATGCCTGAACCGGATATCTGGCCACGCCAGCCACCTGTCAGATTCCGCCAGTCTATTCCAACCAGCTGGTTAGCCATTACCATTACCGAAGGGCGAAACAGACAAGTTAGACGTATGACTGCACATATTGGTCACCCTACCCTTCGACTTATTCGTTATAGCATAGGTACATGGAGTATAGATGGCATCGCCAGTGGTGCTTATAAGTGCTTATAAATGAGCCGTACACAAGAATGCTTGTGGATGGAAAATCTCGCGCAAAAACAGATTAAGCGGGTGATTTAGTTAATCAATTTTGCTAGACTTCGCGTCCATTTTTTACGAGTAAATCTTGCGTTAATATGTCTCAGAACACAGCCACAGGTACAGCAAACAAAGAGCAAGTCAAAGACTCAACGACAGCGGCTAACCGTCATCTAAAAGTTATCGTTGGCATGTCTGGTGGTGTGGACTCATCGGTGTCTGCTTACCTGCTAAAAGAACAGGGCTATCAGGTTGAAGGCCTGTTCATGAAAAACTGGGAAGAAGATGATGACACGGAGTATTGCTCAGCCGCCGAAGACCTGCACGACGCACAAGCGGTAGCCGATAAACTTGGCATCAAATTACATACGATAAACTTTGCTGCTGAATACTGGGACAATGTGTTTGAGTATTTCCTCGCCGAGTATAAGGCGGGGCGTACTCCAAATCCTGACATCATGTGCAATAAAGAAATCAAATTTAAAGCATTCTTGGAGTTTGCCGCTGAAGAGCTTGGCGCTGATTATATTGCTACCGGCCACTACGTGCAGCGCCAACAACAAGATGGTAAGTGGCAAATGCTCCGCGGCCTCGACGGCAACAAAGACCAGAGTTATTTCTTGTACACCTTGTCACATGAACATATCGCACAAACGTTGTTTCCTATTGGTCACTTAGACAAACCCGTGGTGCGTGACATTGCGTTAGCTCAAGGCTTAGTGACTCATGATAAAAAAGACAGCACTGGTATCTGCTTCATTGGTGAACGCAAATTCAAGGACTTTTTAGGTCGATATTTACCGGCTCAGCCAGGTAACATCGAAACCACTGATGGGCAAGTCATCGGTCAACATGATGGTTTGATGTATCACACGATGGGGCAACGTAAAGGTTTATTAATTGGTGGCTTGCGCGATTATGCGGAAGAACCGTGGTACGTGGTAGACAAAGACGTGGCCAGAAACGTACTGATCGTTGGGCAAGGCGCCAATCATCCGCGATTATTCTCAAACGGATTAATTGCCAATCAATTACACTGGGTTGACAGACAAGGCCCACAAAGCGCCATGCGCTGTGCGGTTAAAACTCGCTACCGCCAGGCAGACATAAGCTGTGAAATCATTCCCCAAACAGATGGAACTGTGCGAGTTATCTTCGACCAGCCACAAAAGGCAGTCACCCCCGGTCAATCAGCCGTCTTTTACCAAGGTTCTGTTTGCCTCGGTGGCGGCATCATAGAGAATTATCTACGTTAATATGTCGAATGACTTAAACCAACTCAGTGAGCGAAATATCGCCTTAGCCGGTGTGTGCCAAGCGGCAACATTGGTCAAACAAATAGCCCGCAGTGGCAACGTTGAACATGAGAGTCTGCTGAGCAGTTTGCACAGTATTGTGGTGACGAACCCCATGAACACCTTAGAAGTGTTTGGCTCATACCCTCAACTGCATCTGGGTTTTAGCACCTTGGTATCACAACTTGATAATCAAGACACCAATAAAGATGTGGAAATAACACGCTACGTCGCCAGTTTGCTGGCTCTCGAACGCAAGGTAAGCGCCAATAAAAAGGTCTTACACGCTTTAGGAGAGCGCATTACCCACATTCAACGGCAGTTGGCGCACCAGCCAGAGATAGACGATCACACCATTCGCAATCTAGCGGCTATTTACGTCGATTTGATCAGCCCCGTGGGGCGTAAGATTCAAATTGCTGGCAACCCCACGTTACTGCAGCGCAGTGATAATCAACATAAAGTACGCGCGGTATTGTTGGCAGGTTTACGCGCCGCTGTATTATGGCGGCAACTTGGCGGCAAACGCCGACACATTCTATTCAATCGCTCAAGTGTTTTAGACAATGCTCGTGCTGGTCTGAATCAATCTACGAGAGCTTATCAGGAGTAATTATGGACCTAAATGCATTGTCTGCGATATCCCCAGTTGATGGTCGCTACGCTGACAAAAGCACTGAGTTACGCGGTATCTTCAGTGAATTTGGTTTACTAAAGTACCGTGTACAAGTGGAAGTTCGCTGGTTACAAAAACTTGCCAGTATTCCTGCCATAAGTGAAATTGCGCCGTTTAGTGCAAAGGCTACGGCCAGTTTAGACGCCTTAGTCAGCCACTTTTCTTTGCAAGATGCACAAAAGATTAAAGATATTGAGCGCACCACCAACCATGATGTAAAAGCCGTGGAGTATTTCATTAAAGAATACGTTGCCACTCAGCCAGAACTGCATGCGGTGAATGAGTTTATTCACTTTGCGTGTACCTCGGAAGATATCAACAATTTGGCCCATGCATTGATGTTAAGTGAAGCGCGCAGCCATGTGATCTTGCCCTACTGCGATAAGCTCATCAGTGAGTTAAAGCGTTTAGCCTTTGAGCTTAAAAGCGTGCCCATGATGGCTCGTACTCATGGTCAACCGGCTACGCCCACCACCATGGGTAAAGAGTTCGCTAACGTTATGATTCGTTTGCAGCGCCAGCGTGAACAAATAGCCAAGGTGAGTATACTCGGTAAAATTAATGGTGCAGTGGGCAACTACAATGCTCATATGGTGGCTTATCCAGAGGTAAATTGGCATCAAGTTGCCGAGGAGTTTGTGACAAGTCTTGGCATTGAATGGAATGCCTTTACCACACAAATCGAACCTCACGATTACATTGCCGAGCTATTTGATGCAATCGCTCGTTTTAATACTATTCTGCTCGATTTTGATCGTGACATTTGGGGCTACATTGCCCTCGGCCATTTCAAACAGCGCACCATCGCCGGTGAAATTGGCTCATCCACCATGCCACACAAGGTGAATCCTATTGATTTTGAAAATTCCGAGGGTAACTTGGGATTGGCCAACGCCTTGTTTAGTCATTTAGCAGCAAAACTGCCTGTTTCGCGTTGGCAGCGCGATTTAACTGATTCCACTGTGTTGCGTAATTTAGGGGTGGGAGTTGCCTATTCCGTGATTGCTTATCAAGCCACCCTCAAAGGCATAAGCAAATTGCAGGTCAATGAACAAAGCTTACTTGACGAACTGGATAACAATTGGGAATTGTTGGCTGAACCTATCCAAACGGTGATGCGTCGTTATGGCATTGAAAAGCCCTATGAAAAATTGAAAGAGCTGACCCGTGGCAAAAAGGTAAATCAAAAGATCATGGCAGAGTTTATCGATTCTTTGAGTCTTGGTGCCGACATAAAAGCTCAATTGAAAACACTGACACCAGCTAATTATATTGGGCACGCAGTGGCATTTATCGAGCAACTAAACAACCACAAATAAGGTCTTTAAGTCAGCATTTTTGTCCTAAATAACTCACCTTGACTACACTTGGTCAAGGTGACGTTTTTTAAAAGGACTTAAAAATGTTGAAATCGCTGTTAAAAGCCTGGCTGTGGGCTGGTGTTGCTCACTGTGCTAACGACAATATTTCGCCTCTACGTATTACCAATATGATGGCACTCATCGTCATTGCGGTCTCTGTTTGTCAACTGCCTGTCGCTGTGTGGTTCTGGCACGATGGTGGCGCCACAGAGATTGCCATTGTGGCTTGTACCGTCACCCTGCTATGTTTAGTGCCTATATTCAACGCTTGGCAAGCCTATACACTGGCTAAGTTATTTTTAATCAGCGTTTACATCGGCGATATTTTACTCTCTAGTATTCTTTGGCAAATCAACCTCAACATTCATTATTTTTATCTGCTTGCCATACTCTTTTGTCCCTTCTTTTTTTACGACAACGAGAGACCTTGGATGTGGCTAAGTATATTGTCGCTGGGGGCATTATTTGTGCTCAGTGAATTATATTTTTTGCTCAACAGCACTCAGATTTTCTCCTTGCATCAGCAAGTCTTTAAAATTTCTTGCGCCAGTTTATTCGCTTTGGCGAGTGTAGTGTGCAGCGTGCATTTGCAAAAAAATGTCACACGCAGTTGGCGAAAATTAGCCGAAGAAAAACGCCGCTCAGAGCAGTTATTATTGAACATTCTGCCCTCTACCATCGCGCAACGCCTCAAAGATTCAAATACCCTAATAGCCGATTATTTCGCCCAAGCCAGTATTCTGTTTGCCGATATTCAAGACTTTACCCCGTTGTGCAAGCAGATGAGTCCGCAAAAATTAGTATCATTACTTAATGAGTTGTTTTGTCAGTTTGATTTACTCGCTGCCCACTATGGTTTGGAAAAAATTAAAACCAGTGGTGATGGCTATATGGCCGCTGCTGGCTTACCAAAAGCAAATGCCTCACATTCTATTCAGTGCTGCGCCTGTGCCCTGGATATGCAACAGTCATTTCAACACTTCTGTCGTACCCATCGGCTTACCGTGGGCTTACGCATTGGCATAGGGTGTGGCGAGGTTGTCGCGGGGGTGATTGGCAAAAATAAATTCAGTTACGACATGTGGGGTGAAGCCGTCAATCTTGCTTCGCGCATGGAAAGCCACGGCGAGTGTCGTAAAATACAAACCACGCAGAGCACCTACGAGCGCAGTAAACATTTGTTTAATTTTAGTAAACGTGGTGACATTGATATCAAAGGTATAGGTCGAGTGACAACCTACTGGTTGCTAGACCGAAAGCCGTCACATTAGAGATCCTATGCAGCCACTACACCACTTCGATGTTCAAGACTTTCTTAAGCACTATTGGCAACAACGTCCCTTATACATTAAGCAGGGCTTTAGCCATTTTGTTGATCCCATAGACGAAAACGAATTGGCAGGACTCGCCTTAGAGGAAAACATTGATTCTCGTTTAATAAGCTTCCATCGTAATCGTTGGCAGGTTACGCAAGGGCCGTTTACCGATGTCAACGCACTGTGCAAAGGCAAGTGGAGTTTGTTGGTCCAGGGGGTGGATCAACATTGCCCCCCTGCCGATGCATTAATGCAGGCTTTTAATTTTCTACCAAATTGGCGCATGACGGATCTGCTGGTGAGTTTTTCCAGTCCCGGCGCTGGTGTTGGTGCGCATATCGACCAATACGATGTGTTTATTATTCAAGGTAAAGGCAGTCGACGTTGGCAAGTCGGTTTACCAGGCGATTACTGCGAACAACGACCTCATCCCAATCTCAAGCAAATCAGTGCATTTGAGGCGGTAATTGATGTAGAAATGCACAGTGGCGACATACTTTATATTCCACCTCACCATCCACACAATGGCATAGCGAGTGCATTTTGTATGAATTACTCGGTGGGTTTTCGGGCGCCTAATCCACAAGAAATGCTAGCCTCGCTTGCCGACTATGCGGCAGAAAAACACATTTTCACTGAACGTTATCGTGATGTGCAGATTGCCAGCCGTTCACGTGCTGCTGAAATAAAACTACAAGAAATACAGGCCATACGGCGAAGCCTTGAAGACGTCTTATACTCACCTCATTTTCCCCAATGGTTAGGTAAATTTTTGAGTGAAAGCAATGGCTTAGCCATAGAACCTGAATTAGTGGATGGAAGCTACAATGAATCGAACATTCGCGAGATGTTATTGGATGACGTTGTTTTTATTCGCGAGGCTGGCGTGCGCCCCATTTTTTTTGAGGAGCAAGATACTGATCTAAATGAATTTAATTTCTATATCGGCGGACAAGGTTTTTCTGTACCACGTGCATCACAAACCCTCGTTAAAAACTTTCTAAATCAGCAAGAATTTCACTTAGAAAACAAAAATGATCAACAAAACTGTTTATTTTTTACACAACTTCTGACTAAACTAGTGAGTGCTGGGTATTGGTACCCCGCACAATAGGAGTAACCATATGACGTTTACTGTCAAAAACGTCGACTGGGGAAACGAACAACACAAACTTCGCAAAATAAGAGAAAAAGTTTTTGTTTGCCAATGGCGTATTCCAGTGGAATACGAGTTTGATCAACAAGACAGGCTTGCTTTTCATGTCTTGGTGGTTGATGAAAACGACAGTGCAGTAGCGACCGGCCGCATTACTCCGAATGGAGAAATTGGTCGCATTGCGGTTGAACCTCAATACCGAGGGCCAGAAGTATACCAAACACTATTTAACCCCAATCCTGTTTAAGAAATTGAACTAAATGCCTGTTCCAAGATCCGATCTTTCGACCAAGAAAGTGGGAACCAACAGAGGAACAG
>JAACSL010000064.1 GCA_009993955.1 Paraglaciecola sp.
CTTCAAGCCGGGAATTACAGGGGGCTGACTCTAGCAGTGATGTGCCGGATTGAAATGTTGCAATGCAAGACCTGACCCCGGCAGTTGCAGCGTCCAGCGACCGAAGGGAGCGAGGTTGAGCGCCGGGTTGGGTTTCATTTGAGAACCTCGGAGAGCTTGGCAAATGCTCCTCTCAGAGCCGGCACAATGGTGTCGTAGATGGCAAAGAGATCGGCGCCGATTGCCAAACCGAGGCGCTCTCGTACGAATCTGAGTTTTTCTTCTTGTCCTTCTTCGGACCCTAAGTGTGAGTAGGCGACGCGAAGATCGTATAGGACATACAGTGGGCTCATCGCTCCAGCGATGTCCTCCATTGGAGCGACTGTTTCAACCAACTTTTGAAGGCGCTTCAGACTTCCTAACTTGGCTGCATCTTGGCCGAGTTTAGAGAGAACTTGTTCGAGTGCCTTATTGTCGAGGGACTCAAGGTACACCTTGTTTAGCGCATCTGCCACGTTGCGTCGTTCGGCTGGGGTATCAACAACGGGACGACGGATCGAGATTGCACGATCAAGGACTTCCTTCTCGAGATGTGCGAGCTTCTCGCCAAAGCGAGAGAAGCAGGCTTCAAGAAACAGCGAGCGTTGCTCGAACAGTTGATCCTCAGGTGGTCGATCAGTGAATTTGGCTTCAATCTGCCCGTCGTAAAATTCCGAACCGATCGAGTGATCGGACGGAATGTTTTCCGACCGAAGATAGAACTGTTCGTTCTCTGGCAAGCGTGCAATGTCCCCGAGCCACATAACCAGTCGGCCATTTCTGTTGATACCGAAGGGAATGTCAAAGTCGTTTCCTTGTCGAATACTTCCGTAGGTGCGTGAAGCAAAGGTTGCCCTATAGGAAGGGTGCACGTCGTACTTGATCAGAACTTCCTTGTTGAAGAAGACCGGAGTCAAGAACCCTTCATCGAACTCACGAGTGAGTCCAGGGATGTAGTTGTAGTCGTCGGAATCATATTGGAATGGGATTTTAGTAAAACCGAAGTCTCGGGCTGTCTTGTTTCGCGTGACAGTCACAAGGTTGGATTTCTTTGCAACTGCCTGGCGGTGCAGTTCGATTACTGCAAATCGTGACCTGTCAGGCAGATATGTTGAGCTACACGATGGACAGACAAGCACAGGGAGGCCACTCAGAGATATGTGGACACCAGACACGTCATCCTCGAAGTCTGAAAACGAGAGATCGAGATGAGTCGAGCACTTGTCGCAGTAAATGCGTTGCACTTTGCCGGATGAAGGAAAGAGATCAGCGACGTTCATGTGGTGTATGAAACCCAACGTAAAGTTGAGGGGCGTCGCGCTTCTGCGGCGTCCCTCTCGAACGACAGGTTAGCCCTCTGATAGCTGAACATTGCTTTTACCGATGTTGCAGACATGGCAAAGAACTTGAAGGTTTTCAAATGTTGTTTCGCCGCCCTTGCTCCACGGAACCACATGATCGATTTGAAGCGTGGCTCCATTGCGTGCTTCAGCGCCACAAAGTTGGCAGCGTGCGCCGTCACGCAGCAGAACAAGAGCACGCAAGCGCCAATTTATATTTCGCGGTGTGCGTCGTTGTTGAGCTGGAGAAGAGCTTGGAACGGTTGTTTCAGGACGTATGCCTTCGTTAGCCCAAGCGACAAAGGCTTCCAACGCTTTGCGCCAAGTGCCAAAGCGTTTTTCATACGTCCCAGCGGAAAACGAAGAGTTGTCTTTTGTTAAGTCTTGGTATTTCGGCTGGCGGCCAAGCTTGAGCCAGACCGTAACAAGGTTTTCAAATAGCTGTTCGCTAGTGTAGTGTTGCGATCTTGATGGAACTTATTACAATCCTCCTTCTCTAATGCACAATACGTGCAAAGTGGAG
>JAACSL010000042.1 GCA_009993955.1 Paraglaciecola sp.
CATATTGCCTCAAGAAAAATAAGCCATCCCTTAATATTAGCGACGTTGAGAGAAATGCGATGGTGGCTGCTTAAACCGATCTCAGGTTAATTACCACGGCGATAGTAATACAGTTGCAAGGCAAAGCGAGTCACCTCAGCCAGGATTAAACTAAACAATAATATATGAGCGGTTAACAAGGGAATTTGCAACGAACTATGCTGTTCATTTAAACCGGGATAGGACTCTAATATCACCAGTCGACCTAAGGTGAGGCAAACACCAACGATCAATACTAAGTAGGCGATATGACTTGCCTTATTCTCGATGGCATTGTCTCGTTCATCATTGCCAAGCTTTGCATCTCGGTGGTTAGACGCCGCCAACAAACCTTGAAAGACTATTTCAATGACTATTACTAAAAATACAGACTGACTGCCCAGGCTGAGGGATATTTGCCGAGCCAATTGTTCCTCAACACCCGTTAACATGGCGACATTATAAAAATAATACGCAAATACACCGACGGTGCTGACTAACGAGGTCCAGATACTTTTTTCTTTGAACGACATTTCCATTTAACTTTCCTCCTGTCAGGTAAGATAAGAGGAAAAGTATTAAATATATAACTGCATATCAAATATATTTAACATTAAGTTATGTAATGTATGCACATTGTTAGATATTATACACCTATATCTTCGTGCCAGAGCGTTGGATTAGCGGCAATAAAGTCAGTCATTAGTGCGATACATTCAGGATCCTGTCTGACTTCACATTTCACGCCGCGCTCAGTTAATAAGGCTTCTTCGCCAACAAAGGTAATATTTTCGCCTATCACGACGTGAGGAATGCCGTATAACAATATTGCCCCGCTGCACATGGAGCAAGGAGACAGGGTGGTGTAAATTACCGACTCTTTATATATTTGTGCGCTCAAGCGTCCGGCATTTTCCAAGGCATCCATCTCACCGTGTAAGATAGGGCTACCATCTTGAATGCGTTTATTGTGTCCTCGGCCAATTATCTTGCCTTTGTGCACCAACACAGAGCCAATGGGTATGCCGCCCTCGTTTAAGCCCAATTTAGCTTCTTCAATCGCTGCTTGTAAAAAGATGTCCATGAACAACTCCTCTTAATATCGTGACCCAATTTTGCTGCCCATCTGAGTAATGCACAATGCTTTGATCTTAAGGTCACAGGGATGCCTTAACATTTTAGGTAAATCTTAATATGACTAAATCTGTTGAATATTGGTACAGTATGTTCATCATTTTTTGTCATCTCGACTATGAGGTACCATGAAAATTTTAGTAGATACCCATGCTCACACCGTGGCAAGCACTCACGCTTACAGCACGGTGCATGAGTATTTCATCCAAGCGAAATTGAAAGGCTTGGAAATGTTTGCCATTACAGACCACGGCCCAGAAATGCCAGACTCACCTCATCCTTGGCACTTTGGCAATCGTCATGTACTACCTCGGATTTATGATGATGTTGCTATGTTAAGAGGTATTGAAGCTAACATTTTGCCTTTGGAGGGTGGCCTAGATATACCCAAAGGTTTACATCCATTTTTAGACTTTGCCATTGCCAGTTTTCATGAACCAGTTTTTAAGCCGCTGGATAAAACAACGCATACCAAAGCAGCGATCAATACATTTAAAACTAATACCTGTCAGATTTTTGGTCACCCTGGTAATCCTAACTACCCCTTGGACTATGCGGAGGTCATCCGTGCAGCAAAAGACCACAATGTACTCATCGAAATAAACAACAGTTCGTTCACCCATTCTCGACTCGGTAGTGAATCAAATTGTTTGGAAATACTGGAGTTAGTGGATAAATTGGATTGGAAAGTGGCCTTTGCCAGTGATGCACATGTAGCGTATGACGTTGGTAACTGCCAAAGCTCGGTAGCCATGGCCAATAAGATTGGCTTTCCCTATGAACGGATAGCCAATCGAAATGCTAAAACCTTCCTCAGTTTTCTTGCCGAACACGGTAAGGCCGTGAGTAGTGAATTGAAGTATTGGCCTGCTTAACTTAGGGCATTACATGCAATCCCACCTATGCGCACCACTGTAGCCAATAAGTGACAAATTTTGGTGCAAATTATTTGAAAAAATATAAATATCTAATTAAAACAAAAAGATAAAAAACTGGCACGGAAGCCGCTGTAGTCTTATCGCGTTACTTGAATCTACTTCTCCAGTCATTTTATTTATAAGGAAATTTTATTCATGTTTTTTATATTTGTTGCCCTCACAGCACTCATTTTGGCGATGTATAGAAACACGCAATTTTCTCGCGTTATTGTCGGTGCTGCGATTACCTTTTTTTGTTACATCAGCGTGGCCGTTTTTATCGTTGTAACATTTGTAACGGCGTTTAGGCATTCTGTTCGACGCTGATGATTCAGATGGCTACTGTCCAAGCAGACGACTGGAATAAACGACATCGCGAGTGAAAATACAGCGTTATTAGACACTCAGAACATAACGTGTAAGCTACGAGAAATTTGAGAAACCGAAAACCCTTCATAAGTACCCGTGTTGGCTTGGCGCTAAATCTGAAATGCTAATTGTTGAAGGCTTTGGCGCTTTAATACAGCAACTATTCATACTGTAAAATGATAAGACATCGATCCCAAGAGACAAAATATATGTAATTGTCTCTTGGTTATGCATATCAAGAAAATTAAAAACGGTATGTAATACCTAAGGCTACTACTGGCCAAAACTTAAAGTCTTTCACCGATTCTTGAAATTCCTCTTCTTCTGCTATCAAGTCTTCTTGGAGACCAGGAACCGAGCTTGTTGTGCTCAGCGAAATTTGTGGAGTATCTTGTAACATCGCGCCAATTTCGAGATTTAATCCGAGTCCTTCCTTAGTGGTCCTTCCCCATCCAAATCCAACGTAAGGAACTGTAGATTTAAATTTAAGTGAGGCACTGAGTTCACCAATCTCGTCGGGCGTGTATTCACCATCACCTATCTCGAAAGTGTCCGTGGGAATAGCAAGTCCTGAAAATTCATTACCATTAGACATCAAGCCCACACTAAGCCTAAAGAAGCCTCCAAATGGATGAACGTCAACAAGTATGCCCGCCATACCGATATCAGCGTCCAAATTAAAGTCAATGTCATCTGAACTCTCTTCGAACGAATCTGAATATTTAGAATAATGTCCTCTCAAAGCGAAATATTCGTTGATGCTGTAAATGCCTTCAATACCAATTCCTGTGGTACCGGCTTTAACGCCAAGCGCAAATCCAGAGGTTTCATCGATATCAGTATTGTCGTCTTGTGCAAATGAAAAATGCGAACATAACAGTGCTGCTATTGCTGCCATAGTGAATGTTTTCTTCATACGTTATCCTTAATTTTATTTTTCTGATTTTCTTACCCGTTGTTTAAAACTTAAGAACATACTGCGTAAACAGTTGTTCTATAAAGCTTTAAAATACAGTGATGTGCTGGGCAACATACTCTCAGTTGTGCGTAATTTTTTTGTTTGAGGAAGTCGAGAAAAGAGTAAAACGACATGTGATACCGTGATTTACCAGTTTAAATAAGCGCCTCAGTTACCTAAGGCGCGTTTAAGCTCTATATTTACGATTAGTCTAGTAAGCGCTTGAGGTCACTTATTTGTATACCAGACGACAAAGCTTTACTTTGGGAAACAACGGGTTCAGCCAAAGTATAAAATGTCACTCCTGCAAGGCTGGTTGTAATAGTATCGGGTTTGTCATCTTGTTCATTTCCTAAAAGATAGTAGACATACAGACGATCACCCTCTAAGTAGAGTGGATAAACTTGGTAGTAAAAATACACATTACAATCTGAATTAGAATAATCACAGAAAAGGGAGTCGGCGTAGTTTTCATCCCAGCTTTGTTGTATCAATAGACCCTTCTCACCGTCAATGCGCTGCCAAGTGCTTGATAAGCTAGACAATGATCGCCCGTTAGCTTCAAACGACCCATGATCTCCTCGATTGAAAGCCATTTCATGGGCATACCCATCTTCATAAAAAGCAAAACCTAACTCCAAGCGGCCGCTTTGCTCTTTGAATGAAATATCGTCATTAAAAATGACTTCAGCGTAATTATTGCCATTTGTGCATGGATTTATATTGACACCATCATAGGTTATCGAACAAACAAAAGAGCTAAAGTGTTGGCCAAAGACTGTCCTAGAACTCCGTGTGTTTTCTCCAATATTAAACTGGTGCCAGCGTTTAGCTAACATTTCTTCGGAGACACTTAAACTGGTGTCTTGTGCTACCACTAAGCCAAATAGGGAAACTCTACTAGTACTGAAATCAGTATTTTTTTGTAATGTTGCTGTGGTGTTACCCAATTTATCGTTGTTTAAATAAAACCCGTGATACACCACTTGAGAATCATCTGCATAATTTAATGTAAGTAAATCCTCGCTGTTAATTGTCCAGTTAAAGTTGTTGCCGCTTGCAGCAATACCACTGCCATCTTGCGCGAAAATCAAACCATCAAATAATAAGCTTGCATCACCTATTTCTGGGCGGTAAGCGGGCATATACCACGTATTGCCATTGGTAAGTTGTTCTGACGTTACATTGCCAGTAATGGGTAATCTCTGTAACTTCCATTGACTAACCATGCTGCCAGTGGCGTCGAATGCTGGGTAATCCGTAAAATTAACGGCATAGTCTGTGTCTACTGAAAAATCTGCAATAGTTGAGGTACTATTGATTAAAGATAATTGAAGGTGTTTTATCATTTGTTCGCCGTATACAGACACCACATTATCGCCTTTTTTTACCCGGTGTCTGATTGAGGCACTGAAAGATACATTGGTCAGTTCAAGTTTATTTCCGTCTATTTGCCATGCAAAACTAACAGGCTCTGTTTTACCTACCATAATAATTGAGCCAGTGCCATCAGAACTAAATTGGATGAGGCTGCCGGATTTGTTAAAGGTCAAATAACTGCCATCTCGTCTGCCTTCTTCAGCAAGTAAAAACGTCGCAGATTGACCATCGTTGGTTAAAAATGCCATTAGATCAGTAACAGCTGTTAACTCAGGATCAGTGGCTATGACTTGCATAGCTGCAGCCAGGTCTGCACCCGCTGCGTCAGAAAATGCGCTAAGGATTTCATTATTAGAAATAAATGCCACGGTATCACTGACACCATCGGGCAAGTCATAATTGTCATGATCAACTACTAGTTTTATTGCTGCTGCAGCCTGCATGACTTCGCCGGAGTCAAGCTGACTTAACAGTCTTGTAAGATCAGCATCACTGGCAAGTGGCTGATTATCGTTGGCAGCTTTTACAAAGACAGATTCTGCCGTGGACAAATTAGTAACGTTGACACGAGTCAATTCATCTTTCGTCAAAACACCATCATCCCCTGCTGCAGTGACTAGAGAAAATACTTGACCAAGCATACTTGTGAACAATACAAAAGCCTGTTCTCCTGTGCCTTGTGCGATCACTTCAACTAACGCATTCGAATGCACACGTAAGTTTATTTGGTAATCGCCAGAAGCATCGGCCGTAGCTGAAAATTGTTCGTCACCGATGTCAACTGTCACGTTTGCATTAGCAATAGGACTGTCAGTGACTTTACCGCGGATGGTGAATTCTATCCCAACATCAATTTCCACAGATGCGCTAGCTTCACCACCCTTACCATCAGAAATAGTATAGGTCAGTTGTTCTGTGCCTAAAAAATCTGTCGCAGGGTTATAACTTATCGACGTACCTGTTATTTCTGCTATACCAGCTCCACTGTATGAAATATTGGTTATGGATAGCGTATCGCCGTCAGGATCACTATCGTTGGTCAAAACCATAATCTCATTAGCGACATTAAATTGTGCAGCAAAACTATCATTGTTAGCCACTGGCACAGTATTAGTGGTCGGTGTAGGTGTTGAGTCTTCGGGCTCTGAATCAGAGGAGCCGCCACAGCCCACTAATACGCTAGCCGCAATGATGGTCAGGGTTGCCACTAAAGTATTCATCGAAATTTTATTGTCCATTAATTATCTCCAATCGGTATAGCAATAGAATTAGTCTTCAACGTCACACATGTTGAAGATTAAGTCGCAGAGGGATAGCTTCATTGCTAACCTTTAATCGCCAGTGTCACAACTTCTCGTTTTATCTCAGATTTTTTTCTAAATGAGGAAGTCCGAATAATAAGAGGGAGCCAGGAGTTGACATCGACATTCTGATGGCAAGCAGTGAATGATTTCACTGGCGATTTGCAATAGCTAAAGAGCGGTTGGCCTTAGTATCAGAATAAATACCTTCGTATAGCTGTGGTTATTTTTTAATCAATTTGTTTCGTGTCTAATGCGCCGCGTTGAAACACCGAACCACTCTTTTGAAGGAAATACCATGTTGAAAATTGCTACCGTATCTATCTTAGCTGTCGCCGCCTCTGCTTTATTCAGCAACCCAGCAGTTGCGGATGTTGCGCAAGATTTGCAAAATATTTGTACCATCGTCAAAGCAGATGACAAAGACGAGTTACGTAAGAAAATGAAGAAGGTTGAGAGTGACCACTCATTGAAACTACAAGACTACTACACAGGTATTAGCTGTGGTGGTGACAGTTTGATTCGCACTGCAATTTTAAACAATGCCATTGAATCTGGCACCTTAATGATCAAAAAGATGCCGAAAAGCCAATTGACTGCTCCTGAAGCAGATGGCAAAACGCTTATCGATTGGACAGCTGAAAAAGGCTTGAATAATTCGCCTTTAATCACGGAATTACAATCTAGAATCTAGGTATTCTGGTTTTGAACTAATCCCACTAAGGCCTTCTTGTAAGGCCTTTTTTGTTTCTGATGTAAATAACTCGCCATATCTCCAGGCGGAAAACTTGGCTACAATACCTCCTGCGTTGTGCAGATAACTGTAGTGCTTATTTGGGCGCTTCCTGGTTACTTCCTGATGCCAGACGTTTTTATGTGCTTAGCCACTTTCCATCACCGAGGTCATTAAATTGAATTTTATTTATCAATTTGTGCATTTGTTTGTTGAAGCTGCACCCTTCCTGCGTTGGTGGCTGCCTATGCCTCACCTGATTTGTTAGCTCACTATGGTGCAAGTGTTTGGACCATGTTGATAGTCGTGCTTATCTCGGTACCCATGTACATTTGTGCAACGGCGTCAACGCCTGTAGCGGTGGGTTTATTGATGGCGGGGGTGTCCCCAGCTGCTGCCTTAGTGTTTATGTTGACAGGCCCAGCGACCAATATCGCCACATTAATGGTCATTTTAAAAGAACTGGGTAAACGCGAATTGGCTTTATATTTAGTGGCCGTAGTGAGTGTAGCGTTAGCGTCTGGGGTATTGCTTGATTACTTATTTGAACGGTTTCACTGGCAACTACAACTCACAAACGTTGCTCATGAGGGCATGACAGGGCTTGTTTATAATGTAAGCGCCATCATCCTTGCGGCGTTAATACTTATGCAGTTTTACAAAAAATGGCGGCCTAAAAAACAAAGTTGCTGTGCTCACTAAGGCATTTGCATTGAATAGTCACAGCAACTCACGGTTGCCTTGTCTCATTGACGGTAGCGTTCAAGGATCTGTTGATACTGACCTCCCGTCATTACCACCTCCAAAGCTTGATTGAAATTATCCACCACGTCGGCCGACACGCTTTGCTTGCTAAACATAATGTGCGCATCTCCCGTCTGTGTTGTGATGCCCTGTGGCACGATCAAATCAGCCAAGGCTTTGCGTCGTAACATAGAGGCGCCAACAAAACTGTCTTCCAAAAATCCATCTATATTGTGATCAAGCAGCCTAGCAACATTCACTTCCCCCATTAGTGCGGCGACAAACGCTTCTGCTGTGGCACTGCCATCACGCAACATCGATACTTCTGGCCCATAGTAATAATCGGCTACAACACCAATTTTGTGTTTGTCATCAATAAAAGAGGCAATGGAGTTGATGGCGAGGAGATTTGTGTCTTCTTTGCGTACATAAAGGGAAAATTCTTCTGTGCGATAGGCTTGACTAAAATAAGCATATTCTTCGCGGGCGGCTGTTTTAGAAGAGCCCAATAACACGTCAACTTGGCCATTTTTCAAATCACCTAACAATGACACCCACTGGCCAGCTTTAAAGGTTACGCCGCACTGCATATGGTCTAATACGGCCTTTATCAATTCGATATCCAGACCCGTTACTTGTTCACCCACATCAATGTATTGATATGGTTCCCAAGCATCAAAGCCAACAGTAAAGTGGCATTCGGGAGTAGGCGATGTGGCAACAATAGGTGTTTCGCTAGGTGGAGTGGCTGCGACCTGCTCGGTAGGCGGAGAGCAGGCGCTAATCAACCCCAATCCTGTTTAAGAAATTGAACTAAATGCCTGTTCCAAGATCCGATCTTTCGACCAAGAAAGTGGGAACCAAC
>JAACSL010000065.1 GCA_009993955.1 Paraglaciecola sp.
AATCGATCGGATAAAACCGAAACGGGTGATCGCTTTAAACCGAAATCAGTGATCGGATTAAAACGAAATGGGTGATCGAATTCGACCGAAGCATGCAGTTGGAGTCAGACATGGGTATTTTCCTAAGGTAAAAATGGCGTCAGTAGAGAGTTTACGTCGGCATAGCTAAATAAGCCCAATAAAAAATTCTGCACAACACGATAGTCCATGCAAGTTGCAGCGTAGATGCTGTGCCTGATTGTGTCGGCGGCAAGTCGTGTTATATATACTTTATGACAATTACGCTTGACATTACTTTGGTTGACAAGTTATGCTGTCTAAAAGTAAAGCATAATTTACTTTTAGACAAAGGAACTAAACTTATGAATACTGTCAATCCACCCAAAAAAACGCTGCAACAACGCACAAAATACAATGTTCAGCGCTTGTTTATCTGGACGCTTGCCTGGGTAGCATCACTGGCGTTATTGGCCATTGGCCCTAGAAACTTGTGGGCGTTTGAGGCAAGTTTTAGTCTTGCGGCCTTGGCGCTTAATTTGCTGATAGGCCTGAAAATGATTTTGGTCAACAAGCAGCATTTGCTTGGCTTGGATGAATTACAACGCCGAGTCCAACTCGAAGCTATGGGTATCGCATTGGGCGTGGGCTTGGTGACAGGCTGTGCGCTTGAGGCACTGAGTAATGCCAACGTTATCTCGTTTACGATGGATGTGTCCCAACTGATTATGATCATGTCGCTGGTGTATATCACGGCCGTGTTCATTAGCATCAGGAAGTACGCATGAAAAATCGTTTAAAAGTACTGCGTGCCGAGCGCAACTGGACGCAGGCGGATCTTGCCGTGGCGCTGGATGTATCACGGCAAACAGTCAATGCCATCGAAACCAATAAATTCGACCCCAGCTTGCCCTTAGCGTTTAAAGCTGCACGCTTGTTTAACTTGAGGGTCGAAGAGATTTTTCAAGACGAGGTGGAGTAAGGTAAACCATGCGTCACTGAAGTTAGGTCTAAAACGGGTCATGCTGCGCTGCCCGTTTTTTCTTCATTACTGCCTGTCAAATTTAACAGCTATTCCCGTTTGTGTTGATTATCTATGCTTTGTGCTCGATCTCAGTGTTGAGGAGTAGTGCATACAATGTTGGCAAAAATATTGATATCAATTGGCGTTTTTTTTACGCCGTGATGGTGCCTATTTTTGAGGTCAACAATACTCATGTATTCAATCTACAGTGGGCACCCCATGCAAGGCTGCATGAGGTTTGGCAGTTGTTCAGCAATTGTGGCTTTGGCGCGTTGGCTTTGTGGCTGACTTGGAAGAAAAATAATATTCGAATGGCGGCTGCACTTAACATTATTGTCACCGGTGGATTTCTGTTGGCGTATCTTTTGCGCGATATTTATCAAGGCTCCATGGTACTTTCCGATGGTAGTGAAAAGACGCTTTTTGGTATGAACCTGGGTTTGCTTGCCTACACAGTGGTTATTATCGTGGCCTGGCTGGCGGTATGGTTACACAAACACACCACGGTAAATCTTCGTCAACCTTAACTGCCTAGAGCCGAGTCGTAATTTCATAACCATCGTATGAGTTGGGTGTGCTGCAGTGCTGCCAAATTTGCATGCTTTCAGTGCAGGGTATTACATTTGTTCAACACAACGTTTACCAAAGCCGCGAAAGTCGTAAAGATCTCACTACTCCCTAACCAGCGCTAATCAGTGTGGCTTGGTGCTGGAAATCCCTGCTTGTTGGTATAACAGTGTAAAATTCAACCCAAATTTAAGGTTACTGTTAGATAAGTAACCTGAGATCGGTTTAAGCAGCCACCATCGCATTTCTCTCAACGTCGCTAATATTAAGGGATGGCTTATTTTTCTTGAGGCAATATG
>JAACSL010000043.1 GCA_009993955.1 Paraglaciecola sp.
AAAACGAATCGACGGGTTAACGGTTGGTAGTGGCGAGTTGGCCAATCTTGGAAGCCTTTATCCGGCGGTTGTTTCGTCTCCTGCTCATTTAACCAGTCGCGGCAGTTCTGATGGACTGGGACTCTCATGCTGGAGGGCAAGAGCGACCTACAATGCTTCGACTGCTTATCCTGAGTTCAACATGGGCAGCTCAGATAGCTGGGTAGATGCCAATGGTAATACTCAAACTATCGTCAATAACGGACAAAACACGACCACCAATACGTGTGCCGCGCTAGAGCAAAATCCGGCTTGCCAATATGTCAGAACCGAATGCACTGAAGGCGGTTCTGGTCATGAAGGCTTCTGCTATATCCAAAGTTTGGTGTATGACTGCGGACAAAGCGTAGAAGTGCAAAATGCACGAATGGAAACTCAATACAACTGTGAGGGGCCAGTTCGCTGCATGGGCACAGATTGTTTAGAGCCAGAGTCAATCAAGCAGGCTAACTTTGCAGAAGCCGCAGCGATGCTTAATGCGGCGCAGTTTATGACCAATGATATGTCATGCACGGGCGCTGATGGCCAAGATAACGTCGAGTGTACTGTCTTTAAAGGTAATGCTGGCCAGTGCAAAAAAGCCGTTGGCGGCATAGTGGATTGCTGTGAAAAGCCAAGTGGCGTGTCGTTATCGGATTACATCACGATGATAGTGGCGGTTAACAAGCTTGATACAGCAGTCATGGCTATGAATCCGTCTTCCGCAATCTATGGTTCGTGGAATACGCTTAGAGAGCCAATCACGAGTACCTGGAGTGCGGTTAAAGAGCCTTTTGTGTCTGCATGGGACTCTCTTATGGGGGCAGGGCCATCAACGGCTGCTGGCGCGGGAGCGGAGCAAGCTGCGACTGGCTTTATGCAGGTGTTGACCAACAAAACGGCTGAGTGGGTAGGTACGACCTTTGGTTCGGGGGCGCAATCGGCACTGTTTAGTAACGTTGGTGGCGCAGTTGGAGCCGACGGTGTCGTTTCGGGCGGTAACTTTGCGTTGGGTGGCGCTGCGGGCGCGGTTCTGAGTACGGTTATGACGGCCTACATGATTTATTCAGTCACCATGATCCTCATTCAGCTTATCTGGAAATGTGAGCAGAGCGAGTTTGAAATGAACGCCAAGCGGGTATTGAAGAGTTGCCACTACGTAGGCTCTTACTGCAAGTCTAAGTTCTTAGGTGCTTGTGTTGAGAAACGGCAATCATATTGCTGCTTTACTTCGCCACTTTCACGGATCATTCAAGAGCAAGTGCGTCCGCAATTGGGCCTTGGTTGGGGCAGTGCCAAGTCACCAAACTGTGAAGGTTTGACCGCGAGTCAGTTAAATCAGGTGGATTGGAGCCAAGTCAATCTCGATGAATGGATAGGTATCTTGTCGATAACAGGCAACCTACCCGAAATACCGTCACTGGATCTTGAAAGACTCACTGGATCAGGAAGTACGCTAAACGTGGATGGAAACCGTCAAAGTGCCGCAGACAGAGCCATTGAAAGGCTAAACGGAATGGATGCCCAGAAACTGCGTCAGGAGGCGACGGAAGAAATTTCAGGGAATAATTGAGAGTACTGTTAAAAAGTTTGAGGATAGCGCGAATTCAGATCCAATAACTATTCTCACCATATGGTTCCATATTGGTTACTTTAATAATGATTTACAGCATTAAAGTAACCAAATTGGCATCCTGTATTACCTGTGATTTAAGCTCAATAAGTTCTAGATGTGCTCCCTGGTTACTGTAAAACAGAGCTATCTGTAAACCCATGCCTTGCTAAGGTAAATACTAATGGCGGTGTTGAGGGACTATATTTGGCAATTTGACTGAAATAAGAGCTGCTAAACTGATAAAAACAAAAGAAATGACCAGGCAAGCAGCTAATCCATAAAGCTGGAAGACCCAGCCAGATAATACTGTACCAATTAAACGCCCCATTGCATTTGCCATGTAGTAAAAGCCAACATCAAGGGAAACGCCATCGGCGTCTGCCATGCTAACAATTAAATAACTGTGTAGCGATGAGTTAATGGCGAACAATGCGCCAAATACCATTAAGCCAACAATCAGTGCCGTTTTAACTTCCCAGCTAAAATATAATGATAAGGCAATCCCTAAAGTCACCAATGCTAATAAGCTAGCCCATTTTACCGTTTCCTTTGCAGGGGAAACGTTATCTTTGAAGTTGATTAACCTGGGTGCCATTGATTGCACAATACCATAGCCAATCACCCAAAGTGCCAAGAAGCCACCTACTGTCCAATGATCCCAATTAAATACTTGCGATAAAAATATAGGCAGTGCGACGACAAACCAGACATCACGGGCACCAAATAAGAATAATCGTGCAGCTGACAAGATGTTAATTGAGCGACTCTTTGAAAAAATATCGGTAAACTTAGGCTTGTTCTTGGCTCTTCCTAAGTCACTTTTTAAGGCGTAAAGGCTGTAACACCAAACAAGAGCCAAAGCACCAGCCATTAGCAACATTGCACCCTTGAACGACAATAAGGTTAACAGCAGGCCACCTAAGAAGAAGCCAACGCCTTTTAGGGCATTTTTGGAGCCTGTTAATAAGGCAACCCATTTAAACAGCGTGCCTTCTTGTCCAGCGGCAACCAATGCCTTAATCGAGCTTTTAGCGCTCATTTTGTTTAAGTCTTTAGCAATACCTGAAAGCGCTTGTGCAATCATCACATACACAACGGTTAACCATTCAGCCGGAACTGCCAACATAAGTAAGGCAATAACCTGAATGGCTAATCCAATGTTCATGGTTTTATTGAGCCCTAATCGAGCACCTAAGAAGCCGCCAACCAAGTTGGTGACAACGCCAAAGATTTCATAAAACAAAAACAACATCGCAATGCTAAGCGGGCTATAGCCTAACGCATGGAAATGAAGCACCACTAACATTCGAAGTGCCCCATCTGTTAAGGTAAATGCCCAATAGTTACCTGTTACAACGAGGTACTGCTTTATATCGTCTGATAATGATGCCAAGCGCTTCATAGTATTACATTATCCCTTAATTGATAGGCCAACTTTACGAGCAAGCTCAGCCGTTCTGTTGGCGTATCCCCACTCGTTGTCATACCATGTGTACAGCTTCACTTGCGTACCATTCACGACCATTGTTGATAATGCATCAACAATGCTAGAGCGTGGGTCTGTTTTATAATCGATAGACACAAGTGGCTTTTTTTCATAACCAAGAATGCCTTTTAATTCGCCCTCAGCCGCTTCTTTCATCCAAGCGTTAATTTCAGCTTCTGTTGTTGGGCGCTCAACCTCAAATACACAGTCAGTAAGCGATGCATTCGCCAAAGGTACGCGTACCGCATGCCCATTTAGCTTTCCCTTTAACTCTGGGAAAATATGGGTGATTGCTGTTGCAGAGCCAGTGGTGGTTGGAATAAGGCTCATGCCACAGGCTCGCGCTCTACGTAAATCTTTATGCGGTGCATCCAAAATGGTTTGAGTATTGGTAATATCGTGGATGGTTGTCATCGAGCCATGTTTGATGCCGATTTTATCCTGTAAAACCTTTACCACTGGCGCTAAGCAGTTGGTGGTGCAAGACGCTGCCGTTACGATGGCGTGTTGTTTAACATCGTACAGGTGGTCGTTAACACCCATCACCACATTGAGCACGCCTTCTTCTTTCACTGGTGCAGTGACAACGACCTTTTTTACACCTTGGTCTAAGTAGGCTTGTAGCAACTCAGTTTTCTTCATCTTACCAGAGGCTTCAATGACCAAATCACATTCAGACCAATCCGTATCGCTAATCGCTTTGTTTTGGGTTACACGAATGGCTTGACCATCAATGATCACGTTATTGTCATCATGAGATACATCATGTGACCAAGTGCCATGTACAGAATCGTACTTTAATAGGTGTGCTAGCGTTTCCGCGTTGCCAGCAGGGTCGTTGATTTGTACAAATTCGATGTCTTGCCAATCAAAAGCGGCTCTAAGTGTTAAGCGCCCCATGCGGCCAAACCCGTTAATACCAATTTTAATTGCCATTTTTTAAGCTCCTACTTTTTGAAACTCATTGAAAAATGAAAGTTGTACTGGGTGTGAAAGCGCCTTAGGGCGTAATTTCTGTACTTGATTAATGATGTCTGTTTTGTCGTAGCCTAGTTCAAACATGAGTAGTGCAATGACTAAGCCTGTGCGACCAGAGCCGCCTTTACAGTGAACGGCAACCGTGCCTTGATTACTTAAGATAGCTAGCATGTCATCAAGATGAGATTTGAATGCTGATGCAAAATCGTCATTAGGTGCATCATCATCTAAAATAGGTAACTGAAACCATTTAATACCTTGTGCATCACACACTTGAGGAAGTTCTTCGGCTTCATTTTTTTTCATTTCTGCATCGTACATCAGCGTCACAATCGCTTGTGCTCCAGCATCTTTCAATTGCATGACTGATGTTGTTAAGTCAACGCCCTTTGTACCGGGACATGGTGTAAAGATAAAGCTAGCGCCATTGTCAAGTTTGAGCAGATCAAAAGGATGAATCATGAAGATTGCTCCTGTAGCCATTCTTTGATTTGTGCTGAGTGTGGCATAGAGCCTGAATGGACTAACTGCTCATCAATCACAATCGCGGGTGTGCTCATAACGCCATAGGACATGATTATCTCGGGCGATGTTTCTTTTGACACATTGACAGAGACATTGATTTCACTGGCTACCTTTTCAATCAGTTCTGCGGTTTTCACACATTTAGTGCAGCCGCTACCGAGTACTTTTATTTGTTTCATATATCACCTCATAAAAAAGAAGAAAATGCGTTAAACAACCACCCAACAAGGGTAAATGACACCAACAACATGGCAAATACCATCGCCAGTAAACGCCATTGCATTACTTGTTTTAGTAAAATAAATTCAGGGAAACTGGCAGCTACCGTACTCATACAGAACGCGAGGGTCGTGCCAATGGGTAAGCCGTTGACAATCAGGCTTTCCATCACCGGAATGACGCCGGTGGCATTTGAATACAGTGGAATTCCTACTAGTACCGCCACCGGAACCGACCACCATTGACCATCACCTAAATGCTGTTCAATCCATCCGTCGGGCACAAATCCGTGTAATGCGGCCCCTAAGCCAACGCCGATAATGACCCATTTCCAGACGCGGCCAAATATTTCTAGCGTTTCCGTTTTGGCGAAATCATGACGTTCGACAAAGGTCATTTTTATTGTGTCGGGATTGGTTGGAGTGCTTTTGTGCTGTGCCTGACCTTTTGCCAGTGCCTTTGCCGCAAAGGATTGCAACCAGCGTTCGGCTTTAATGGTGTCTAAAAACAAGCCCCCTAAAATACCCACTGCCATACCAATCACCACATAAAGTAAGGTGAATTTCCAGCCCAGCAAACTCATTAATAGCAGAACGGCCACTTCATTTATCAGTGGGGAAGTGAGCAGAAATGCCATGGTAATACCAACGGGAATACCTGCTGAGGTAAAGCCTAAGAACACAGGAATACTAGAGCATGAACAAAAAGGAGTGATCGCACCAAAGCTGGAGCCTAAGAGGTAACCGACTCCACGATTTTTACCCGCCAGATAATCCCTAACGCGTTCGACATTAAGCGATGCGCGTAGGAGCGCAATCACGTAAATCATGATCAGTAACAAGGCGAATATCTTGCTGACATCTTCGATAAAAAAATGTGTCGCATCCCCTAATTTCGACTCTGGTGAGAGTGCAAGCAGGGAAAAGGTGACCCAATCGGCAAAGCGCGTGAAAACTTCAAACATTAGACTTCTCCAAACCAATGCCGAGTATGGTTGACAAACCACACCAAACTTAACATGACGGGAACTTCAACCAGAACCCCAACTACGGTTGCCAATGCAGCGCCTGAATGTAAGCCAAAAAGGGAGATCGCCACTGCGACTGCCAATTCAAAGAAATTTGATGTGCCAATCAAACAAGCAGGTGCAGCAATGTTGTGTTTAAGCCTAAGTTTTACCGCGATAAAATAGGCAATAATGAAAATGCCATAAGTTTGAATAACCAGCGGAATCGCGATTAACAAGATATTGAGTGGTTGATCTAGAATGGTGTTCGCTTGAAAGCCGAAAAGGAGTACTACTGTCGCTAACAAGCCAACGACTGAAAAAGGTTTTAGCTTTTCTAGCAAGGTTGTGATAGCCGTTTCATCACGATCTGAACTGTTTAAGTGTTTTCTAGTAAGTGCTCCAGCGATTAAAGGCAGTAACACATACAAAATAACCGAGATAAACAAGGTCCCCCAAGGCACATGAATATCTGTTACCCCAAGCAATAACCCTGCAATCGGGGCAAACGCAAAAATCATGATGATGTCGTTAACCGAAACTTGAACTAACGTGTAGTTTGCATCGCCTTTAGTCAGTTGTGACCAAACAAATACCATTGCCGTACACGGAGCTACGCCAAGTAAAATCATTCCAGCGATGTATTCTTGTGCGGTTTCAGGTGATACGAACTCAGCAAATAAGCCTTCAAAAAATAACCAACCTAATGCCGCCATTGAAAACGGCTTTATAAGCCAGTTAATCACTAAAGTTAAAACCAAGCCTTGTGGATTCTTGCCGACTTCCTTGATGGTTGAAAAGTCAACTTGCACCATCATTGGGTAGATCATTACCCAAATGAAAACAGCAACTACCACATTGACATGGGCAACTTCAAGTTTTGCAATAGCTTCAAAAAGAGGTGGGTAAACAACCCCCAGTGCTACACCAGCAGCAATTGATATCGCAACCCAAACAGATAAATAACGCTCAAAAATGCCCATATTTAATTTCCTTAATCGCAGCAGCTAGCCACTCGGGTCGGTCGATCACCCATCGTATTTAATCGAGCTAACTCTTGTTTGATGAAAATCGGCTCATTCACTACTGTTGATGAGATAATTTGTTTCATCCAAACAGGTAATGTTGGATTAATTGAATAAAATACCCATTGCTGGTGTTTTCTGTCAGATAGAATGCCTGACTTTCTGAGTTGTGCGAGGTGACGAGAAACCTTAGGTTGGCTTTCTTCATCCAATGCAATCATTAATTCACAAACACACACTTCTTTTTCCACTGCAATAATTAACAGTGTTTTCAGGCGAATATCATCAGCTAAGGCTTTGTAAAAAGTAGTAGGTGTTATAGGCGAGGGTTTTTGCTTTTGTTGTATAAGCAAAAACATTTTTATGCGTTCATTGAGTTCTTGTAGCGTTTTTTCAAACGGGTTGGCATCTTTCCGGGAACGAGGCTCTGGAAAATCCCAAGCAAGACAGTTGGTGCCTTTGACTCGGTTATCACATTCTATTGCGGCCTTATCACATAGTGTAATGACGAAATCGAAGTGAATATTGCTAACTTCATCAAGGTGTTTTGAGCGTAAGCCATCGGTACTTAATCCAAAGTGTTCAATAGCTGACAGAGTTCGATTATCAACACTATGTGGCTCAGTCCCTGCGCTATAGACTTCGTAGTCACCTTTACCATGATATTTTAACAATGCTTCGGCCATAATGGATCTGGCCGAATTTTCAGTGCATAAGAAGAGTACCTTCATAACACGCTCCATAACAAATTTGTTATATAATAAATTTATTATGTGTTTTGTTCAGCAGCATTTCAAGGAAAAAGTGAATTTTATGGACGGTAAAGACTAAGCCCCTTTGAGAGGGGCTGGTTGATGGGATCCTAGTTGGCTAGTTGGCTAGTTGGCGGGGGTATCTGTTTCCTCTTCAGTGATATCGTCATCGGTTGAAGGCACCGCTTGCTCAACTTCAGCTTCTTTACCCTTAGCTTGGGCTGATTTTCGTGCTCGAATTTCGATATCAATAATGCGTCGTGCCAGTTTGATAATTCGCTGTTGCCATGCGTAGTTGCCGTCAACACGTTGTTTGTTGCTAAGCACGCTAGATAACCAGAGGGTGTCCATTGAGATCATCAATGCATCGAGTTTGCGAACTAAGCCAACAAACTGGCCAACCTGAGGCGAGCTGATTTTGGCGTTGAAGGTAATCGGGTCGGTGTAGTCAGGTACTTCATCGATGCCGTTGGACTCCATCAGTTTGTCCAAGCGAGCTTGTTCGTTGTCTACCGCCTTAGCGCAATCCCCGATCAACTGGCTAATGATCTGTTCCACTTCATCAATTTCGGTCTCATCGCCAATGATGCGTAGGATGACATCGATTCCGTAAAGCGCACTGACCGTCCGTCTAAAAACACGGTCAACGACACGTTGCGCCTGTAAGCTGTTAATTGTGAATGATTGTTCAAAGA